>NZ_JBGKEB010000011.1:0-163437 GCF_041399425.1 Enterobacter sp. KBR-315C3_2022
CGAGGAGAAAAATCTCTGGCAGACTGTATGTAAAGGCACGATGAGGTCTCTTCTGTTTTGTTGGCGCAATCAGTAGATCACACTTCATCGTGCTTTTCATTTTTCTGGGGATTCCTCAGCCCTGTGGGAGAGGGCCGGGGCGAGGGCATCAGGCCGCACGTGCTCAACGATCGTAATCGTCTTCCAATCTGCGCTCATCTTCCTCTAACTGCCGCCGATCGTCGTCCAGCTGGCGCTGACGTTCGTCCAGACGGCGGCGTCTCTCCTCAAGCTGCCGACGACGATCGTCATACTGACGGCTGTCCGCGCGGCGATTATCGTCATAGCGGTCATCATCATCATTGCTGCGGCTGCTGCCGGGATTATAGGCATCGTTGATCGCCTGCTGGATGTTGCCGATGGCATCATCAACAATATCGGCGTGCGCCAGCTGGCTGGTGAGCGACAGCAGGCCAAATAACAGAGCGGTAGAGTAACGTTTCATAAAGCCAGTCTCACAGGGGGGCTGGCGTTACGGTAATAGAGGGTGAAATTGGGGTGTAGCGGAGAAATCTCAAATTTCCCGTCTCAGGATTCCGGCATCCATTGAACGAACCACGCATAAGATTGCCGGAAGCGCGGGGTTGCTGGGAAACGGCTGGAATTTACTCTGGAATGCCGCGAGAGCGTAATTCAGATCGGTCAATCAACGGTTCTAAGGTGTCCAGGTTATTCGTGGCGATTCACACCGTTGCAGTAGCTGTTCCGGATTTATTTCGTGCATCATCTTTCAGATAAACATAAATCGGCTTAATCCCGGAGTCCGCCGGGAACACCAGAATGTAATAGTTAAGATCCCTCTCTTCCGGCACCGGGAATAGCGGTGTCGTGTATTCATCTTTTCCGTCTGATATTGGCGTGACCAGAATTGTAGCCTGGTCAATGGGCCTGATATAGCTGCCCGTATGCGACGGAATGTTGCCGTTTTCCGGCCTTTCCGGCGTCCAGGTTATCAGCGGGCCATCAGTACCGTGAGCGGGGGTAAACTCATAGCGGCTATTTTTACCCACTTCATTTCAGCCGTGCGCACACCTTCATACGGCGTACCTTCACCCGTATGAACGCCGTAGACCCGCATGTTGCCCTGTTCGTCCTGCCGCCAGAAGAACCTGACCCGGGTCGTCGCTTTAGCCCCGGTTCCCGCTTTCTGCCGCAGTTCTTCCTCGTACCAGAATTCATCCCGTCCGGGCACATTGCCGCTGCCTTCACCCGCAGACGGGACATACAGCGCGGACATCATTGCCCCCACATACGGAATACCCCGGGCGGCGCCCAGTACGCCGGTTAAGGACCACTCTCCCCATACCTGCGTCATAACGCCAGTTGCCGCTCCCAGTGCAAGCGGTGCGGTGGATGCTTCGGCGGGGGCTTTTTCGCCTCCGGTGTCAGACTTACGTTTTTTGGCTGACTGGGCATGCTGAACAACTTCTTCATCTTCGGCAGGAGCATGCTGATGACCGTACCCACAGCAGTCATCTTCAACCGGCTGGGCAAAAATCGTCATCTGGCCGAAGTTTTCTACAGGCTCTTCTGTGGTACCGGCATCAGTACAGCCTTTCTCTTTCAGACAGGATTTTGCATAGACCGGCGTCACCCAGGGAGTCAGCGTTTCGGGGTTAAACTCCCGCATGGTGGCCGGAGGAGGGAGTGGGGAGGTCTGCGGTGGTGGAAAGCCATTCCAGGCTGGTGACGATGCCGTGAACGTTTTTGCCGTTGCGCATCCGGAAGGAGGCATACTTCATCAGCACCTGTTCCGGGGAAATATTCCCCTTCGGCGTGGTGAACTCGATATCCCGTCTGAACGGCTCGCTCAGCGCTTCCCGGCCGCGAAAGCGCAGGACGTCCGGCTTTACCGGGCTGTCATTAATTTCCAGAAAGTAGCGGGTCTGTCCGTCGAAAGCATTATACAAAAATTTAACTATCCACCAATTTTATATAAACACTCCCACCATCATCACGGTGTAAAAGACTCCATACCGCAGGAAGATGAATTTCTTCTGCATACATATTGCTCTGATATTTGGTTGCTTCTGGCATCAACTGCCCGGCCTGAATATCAATAAACTGCTGATGCCCTCCGGCTATGGTCGCCCAGTGGCCTGAATGCGGACAAGGCTCCCCGCTCGGGCAGGTAATGCGTTTGCCTGACGCGTCATCCAGAAAGTATTCTGATTCATCTGGAATAATGCCGTCACAGTAGCGAGTATCTTCCCAGACCAGACGCCAGTGAACATCCCGGTAACGGATTGGATCGTCAGGGATAACCATTTCTGTATCACTTTCAATTAATACGTCGTAATAGACCTGGCGGGGAGCATTCATTCCGCGAATAAAATAATTATAAGCGCCGAGGTTTTTAAATCCACTGATGCCGCCTTTAAAAATTAATAGTTTATGGTTGTAATGAATCTTTACCGGTTCCCAGATGCCGTCGCAGGGCACCGAGTCATCGGTTTTAATAATAATATCGCTGCGTTCTGGAACAGTAGAGAGATATTCTGGAAAAGTCGGATACACTAATTCATTAAAATTATATTCATAATTATCTAATTCTAATAAATATGCAGCATCGAAAAAGTTGCATACATTGTCATGTGGTGGATACATGATATAATCACCATGTATTTTTGCTGCAATCTTTAGTTTATTAAGTTTTTCCACTTCTGGCGGATAAGGTTCTTGCTGAGCTCCTCGTTCATGACAAAGAGGGTAAAAAAAGCTTTCGATCAATCCAACTGGACGGGCTAATTGATGAAATGCCCCTGTCTGACGCTGCCACACCTGTCGGTTTCCCATAGCCAGTTCAGCGAGTCCTTCGTCATAGAGACGCAGTGCATCGTAAGACCAGATAATGTTTTTCGGATGAAAGCCATCAGATTTATCTTCCGGCCATGTCTTTAACGCTTCTTCATACTTCTGCACAAAATAGGCCCAGGCATCCCGTTTACGCTGCCAAAGGGTATAGCTACTCAGTCGCTGTAACAGCCAGAACAGTTTGCGACGCACTCGTTCATCTGTCATTGGATACTTTGTTTTTTCAATAGTTATCATTGCTCATTCCCTGTAGTCGTCTGGTGTTCAATGCGGGCTGCATTAATCATCGCCCTCTCTTTCACCTTGCTGCGCAGTTCATCATCATGCAACTCTCGTGTGGTCGTGGCATAGGGTGGGTCTATTCCTTCTGGTTTGCTGTAGCCATGCACGCCATTAGCATCCTGCCAGTTTGTTGGATAAAATTCGGCCTTCACACCGTTAATTTCAACGCTAGTAGCCAGTCCGCTGGCTTTTACCTGATCACCAACATTGTTCAGCTCCTTTTTCAGCATCTCATCCAGATTAATAATTACCTGCTCGCCACCACCTTTCAGATATTGAGCTGGAATTGCGCTACCGAACTGTTCAGCTATTTTTCCGTGCCAGGCATTACTTCCCGGCATGCGTGTTGCCAGATCTTCCGGCAGATGCAGCACCACCAGAAAGCCGTTGCCGTTCCACTCATCCAGTACTGCCGATAACTGACGCCATTCCTCCGCACTCCCCGGTACTTTCTGATATCCCCAGAATCCTCCTGCAGCCAAGGAACCATTGGGTGCCAAATCTGTCGGATTACCAAAGGCGCGAAAAATGGTGCTGCCTGCCATCTCGCGGGCACTTCTGGCTGTAATATTTCCGCTGAAAGAAGCAATGTCTGTAAATACGTCCTTATCACCAAAAGCAGGACTTTTACCTTTATATCGCATTAAATTCGGATATCCACCCTTCGAATATTTTCGCTGCAATGTTGTTTTATGCCATTCCTCCGCATGCAGACTAGGATAGCGCCCGTGCCCGTCCAGGTGCGCGTAGATATCATTCTTCTCCCGGCTCTCAACGCGGGCAGGCAGGGTGCCGTGGATTTCAGGGCGCGGGATTTCCGTCGGGCGGAAGCACCAGCGTTCGGTGTAGGGCATGCCCCATACCGACACGTGCAGACGGGAATCCCGGGCTCCCCGAAAGGTCACGAGCGTGAGAAGGACCCCCTCCTTCAGGGCAGTAATAACGTCACCCTGCGGCTCCAGCACCTGTCCTGGCGTGAGGCCAGAGGCATTGCTGAACAGGTGCACACGGGCCGTCGCATCCATCGGCGTGGTGGCAGTGCGATAGTTGTAGTCTCTGGTGGCGACCGTACCGGTCACAACCTTGTGCCAGGTCCGCACGTCCCACACCGACTCTGCCGCGCCGTCGAACAGACCCGACGGCTCGCGGTACGGCAGGCGCACATCAAACCGGTAGTGAAGCTGGCTGTCGGCGAAGATGTAGGTATCCAGCTCGCGGCTGTTATCCATCTCCGTGCGCCAGTAGATACCCACCTCGGACAGAATGCGCCGGATGAACTGCAAATCCGTTTCCCGCCACTGAGTGATAATTTCATGCGGCGGATAGGTACGTTCCAGGCGAAACTCAAAGTCCGGCCCCTCCAGCCCGTGGCAGCGCAGCACCTGCTCCACCACCTCCGGCACTGACCGGTTCTGAAAAACACGGCACTGCCGCGTGTGCTCCAGCAGCGCCAGGCGGGAACTGAGCGTCAGCCGGTAGTGGGACTGGTCTGCGATGGTGGAGAGCCATTCCAGGCGGGTGACGATGCCGTGTACGTTTTTGCCGCTGCGCATGCGGAACGACGCATATTTCATCAGCACGTCTTCCGGAACGAGGTTACCCTTCGGCGTGGTGAACTCGATATCCCGTCTGAACGGCTCGCTCAGCGCTTCCCGGCCGCGAAAGCGCAGGACGTCCGGCTTTACCGGGCTGTCATTAATTTCCTGAAAGTAGCGGGTCTGTCCGTCGAAAGCATTATACAAAAATTTAACTATCCACCAATTTTATATAAACACTCCCACCATCATCACGGTGTAAAAGGCTCCATATCGCAGGAAGATGAAATTCATCTGCATAAATATTGCTCTGATATTTGGTTGCTTCTGGCATCAACTGCCCGGCCTGAATATCAATAAACTGCTGATGCCCTCCGGCTATGGTCGCCCAGTGGCCTGAATGCGGACAAGGCTCCCCGCTCGGGCAGGTAATGCGTTTGCCTGACGCGTCATCCAGAAAATATTCTGATTCATCGGGAATAATGCCGTCACAGTAGCGGGTATCTTCCCAGACCAGACGCCAGTGAACATCCCGGTAACGGATTGGATCGTCAGGGATAACCATTTCTGTGTCACTTTCAATTAATACGTCGTAATAATCCTGGCGGGGAGCATGCATTCCACGAATAAAATAATTATATGGCCCGAGATTTTTAAACCCACTAATATCGGTTTTTATCACCAGCAGTTTATGATTATACTGAATTTTTACCGGTTCCCAGATACCATCGCAGGGCACCGGGTCATCGGTTTTAATAATGATATCGCAACTTTCTGGAACAGGGGGGAGATCTTTAGGGAATACCGGATAAGGCAGCGTTCTGAAATGATGGCGATAATTTTCAGGGTTCAGTAAATATTCCGCGTCAAAAATATTACAAACATTATCATGCGGCGGATACAGCAGATTATCGCCTTTGAATTCTGCTGCGATTTTTAATTTATTCAATATTTCTATTTCAGGGGGGTAAGCTTCCTCTTGACCACCGCGCTCGTTATGGCAAGGATAATAAAAATAAGTTCTAATTAAACTCACTGGCCTAAAAAGCTGGTGAAAGGCTCCTGTCTGGCGTTGCCACACCTGCCGGTTGCCCACGGCCAATTCAGATAACCCTTCCTCATATAGACGTAATACTTCATATGCCCTAATAATTCCTTTTGAATAAAATCCCTTCGTTATCTCTTCCGGCCAGGTTTTCAGAGCCTGTTCATACTGCTGTGTAAAATACGCCCAGGTATCTCGTTTACGCTGCCAAAGGGTATAGCTACTCAGTCGCTGTAACAGCCAGAACAGTTTGCGACGCACTTGTTCATCTGTCATTGGATACTTTGTCTTTTCAATCGTAATCATTGCTCACTCCCTGTGGTCATCTGGTGTTCAATGCGTGCTGCGTTAAGTATCCCCCGGTCTGTAACTTTGCTGCGCAGTTCATCATCATGTAACTCTCTTGTGGTCGTGGCATAGGGTGGGTCTATTCCTTCTGATTTACTGTAGCCATGCACGCCGTTAGCATCCTGCCAGTTTGTGGAATAAAACTCGGCCTTCACACCGTTAATTTCAACGCTAGTAGCCAGTCCGGTAGCTTTGACCTGTTCCCCGATGCGGTTCAACTCTGTTTTCAACGTTTCGTCCAGATTTATAATCACCTGTTCGCCACCGCCCTGCAGATATTGGGCAGGAATTTCGTTTCCGAACTGCTCTGCAATATTACCGTGCCAGGCATTGCTACCCGGCATACGTGTTGCCAGGTCTTCCGGCAAATGCAGCACTACCAGAAAACCATTACCGTTCCACTCATCCAGTACAGCTGAAAGCTGACGCCATTCTTCAGCACTGCTTGGCACTTTTTGATACCCCCAGAATCCGCCAGCCGCCCAAGAACCGTTGGGCGCTAATTCTGTAGGATTACCAAAAGCGCGATAAATTGTACTTCCCCCCATATCACGGGCGCTTTTAGCGGTAATTTCACCGCTAAAAGAAGCGATATTGGCATAAACCAGCTTTGCCCCAAATGCCGGACTTTTCTCCGGAAGCCGCGCAAATAAATCCGGATAACCAGCTTTTGAATATTTCAAGCGTAATCTCTTTTTATAACGTTCCTCCGCATGAACACTCGGATACCGCGTCCCCTGCTTCGGTGCTTCCCTCAGAGGACGTTCAATCAAATACGCCTCAGCCTCACGTCGGACTTCAGCGCGTCCTGTTCCCGTCGCTATCGTATGAATTTCGCCTTTATACACCAGCGCCTGTAACACTCGCAGTTTCGCATCCAGCTCTTTCAGCGCCTGCGGGATCATTCTCGCCGCCAGCTGTTGCAGCGCCACAAAACCATCCCGTACCCGGAGTAAGTCCGCCTGCCATTTCTCCGGCAGCATCCGCCCGACCCGGGCTTTCAGGATTTGATTAATGGCGGTGATCATCGTGTTGCAGAAATCACTCATCTTTTCAATCAGCTGCGCCTGATACTCAACGACATTCAGCTTATTCAGCCACTTCACCGCATCGCCTTCGCCTATACGGTTCAGAAACTTAATCACATCTCCGAGGGTTTCCACATTCTCTGCTGCTTTTGTTGTCACACGCAGAGCCAGACGTCCGACGCCTTTTATCACGCCACCAATTACCGGGATTAGCGCAAACAACAGGATCACCAGGAATACCCATTCAGTGACGCTTTCCCGTTTCTTCGGTTCTTTTGCCAGTCCCATCGAAACAGCAATCAGATCGCGGACTGCCGTTACATCGCCGACCAGGGGGATCATGCCGATCGCCGCATCAACAATGATCTGCCCGAAGGTCTGTTTTTCATTAAATGCCCCCTGAAGCGTACCCCAGATCCATTCTCCGGTTTCCAGGCTGGTTTCCTTAAACCAGGCAACGCTCACCCCACTCATCCCACACCTCCGCTGTGCTTCGCTATCAATGAGTCAATGTCTGCATCGCTGAGCGATGCCCCAACAAACGACTGATTATCGGTCTTATTTTTACGTAAATAATTCCGGGTATCCGGCCCGAACTCAACCTGCACACTCCCCGGCGGGACGTTTTCCAGATGCAGATATCCCGCACCGTCAAGGTTACCTTTCCGGACAGTGCCATCAGCGAGAGTCGCGTTGAAAGGCGCGCCTACTACCGGCACATCGTCGTGATACAGATACTGCATCAGCGCACTGGCAGAGGATTTAACCGGGTCGGCAAGCCAGGGCATTTCCGGCTGCTGTGGCGTAGCTCCCGCCGCCATCGTCCTTTTCGTCCTGCGCAGATACATCGCCGTCGTACCATACTCGACCTTCCCCGCCTCCAGCCGCAGGTAGCTCCCGCCACCTATCAGCGTGATGCGTTTTTTCCCGGCAAAGGAGATGTCACTCGCCGAGCTCATCGTCAGCTTCTTTTCTGCAAACAGCCGCATATTTGCGTTCTGCGCCTGCAGCTCCACCGGGCCTTCACTTGCCTTCAGGCTCAGCTGGCCGGTACGCGCAAACAGCCCGAGCTTTTCTCCGGCCAGCGCGGTCATGTTGCCCATGACGCCTGCACTGATATCCCCGCCTGCATTGATGGCGACGTTTTTGCTGGCGGCCAGTTGCAGATGCTCCCCGCTGGTCAGCGCCATCCCTTCCGGAGCGGACATCAGCAGCGCCTCGTTGAGCGGCTTCAGCCGCTGCTCAAACATCGCTATCTGGCTGTCAACATCCGCCTTCAGCGCCTGCGCCTGTTCTGCCGCCATTTCCAGCTGCTGCAGCTGCTGGTTGAGCCGGTCGATTTCCTCCAGGGCAGCATCCATGTCCAGTGCCTCGCCCTGCGCTTTCGGCTGCGCATCCGCGCTGACAAACAGCCCCTTTCCGGCGCGGATAGCCCCGTGTTCATCAGTGCGCAGCTCGGCCCCCTGACCCCGACGCTGCCCCTGTGCGTCCACCAGGTGCCCGCTGTTGAGCTGCGTCTTGCCGTACTCCGCGGCGAGCTTGACGTGCCCCTCCCCGCGCTTATCCTCCATCCGCAGCTTGTTGTTCGCAGGCGTGCGCAGCACGTTGCGGGTGTGATTGTCGCGGCTCACGTGGTCCGGGTGCTCAGAATCGTGCAGCGCGTACGCGATGTACGGCAGGTCGATGTCGCCGTTGCTGTAGGCAATCGCCACTTCCGTCCCGTCGGTGAGCGGCGCGTGCCAGCCCAGCGTATCGCCTGCGGTCGGCTTCGCCATCCGCAGCCACAGATAGCCGTATCCGGGCTCCGTGCCTTCGCGGTCGAAGTCGAGCCTGACCCGGTAGCGCCCGTGTTCGTCCAGGTGCGCGTAAATATCGTTCTTCTCCCGGCTCTCAACGCGGGCAGGCTGGGTACCGTGGATTTCAGGGCGCGGGATTTCCGTCGGGCGGAAGCAGTAACGTTCGGTGTAGGGCATGCCCCATACCGACACGTGCAGACGGGAATCCCGGGCTCCCCGGAAGGTCACCAGCGTGATAAGCACGCCTTCCCTCAGGGCAGTAATGACGTTACCCTGCGGCTCCAGTACCTGCCCGGGCTCGAGGCCAGAGGCATTACTGAACAGGTGGATTCGGGCCGATTTGTTGAGCTCCCGCTCGTGATGAAGTCGCGCATAAAACGCGCCGGATTCGGTTTCCGGCTCCGGGCTGGTGTCGTCACCCGCCTCGCGGTATGGCGCGGCGTAGCGGTAGTGCTCCCCTGTGGTGACCGCATCACTGCGCACGCTGACAGTTGCATCCATCGGCGTCGAGGCGGTGCGGTAGTTGTAGTCCCGCGTGGCGACGGTGCCGGTCACAACGTTGTGCCAGGTCCGCACGTCCCACACCGATTCCGCCGCGCCGTCGAACAGGCCCGATGGCTCGCGGTACGGCAGGCGCGCGTCAAACCGGTAGTGAAGCTGGCTGTCGGCGAAGATGTACACGTCCAGCTCGCGGCTGTTATCCATCTCCGTGCGCCAGAAAATGCCCACCTCAGACAGAATGCGCCGGATAAATTCGAGGTCCGTTTCCCGCCACTGAGTGATAATTTCACGCGCCGGGTAGGTACGTTCCAGGCGAAACTCAAAGTCAGGCCCCTCCAGCCCGTGGCCGCGCATCACCTGCTCCACCACCTCCGGCACCGACCGGTTCTGAAAAACACGGCACTGCCGCGTGTGCTCCAGCAGCGCGAGGCGGGAGCTGAGCGTGAGCCGGTAGTGGGACTGGTCTGCGGTGGTGGAGAGCCATTCCAGGCGGGTGACGATGCCGTGTACGTTTTTGCCGCTGCGCATGCGAAACGATGCATACTTCATCAGCACGTCTTCCGGGACGATGTTGCCCTGCGGCGTGGTGAACTCGATATCCCACCTGAACGGCTCGCTCAGCGCTTCCCTGCCGCGAAAGCGCAGGACGTCCGGTTTCACCGGGCTGTCGTTGATATCCAGAAAATAGCGGATCTGTCCGTCGAAAAGCGCCAGCCAGTTATCCATAACAAAGACCAGAATAAATTTGAGGTTAATCAGGATGGTTGCATGGGGGCATAGCGCTGTAAATAGCTGAAACAGGAGTTAAATTCTGAAAAAAGCGGAGAAATCTCATATCCCCCTCACCTTACGCAGCGCCTGCGCCAGCTGCGCGCGGGTGAACGGTTTGCGCAGCAGCGCCACGTCCGGCAACCGGGAGTTAGGCGTCGGCCGTAAATCCTGGCCGCTGATCAGCAGCACCGGAAGCTGCGGGTAATGGCTGCGCACATGGTTAATCACCTCCGCGCCGCTGAGGCTGCCGGGGAGCATCAGGTCGCTGATCAACACGTGGATATCCGGGGACGCGGCCAGCAGGTTCAGCGCCTGCTCGCCGCTCCCGGCTTCCAGCGTCAGGTAGCCAAGCTGATGGAGCTGCTCGCACAGCGTCTGGCGAACGTCAGGCTCATCTTCCAGCACCAGCACAAGCTGTTCGCTCTCTGTAGACGCGGCCGCAGCCAGCGCCTCGTCGCGCGGGACGGGGAGCATCGTCGCGCGCGGCAGATGCAGCCGCACGGTGGTGCCCTGCCCCGGCGCGCTGTCGATTTCCACGCGCCCGCCGGACTGGCGCACAAAGCCATACACCATCGACAGGCCCAGCCCGCTGCCGCTGCCGGGCTGCTTGGTGGTGAAGAACGGTTCGAAGACCCGGGATTTCACCTCCTGCGTCATCCCGCTACCGCGATCGATGACCTCCAGCGCCACCATATCCTGCCTGCGCCCGTCGCTGCGGGTGACGCGCTGGTTCCAGGTGCGAATTTTAATCACGCCGCTTTGCCCTTCCATCGCGTCGCGGGCGTTCATCACCAGGTTGATAATCGCATTTTCCAGCTGGCTGACGTCAATCCACGCGGGCCACGCCGGGGACTGCGCCTCAATCTCCAGCGCAAGAGCCGCAGGTAAGGAGTGACGCATCAGCTCGCTGAGGTTTTCCAGCAGCGGCTTCATCTCCACGGCGTGCGGGTTCAGGGACTGCTTGCGGGAAAACGCCAGCAGGCGCTGGGTGAGCGTGGCGCCGCGCTCGGCGGCCTTGCGCGCGCGGGCAATGCGCGGCGCGTCCGGCGACTGCGGATCGGTAAGCTCCAGGCTGCCGATAATCACCGCCAGCAGGTTGTTAAAATCATGCGCCAGCCCGCCCGTCAGCTGGCCAACGGCCTTCATCTTCTGGCTGTGCAGCAGCGCCTCTTCCAGCCCCTGTCGCTCAACGCGGTCAATCTCCATCTGGGTGGTTTTTTGCTTCAGCAGCCGCGTGGTGTGTTCCAGCGAGGCGGTATTGCGGGCGAAAACGTTAAACGCGCGCGCCAGCTCGCCCAGCTCGTCGCGCCGCTGCAGCGCGGGCACCGAGACGTCCTGCTCCCCGTGGGCAAGGCGCGACATCGCCCGGGAAATGGCCGTCAGGTTGGTGCCGAGATTTCGGTAGATGTACCAGCAGGCGCAGCCGGTGATGATCAGCGCCAGCAGGGCAAATACGCTGATAAACACGCTGATGGAGCGCAGCTCCCGGTGGCTCTGGGCCATGCGAAGCCGTGAGGCCTGCGCCACCTGCTCAACGTACTGATTGATATCGCTGTTTAAAATCGCCACCAGCGCCTTGATGTGAAACATATACCAGCTAATCGCCAGCTCGCTCTCCTCCAGCCGGTTGGCCAGCGGCGCGAGCTTGCGCAGCTCGGTGATAAAATCAGGAAGCACCTCGCTCGCCGCCCGCTGGTCGGCGCGCGGGGGCAGCATCGCCGTGACCTCATCCAGCTGCTGGACCGTGGAACGTGGGGACGGCGTGCCAATCGCGGCAAGGATCAGCCGGTCCATCTCCGCAAGCTGGCGTCCGTCCGGCACGTTGCTGCCGTCGCGGCGGTTAATATCCTGCAAATGGCGCAGCTCGCTTTGGCTCTGGTAAAGCGAGCTGAGCAGCGCGTTGCGCTCAAGATGGCGCCGCTGCCCGCGCTCCAGCATCCCCGTGACGCTCTGCTGTAATTCATTGCTGCGGCGAATAATACGCGCCACCAGCGCCGGCTCCTGCTGCGCCAGCGGCGCGTCGGCGAGCTGCTCCAGCGAGCGGCGCAGCGCCGTCTGGGTCTCCTTCAGCCGCTCCGCTTCCCCCTTGTATTCCAGCGCACCGACCACCTGCGACAGGCGCACCGCCGAGGTTGCCACATTCGACGTATCGCGCGCGAGGTTCATGCTGCCGGTCATGTCATCCAGCGTTTGCTGCTGCACCTGCTCCTGAATGCGGCTGGCGTGACGAAAGCCGAGCACCGCCACGCCGCTGACCATCAGCGTGACCGCCACCACCAGCAGATTGAAGATCAGCAGGCGGCCGCGGGCGCTGGCGAAGAACGGGGGGCGTGCTGGCATGTGGTTGGGCTCCTGTGCGGTTGGGTGTCCCCTCACCCTGGCCCTCTCCCCAAAGGGGCGAGGGAATGATTTGCTCCCTCTCCCTTCCAGGGAGAGGGCTGGGGTGAGGGTAAAATGCGATCCGCGTTAGCTATTCATCACTATGACAAATATGAACGGCTTCTGACATTTTGCATTTACGCGCCTGTGATGAAGTGCAGATATCGACGTTCACAGGAGATCCGCCATGAGCAGAACCCCGGTTTTAGAGATGCGCGGCATAGCCAAAACCTTTGGCCATTTTCACGCGCTCAAGGGCGTGGATTTGACGGTTTTCCCCGGTGAGATCCACGCGCTGATGGGAGAAAACGGCGCGGGAAAGAGCACGCTGATGAAGATCCTCGCGGGCGCCTACACCGCCACCGGCGGCGAGATCCGCATCGACGGCCAGCTGTTTCACATCAGGGGGCCGAAGGACGCGCTGGCGGCGGGCATTACCCTGATCTACCAGGAGATGCAGCTCGCGCCCAACCTCACCGTTGCGGAGAACATTTTTCTCGGCAGCGAGCTGTCGCGCGGCGGGCTGGTGCAGCGCAAGGAGATGGCCGCTCAGGCGCAGGCGGTGATTGACCGGCTGGGCGCGCAGTTCAGCGCGACCGACCTGGTGATGAAGCTGACCATCGCCGAGCAGCAGCAGGTGGAAATTGCCCGCGCGCTGCACCGCAACAGCCGCATTCTGGTGATGGACGAACCCACCGCCGCCCTCTCCTCCCGCGAAACCCACCGCCTGTTTGAGCTGATCCTGCGCCTGCGCGACGAAGGCATGGCGATTATCTACATCAGCCACCGCATGGCGGAGGTGTATGAGCTTTCTGACCGCGTCAGCGTCCTGCGCGACGGGCAGTACGTCGGCAGCCTGACGCGCGACAGGCTCAACGCCTCCGAGCTGGTAAAAATGATGGTTGGCCGTCCGCTCAGCGACCTGTTCAACAAGGAGCGCGATATCCCGCTCGGCAGCCCGCGCCTTAACGTCCACCACCTCACCGACGGCAAAAAAGTGCAGCCGTGCAGCCTGCAGGTGCGCTCCGGCGAAATCGTCGGGCTGGCGGGGCTGGTCGGTGCCGGGCGCTCCGAGCTGGCGCAGCTGATTTTCGGCGTGCGCAAAGCCACCGGCGGGATGATTGAGGTCGACGGCGAGCCGGTGGTGATCCACTCCCCGCGCGCGGCGATTGAGAACGGAATCGGCTTTCTCACCGAGAACCGCAAGGAGCAGGGGCTGTTTCTCGAGCTGGCGGCGCAGGAGAACATCACCATGGCGACGCTCGAGCGTGACGCCACCTTCGGCATGCTCAATCGCAAAAAGGCGCAGTCGATTTCCGATGACGCCATCGCCCTGCTCAACATCCGCGTGCCGCATTCCCAGGTGCGCGCGGGCGGGCTCTCCGGCGGCAATCAACAAAAGCTGCTGATCTCCCGCTGGGTGGCGATTGGCCCGCGCATTCTGATTCTGGACGAACCGACGCGCGGCGTGGACGTCGGCGCGAAAAGCGAGATCTACCGCATCATGAACCAGATGGCGCGCAAGGGGGTGGCGATTTTGATGATCTCCAGCGAGCTGCCGGAAGTGGTGGGCATGAGCGACCGGGTGTACGTGATGCGCGAAGGCAGCATTGCGGGCGAGCTTCACGGCCGCGACATCTCTCAGGAAAGCATTATGACGCTGGCAACCGGCGTGAACGACACTCATCACCAGGCGGTATAACCATGACGCAGACAACCAACCCGCAGCAGGCGGCGAAATCCGCCTCGGCCAAAAAAATGCTGATGAGCGATCTGATGCAAACGGTCGGCATTTTGCCGATTCTGATCCTGATCGTGGCGGTATTTGGCTTCATCGCCCCTAACTTCTTCACCGAGAGCAACCTGCTTAATATCACCCGTCAGGCGTCGATCAACATCGTGCTGGCGGCGGGGATGACGTTCATCATCCTGACCGGCGGGATTGACCTCTCCGTCGGCTCGATTCTGGGCACCACGGCGGTCGCGGCGATGGTGGTGTCGCTCATTCCCGAGTTCGCGATGCTCTCTATTCCGGCGGCGCTGATGCTCGGCATGGTGCTGGGGCTGTTCAACGGGGCGCTGGTCGCCTTTGCCGGGCTGCCGCCGTTTATCGTCACGCTCGGCACGTACACCGCCCTGCGCGGCGCGGCCTACCTGCTGGCGGACGGCACCACGGTGATCAACTCCAATATCAGCTTCGAGTGGATCGGCAATAACTATCTCGGCCCGGTGCCGTGGCTGGTGGTCATCGCGCTGGCGGTGATTGCCCTCTGCTGGTTCATCCTGCGCCGCACCACGCTCGGCGTGCACATCTACGCGGTCGGCGGCAACATGCAGGCGGCGCGCCTGACGGGCATCAAGGTCTGGCTGGTGCTGCTGTTCGTTTACGGCATGAGCGGCCTGCTCTCCGGCCTGGGCGGCGTGATGAGCGCCTCGCGCCTCTACAGCGCCAACGGCAACCTCGGCACGGGCTACGAGCTGGACGCCATTGCGGCGGTGATCCTCGGCGGCACCAGCTTCGTCGGCGGGATCGGCACGATCACCGGCACGCTGGTGGGCGCGCTGATCATCGCCACCCTCAACAACGGCATGACGCTGATGGGCGTCTCCTACTTCTGGCAGCTGGTGATCAAAGGGGCGGTGATCATCATAGCGGTGCTGATCGACAAATACCGTACCCGACACCACCAAAGTGCATAACAACAATACCCTACGTGAGGAAGACAAGATGCGTTTAAAACCGTTAGTGACCGCGCTCTGTGCTGGCGCGCTGCTTGCCGCGACGCCGTTCGCGCAGGCGAAAGACCTGAAGTCCATCGGCGTCACGGTGGGCGATTTAGCCAACCCGTTCTTCGTGCAGATCACCAAGGGCGCGGAGCTGGAAGCGCGCAAGCTGGCGGGGGACAACGTGAAGGTGACGCTGGTCTCCAGCGGTTACGATCTGGGCCAGCAGGTCTCGCAGATCGATAACTTTATCGCCGCCAAGGTGGACATGATCATCCTGAACGCCGCGGATTCGAAGGGGATCGGCCCGGCGGTCAAGCGCGCGAAAGAGGCCGGGATCGTCGTCGTCGCGGTTGACGTCGCGGCGGAAGGCGCGGACGCCACCATCACCTCCGACAACACCCAGGCGGGTGAAATGGCCTGCAAGTACATCACCGACCGCCTGAAGGGCAAAGGCAGCGTGGTGATCATCAACGGGCCGCCGGTCTCTGCGGTGCAAAACCGCGTGGAAGGCTGCCAGACCGAGTTCAAGCGCCACCCGGACATTAAGGTGCTGTCGGACAACCAGAACGCCAAGGGCAGCCGCGAAGGCGGGCTGGAGGTGATGACCTCCCTGCTGGCCGCCAATCCGAAGATCGACGGCGTGTTTGCGATCAACGATCCGACGGCGATCGGCGCCGATCTGGCGGCGAAGCAGGCCCAGCGCAGCGAGTTCTTTATCGTCGGCGTGGACGGCTCGCCCGACGGCGAAGAGGCGCTGAAGCGCGAAAACTCCCTGTTCGTGGCCACCCCGGCGCAGGACCCGCAGGTGATGGCGGCGAAGGCGGTGGAGATCGGCTATGACATTCTCCAGGGCAAGCCCGCACCGAAAGAGCCGGTGCTGATCCCGGTGACGATGATCGATAAAAAGAACGTTGGCAGCTATAAGGGCTGGACGGTGAAGTAACGGCCGCACGCGGTTTTCATGCCCTCTCCCCTTTGGGGAGAGGGCCAGGGAAAGGAGAATAGGCGCCAACAAATTAACAATAATTGCGATTTTTTATTACAGTTCTATTAATTTTTCATCCCCGAACTACACTCTCTTCGTCTGGCATCTTCGGTACGCGCGGCGCGGTATGCGCTCGCTTTCCGGAATGAGAAAATCAATACAGGACAAGGGAAAAATGTTCGCAGCCATTATTATCGGTATTTTCATTATTAGCGTTATCTATGCGCATTCGCGCGGCAAAGAAAAACAAACGCTCTCGCGGCAGCTATTCGATCACTCCACGTTCATGGCGCCGATCAATATGTTCATGACCGCGTTTTCAACGCTTCCTGCAAAGCAGCCCTTCTTTGAAACGGAAAACTTTCCGGAGCTGAAAAAGCTCACCGACAGCTGGCCGGTTATTCGCGAAGAAGCCCTGCGCCTGCAGGATCATATTAAGGCGGCACAGAATAACAATGACGCCGGTTTTAATACGTTTTTTAAGCGCGGGTGGAAACGTTTTTATCTGAAGTGGTATGCCGACGCGCACCCGTCGGCACAGGCCCTGTGCCCCGTCACGACGAAGCTGGTTAATGAGATCCCCTCGGTGAAGGCCGCCATGTTTGCCGAGCTCCCGGCGGGCGCCTATCTGGGCAAGCATCGCGATCCTTACGCCGGCTCGGTGCGCTACCATCTGGGCCTGTTTACGCCGAACGACGACCGCTGTTTTATCGAGGTAGACCAGCAGCGACACAGCTGGCGCGACGGAGAGGCCGTCATTTTTGATGAGACCTACGTACACTGGGCGGAAAATAAAACGGATCGGACGCGCATCATCCTGTTCTGCGATATTGAACGGCCGATGAAATGGCGCTGGGCGCAGGCGGTTAACCACTGGGTGGGCACGACGCTGATGTCGGCAGCCAGCTCGCCCAATGATGACGGCGATCGTACCGGCGGCATAAATCGCCTATTCAAGTACGTTCACGCAGGGCGCGAGCGCGGACAGCGCCTGAAGAAGAAAAACCGGCGCCTCTATTACGCGCTGAAATATCTGGTCATCATTGCGATTTTCGCGGCAATTATCGTTCCAGCCGTGGTGTGATCGCCCTACGCCGCCCGCTCGGGAAGGTTAACGTCGGCGGCAAAAACGTACCCCAGCCCGCGGATGGTTTTGATCAGCGCGGGCTGGTGCGGGTTGGCCTCGATTTTACGCCGCAGGCGCATAATCAGCACGTCGATGGTGCGGTCAAAGACGTCGGCGCTTTCGCTGTGGGTCAGCTCCAGCAGCTGCTCGCGGCTCAGCACCCGGCGGGCGTTTTGCGCCAGCGCCAGCAGCAGGCCGTACTCGCCCTGGGTTAACGGCACGGCGTTGCGCTGCGGATCGCTCAGCTCGCAGCGGGCGGTATCAAGCGTCCAGCCGTTGAAGGTCACACCCGCCGCGCGCGGTGCCGGGGCGTCGGCCGCCAGCGCGCCGCTGCGGCGCAGCACGGCTTTCACCCGCGCCACCACCACGCGGGGGTTGAACGGCTTACCGATGTAATCGTCCGCCCCCATCTCCAGCCCGACCACCACGTCCGACTCGCTCCCCAGCCCCGTCAGCATCACCACCGGCAGCGCCGGGCGCTGCTTTTGCAGCTGCAGCAGCACCTGTAAGCCATTGATATCCGGCAGCATCATGTCCAGCAGCACCAGGGCGATGCCCGGCTCCTGCTGGATCCGGTCAAGGGCGTCCTGGCCGTTATGGCAGACCAGCACCGTAAAGACGTGCTCGTTAAGCACGTCTTTTAACAGCTCGCACACTGCCGTATCGTCATCTACCACCAGAATCGCCGGTTTCATCATCTGCTTCCGTCGGGAAATTATGTTAAGTCTGAACCATTCTGCCGATGGCTCCAGCCAATGTGTTTATTCAGTGACGGAATTACAACCCGCGTCACATCCGCTCCCTTTTCGACACGTCAATTTTGACGATTGCCTGTTTTTCGTCAGCGTTTTTTCCCGCAGGGAGCCGTAAAGTCAGCGAATACCCACATCAAAAACATGGCATAGAAGCTGCATAGTGGCTGCGTAAGAATTGACTAACGGGAGCAGACTGATGAAAAAAGTCGTCACGGTATGCCCGTATTGTGCCTCAGGTTGTAAGATCCACCTGGTGGTCGATAACGGCAAAATCATCCGGGCGGAAGCGGCACAGGGGAAAACCAACCAGGGAACCCTGTGCCTGAAAGGCTATTACGGCTGGGATTTTATTAACGATACGCAAATCCTCACCCCGCGCCTGAAAACCCCCATGATCCGTCGCGAGCGCGGCGGCAGGCTGGAAGCCGTCTCCTGGAGCGAGGCGCTGGACTACGTCGCGACCCGCCTCAGCGCCATCAAGGCCAAGTATGGCCCGGACGCGATCCAAACCACCGGCTCCTCGCGCGGAACGGGGAATGAAACCAACTATGTGATGCAAAAATTCGCGCGCGCCGTTATTGGCACCAATAACGTCGACTGCTGCGCACGCGTCTGACACGGCCCTTCGGTTGCAGGTCTGCACCAGTCGGTCGGTAACGGCGCAATGAGTAATGCGATCAACGAGATAGATAACACCGATCTCGTCTTTATCTTTGGCTACAACCCGGCGGATTCGCACCCTATCGTCGCGAACCACGTGATTCGCGCCAAACAGAACGGGGCGAAAATCATCGTCTGCGATCCGCGTAAAATCGAAACCGCGCGCATTGCGGATATGCACATCGCGTTGAAAAACGGCTCGAATATCGCGCTGCTGAATGCGATGGGTCACGTCATCATTGAGGAGAACCTCTACGATCAGGCCTTTATCGCCACGCGTACGGAAGGCTTTGAAGAGTATCGGAAAATTGTCGAAGGCTACACGCCGGAGTCGGTCGAAGCGATAACCGGCGTCAGCGCGCAGGAGATCCGCCAGGCCGCGCGGATGTACGCGGAGGCCAAAACCGCCGCCATTCTGTGGGGCATGGGCGTGACCCAGTTCTATCAGGGCGTGGAAACCGTGCGCTCCCTGACCAGCCTCGCCATGCTGACCGGCAATCTCGGGAAGCCGCACGTCGGCGTGAACCCGGTGCGCGGCCAGAACAACGTGCAGGGCGCGTGCGACATGGGGGCACTGCCGGATACCTATCCGGGCTATCAGTACGTCAAGTTCCCGGAAAACCGCGAGAAATTCGCGAAGGCCTGGGGCGTGGAGAGCCTGCCGGAGCACACCGGATACCGCATCAGCGAGCTGCCGCACCGCGCGGCGCACGGCGAGGTGCGGGCGGCCTACATCATGGGTGAAGATCCGCTCCAGACCGACGCCGAGCTTTCTGCGGTGCGTAAAGGGTTTGAGGATCTGGAACTGGTCATCGTCCAGGACATCTTTATGACCAAAACCGCGGCGGCGGCGGACGTGATTTTACCGTCGACGTCATGGGGCGAGCATGAAGGCGTCTACACGGCGGCGGACCGCGGCTTCCAGCGCTTCTTCAAAGCGGTCGAGCCGAAGTGGGACCTGAAAACGGACTGGCAGATCATCAGCGAAATCGCCACCCGCATGGGCTATCCGATGCACTACAACAACACCCAGGAGATCTGGGACGAGCTGCGGCACCTGTGTCCGGACTTCTACGGCGCGACCTATGAAAAAATGGGCGAGCTGGGATACATCCAGTGGCCGTGCCGCGAGGAGTCCGACGCCGACCAGGGCACGTCGTATCTCTTTAAGGAGAAGTTCGACACCCCGAACGGGCTGGCGCAGTTCTTCACCTGCGACTGGGTCGCGCCGATCGATAAGCTCACCGACGAGTATCCGATGGTGCTCTCCACCGTGCGTGAGGTGGGCCACTACTCGTGCCGTTCGATGACGGGCAACTGCGCCGCGCTGGCCGCGCTGGCGGATGAGCCGGGCTATGCGCAGATCAACACCGCCGACGCGGAGCGGCTTGGCATTGAGGATGAGGCGCTGATATGGGTGAACTCGCGTAAGGGCAGGATCATTACGCGCGCCCAGGTCAGCGACAGGCCCAACAAAGGGGCGGTCTATATGACCTACCAGTGGTGGATTGGCGCCTGTAACGAGCTGGTGACGGAGAACCTCAGCCCGATAACCAAAACGCCGGAGTATAAATACTGCGCCGTGCGCGTCGAGCCGATTGCCGATCAGCGCGCCGCGGAACAGTATGTGATCGACGAATATACGAAGCTGAAGGCCCGGCTGCGCGAAAGCGCAATGGGTTAAAGCCGTTAATTAAACGCTGAATAAAGGGGATGAGCTATTCATCCCCTTTTTATTTATAAATTTATCATTTATGAGTTTTATATTTATTCTGGAAGGCGTCTCGCAGGAAAAATGTAATTAGCGCGGAAAAGAATTACATCTTTGCATTTTACTTCAGAGGGATAAGATGTGCGGCGGGTGCTTAAGACTTTCTGTCTTGAGCATTGTTGAGGGACAGAAAGTGGAAAGCCCCGGGAAATTTGCATTCACCCGAGGCTACCCCCTCAACAACCAACAAGTTGAGGGTAGCCTCTTATTCTTTTTTTGACAAGGAGTAAAAGGCATGACGCCATTAAAAGCTGTGTTAGGCATAGTTTCAATTATATGTCTGACCATAGTGATATTCGCCTTTATTAATCGCGGGAAGTTATGCGAGCTCACAATAAAAAGCGAACATCAGGAGGTGGCGGCGAAATTAGCCTGTATTTCGGGCTAACCTCATCGGGCGGAACGGCCGTTCCGCCCGGCTTGTAGGATGCTGAGGTCTTAATGCACCCGTTTTTTTCTTCTGCGACCGCGATTATACTGCGCGGCACGTACCCTAATGATAAGAATCCATGAGACACATTTTACTGTTGTTGTTCGTTTTCACCTCGCTGGCGCGCGCCAACGCGATTGGCAGCCAGTATCAGGAACAGGCCGACGCGGGCGACGCGCGTGCGCAGTACTATCTGGCCGACACGTATTTTAGCTCCGGAGACAGCCAGAAGGCCGCGCAGTGGGCGGAGAAAGCGGCCAAAGGCGGCGACGTCGACGCAATGGCCCTGCTGTCGCAAATCCATTTTACGCAGGGTGATTACGTGCAGGCGAAAGCGCTTGCCCAGCAGGCGAACATTGCGGGCAGCAAGCGCGGTGCGATCATGCTGGCGCGCGTGCTGGTCAATACCGAGGCAGGCAGTACCGACTATCCAAAGGCCATTGCGCTGCTGCAAACCGCCACGGAGGATCTCGACAGCGATTCGGCGGTCGATGCGCAATCCCTGCTGGGGCTGATCTATGCCAACGGCGTTGGGGTTGCCCAGGACGATGCAAAAGCCGCCGCGTGGTTTAAGCGCAGCTCGTCGCTGTCGCGCACGGGATACGCGGAATATTGGGCGGGCATGCTGTTCCAGCAGGGTGAAAAAGGCTTTATCACGCCGAATAAGCAGAAGGCGCTGTACTGGTTGAACCTGAGCTGTACCGAAGGGTTTGATACGGGGTGTGAGGAGTTTGATGCGCTGAGCGGGGAGTAAAAATCCCCTCACCCTAACCCTCTCCCCAAAGGGGAGAGGGAATAGGCTTTTTACACTACTGGTCGGCCGTCTTATCAAAACGACCCAGCACCTCGCGCTCGTACGCCAGCGCTTTCTTGCGGTCGAACTTGTGCTCCCACTTGGCAATCACCAGCACCGCCAGCGCGTTACCCACCACGTTCAGCGCGGTACGCGCCATGTCGAGGATACGGTCTACGCCCGCGATAAATGCCAGCCCTTCCAGCGGAATGCCCACGCTGCCCAGCGTCGCCAGCAGCACCACGAACGACACGCCCGGCACGCCCGCGATCCCTTTCGAGGTCACCATCAGCGTCAGCACCAGCACGATTTCCTGCCACAGGGAGAGATCGATGCCGTACAGCTGGGCAATAAAGATGGCCGCAATACTCTGGTACAGCGTCGAGCCGTCGAGGTTAAAGGAGTAGCCGGTCGGCACCACGAAGCTGGTGATTGACGCAGGCGCCCCGTAGGCCTCCATCTTCTCGATAATACGCGGCAGCACGCTCTCAGAGCTTGCCGTCGAGTAGGCCAGAATCAGCTCGTCCTTCAGGATGCGGATCAGGATCCAGATGCTCAGCCCGCACAGACGCGCCACGAGGCCCAGCACCACCAGCGCGAAGAACAGGATCGCGAAGTGAACCAGGATAACCAGCTTCGCCAGCGGCCACAGGGAGGCAAAGCCGAAGTTAGCGACGGTTACCGCAATCAGCGCAAATACCCCGACCGGTGCGTAGCGCATCACCATGTGGGTCACTTTGAACATGGTTTCAGAGATAGAGCGGAACACGGTCACCAGCGGCTCGCGGTGGGTCGCCGGAAGGGAGGACAGGCCCAGGCCGAACAGCACCGAGAAGAAGATGATCGGCAGCATTTCGCCCTTCGCCATGGACGCGACGATGTTGGTCGGCACCAGCGAAAGAATCGTCCCCATCAGCCCGTGCGCATGGCTTTGCACGTCAGCGGTTGTGCTTTGGTATTTCGAAATATCCACCGTTGCCAGCTGCGACATATCGATCCCGGAACCGGGCTGGAACACGTTCGCCAGCGTGATGCCGAGAATGATGGCCACCGTAGTGATCACTTCGAAATAGATAATGGTTTTCGCGCCGATACGCCCGAGCTGCTTCGCATCGCCCACGCCGGCAATACCAACCACCAGCGTAGCAATCACGATCGGGACGACAATCATCTTGATAAGGTGAATAAAAATATCGCCTGCCGGAGAAAGCAGGTTCGCGATCAGCCATTCGCGGCTGTCGCTATGATAGTGGAGGTAACTGCCCAGTAAGATGCCCAGCACAAGGGCCAGCAGGATTTGCCAGGCCAGGCTGATTTTCAAATTTTTCATAAAAACTAACTTCCTCAATGAAATCTCCGCACCACCGAACTGCATGAATAGGGAGACATACTGAAAGGGTATGTATTGTGTTGCGTTGGTTTATGGGATTTTTTAACGCGGCGTATGAGTATCATTTGCACGGCATGCTGCGCAAGCCTTAAAGAACGAGGCATTTCACTGCCAAAAGGGGCTATGACACGAATTTGTAATAATTCTTATAAATAACCATTTGTTATAAAAACGCTTTTTTTCACCTAAATGTGAATAATCGTCCGCATAAATTATTTCCCTTCAAAGTTTCATTCGCTCATTTTTCAACCTGTTCAGACAATGCGTGATCTGCCGCCCAAAACCTAAACAAAGCTTGTAAAGCCCCTACTCTTAACGTTTTTGCGACATATTATTAACATCTTACAAGGAGAAAAAAAGCCATGAGCCAAATCCATAAACACGACATTCCCGCAAACATTGCGGACCGTTGCCTGATAAACCCGGAGCAGTATCACGAGAAGTATCAGCACTCCATCTCCAGCCCGGACGCCTTCTGGGGCGAGCAGGGACAGATCCTTGACTGGATCAAACCGTACCAGAAGGTGAAAAACACCTCCTTTGCGCCGGGCAACGTCTCCATTAAATGGTATGAAGACGGCACGCTGAACCTGGCCGCAAACTGTCTGGACCGCCATCTTGCCGAGCGCGGCAACGAAACGGCCATCATCTGGGAAGGCGACGACGCCTCTCTAAGCAAGCACATCACCTATAAAGATCTGCACCGCGACGTGTGCCGCTTCGCCAACGTCCTGCTGGAAAGAGGCATTAAAAAGGGCGACGTCGTCGCTATCTATATGCCGATGGTGCCGGAAGCCGCCGTGGCGATGCTGGCCTGCGCGCGCATCGGCGCCATTCACTCGGTGATTTTCGGCGGCTTTTCGCCGGAAGCGGTTGCCGGGCGAATCGTCGACTCCAGCTCGAAGCTGGTGATCACCGCCGACGAAGGCCTGCGCGCCGGGCGCGGCATTCCGCTGAAGAAAAACGTCGACGAAGCGCTGAAAAACCCGAACGTGAAGACCGTCAGCAACGTTATCGTCCTCAAGCGTACCGGCGGCAACGTTGACTGGCACGAGGGGCGCGACCTCTGGTGGAGCGACCTGATCGAAAAGGCCAGCGACCAGCACCAGCCGGAAGAGATGAACGCGGAAGATCCGCTGTTTATCCTTTATACCTCCGGCTCAACCGGCAAGCCCAAGGGCGTGCTGCACACCACCGGCGGCTATCTGGTCTACGCGGCGACCACGTTCAAATACGTGTTCGACTACCATCCGGGCGACATTTACTGGTGTACCGCCGACGTCGGCTGGGTCACCGGCCACAGCTACCTGCTGTATGGCCCGCTGGCCTGCGGCGCTACCACGCTGATGTTTGAGGGCGTGCCGAACTGGCCGACCCCGGCGCGCATGTGCCAGGTGGTCGATAAGCACCAGGTCAATATCCTCTACACCGCGCCGACCGCGATCCGCGCGCTGATGGCGGAAGGCGACAAGGCCATCGAAGGCACCGACCGTTCGTCCCTGCGCATCCTGGGGTCCGTGGGCGAGCCGATCAACCCGGAAGCGTGGGAGTGGTACTGGAAGAAGATCGGCAACGAAAAATGCCCGGTGATGGACACCTGGTGGCAGACCGAGACCGGCGGCTTCATGATCACCCCGATGCCGGGCGCGACGGAGCTGAAAGCCGGTTCGGCAACGCGTCCGTTCTTCGGCGTGCAGCCCGCGCTGGTGGATAACGAGGGCAATCCGCAGGAAGGCGCGACCGAAGGCAACCTGGTAATCGTGGATTCCTGGCCCGGACAGGCGCGCACGCTGTTTGGCGATCACGAGCGCTTCGAGCAGACCTACTTCTCGACCTTTAAGAACATGTACTTCAGCGGCGACGGCGCGCGTCGCGATGAGGACGGCTACTACTGGATCACCGGGCGCGTGGACGACGTGCTGAACGTCTCCGGCCACCGCCTGGGCACGGCGGAGATAGAATCCGCGCTGGTGTCCCATCCGAAGATTGCCGAAGCCGCCGTAGTCGGCATTCCGCACAACATCAAGGGCCAGGCGATTTACGCCTACGTCACGCTAAACCACGGCGAAGAGCCGTCGCCGGAGCTGTACGCGGACGTGCGAAACTGGGTGCGTAAGGAAATCGGCCCGCTCGCCACGCCGGACGTGCTGCACTGGACCGACTCGCTGCCGAAAACCCGCTCCGGCAAAATTATGCGCCGCATTCTGCGCAAAATTGCGGCGGGCGATACCAGCAACTTCGGCGATACCTCAACGCTCGCCGATCCTGGCGTGGTGGACAAACTGCTCGAAGAGAAGCAGGCCATCGCAATGCCTTCGTAATTTTTTCTCCCTCTCCCCGTGGGAGAGGGCCGGGGTGAGGGCATCAGACCGCTCCTTCCTTCACCCTCACCCTAACCCTCTCCCTCAGGGAGAGGGAATTAAAACAACCCTCCCCAAAGGATTTCGCGTTGCAGGAAGGCGGCAAGCGAGAACATCCCCAGGAGCATAGTTTACTATGTGACTGGGGTGGTCGAGTGCGGCCAACGCACCTGCGGCGTGAAAGACGAAGGGGAACTTCTGGAGACTCTGTGATGAATGACCATATTTGTCAGCAGATAGAGAACAGTGCGCACTACAGGGAGCTCGTCGAAAAACGGCAACGGTTTGCCTTCTTACTTTCCATCATCATGCTGGTCATCTACGTCGGCTTTATTCTGCTGATCGCCTTTGCCCCGCACTGGCTCGGCACGCCGCTGCACGCGGGAACCAGCGTCACGCGCGGCATCCCGATTGGGATCGGCGTGATTGTGATTTCGTTCGTGCTGACCGGCGTCTACGTCTGGCGCGCCAACGGCGAGTTCGATCGTCTTAACAGGGCCGTTCTGCAAGAGGTAAAAGCATCATGAAGCGAGTTCTGACGGCGCTTGCCGCCGCACTGCCTTTTGCAGCCAACGCTGCCGACGCCATTACAGGCGAGGTTCAGCGCCAGCCCACCAACTGGCAGGCGATCATCATGTTCCTGATTTTCGTCCTGCTGACGCTGTACATTACCTACTGGGCCTCGAAGCGCGTGCGCTCGCGCAACGATTACTACACCGCGGGCGGCAACATTACCGGCTTCCAGAACGGGCTGGCGATTGCGGGCGACTTTATGTCCGCGGCGTCGTTCCTCGGGATCTCCGCGCTGGTCTATACCTCCGGCTACGACGGCCTGATCTACTCTCTCGGCTTCCTCGTCGGCTGGCCGATCATCCTGTTCCTGATTGCCGAACGCCTGCGCAATCTGGGGCGCTATACCTTCGCGGACGTCGCCTCCTATCGCCTGAAGCAGGGGCCGATTCGCACCCTCTCCGCCTGCGGCTCGCTGGTGGTGGTGGCGCTGTACCTGATTGCGCAGATGGTCGGCGCGGGCAAGCTCATCGAGCTGCTGTTCGGCCTGAACTACCACGTTGCGGTGGTGCTGGTCGGCGTGCTGATGGTGATGTACGTCCTGTTCGGCGGCATGCTCGCCACCACGTGGGTGCAGATCATCAAGGCGGTGCTGCTGCTGTTCGGCGCGAGCTTTATGGCCTTTATGGTGATGAAGCACGTCGGCTTCAGCTTCAATAACCTGTTCACCGAAGCGATGGCGGTACACCCGAAAGGGGAAGCGATCATGAGCCCGGGCGGGCTGGTGAAAGACCCGATATCCGCGCTCTCGCTCGGCCTGGGGCTGATGTTCGGCACGGCGGGCCTGCCGCACATCCTGATGCGCTTCTTCACCGTGAGCGACGCGCGCGAAGCGCGGAAGAGCGTCTTCTACGCCACCGGGTTTATGGGCTACTTCTACATCCTGACCTTCATCATCGGCTTCGGCGCGATCATGCTGGTGGGGGCGAATCCGGCGTTCAAGGACGCGGCGGGCGCGCTGATTGGCGGTAACAACATGGCGGCGGTGCACCTGGCCGACGCGGTGGGCGGCAACCTGTTCCTCGGCTTTATCTCCGCCGTGGCCTTCGCCACCATCCTCGCGGTGGTCGCCGGGCTGACGCTGGCCGGGGCCTCTGCGGTCTCGCACGATCTCTACGCCAACGTGATCCGCAAAGGGGCGAGCGAGCGCGACGAGCTGAAGGTGTCCAAGATCACCGTGCTGGTGCTGGGCGTGGTGGCGATCCTGCTGGGGATATTGTTCGAGAAGCAGAACATCGCCTTTATGGTGGGGCTGGCCTTCTCGATTGCGGCGAGCTGCAACTTCCCAATCATCCTGCTTTCGATGTACTGGTCGAAGCTGACCACGCGCGGGGCGATGATTGGCGGCTGGCTGGGGCTGCTGACGGCGGTGATCCTGATGGTCCTCGGCCCGACGATTTGGGTGCAGATCCTCGGTCACGAGAACGCCATCTTCCCGTATGAATACCCGGCGCTGTTCTCCATTGCCGTGGCGTTCATCGGCATCTGGTTCTTCTCGGCCACCGACAACTCGCCGGAAGGTAATCTGGAGCGCGAGAAGTTCCGCGCCCAGTTTATCCGCTCGCAAACCGGCCTGGGCGTTGAGCAGGGCCGCGCGCACTAAGCATCACTCCCCGGCCGCAGGGCCGGGGAATTAAAACATCACCCACGCCACCAGCGGCGCAATCAGCACCATCACCACGCCCGAGAGCATCATCACCAGGCTGGCGACCACGCCCTCCTGCTGGCCGAGCTCGTACGAGCGCGCCGTGCCCGCCCCGTGCGACGCCGCGCCAAACCCCGCCCCTTTCGCCATCCCTTCGCGAATGGAGAGCCGCAGAAACAGCACGTCGCCCACCGCCATGCCAAACACCCCCGTCACCACCACAAACAGCGCCACCAGATCAGGCTGGCCGCCGAGCGGTTTTGCCGCCGCGAGGGCAAACGGCGTGGTGACCGAGCGCACCGCCAGGCTGCGCTGGATCTCATCGGAGAGGGTAAACAGCCGCGCCAGCCAGACCGAGCTGCACACCGCCACCACCGTGGCGGTCATGACGCCCGCGCTGAGCGACATCCAGTGGCGCCTGATGATTGCCAGGTTGTCGTAGACCGGCACCGCAAAGGCGATGGTCGCCGGGCCGAGCAGCCACAGCAGCCAGTGGGATTCACCGATGTAGTTCTGCCAGGAGATATGCCCGAAGACCAGCATCAGCACCAGCAGCACGGGCGTGAACACCAGCGGCATCAGCGGCAGGGCGTGAAAGCGGCGGTAAAGACGCTTGTTGGCAAAGTAGATCGCCAGCGTGGCGAGCAGGCACAGGACGCTAATCTGGAAGTTAGTCATGCTTCTGCCTGCTGATTTCAAACCGGTACACTTTATCCACCACCCAGGCGGTGGTGCCGAGCACCATCAGCGTGCTCAGGGCGATCACCGCGAAGATGCGCCAGCCGTCGACCATCAGCAGCTGGGCGTAATTCACCACCGCCACCACGGCGGGCACGAAAAACAGCAGCATCTCCGCCAGCAGCCAGCGCGCGCCCGCGCGCACCCAGCTCAGGGGAACGATGCGGCACAGGATGAGCGTGAGCATCAGCACCATCCCCACCAGGTTGGCGGGAAGCGGCAGGTGCAGCCAGCTAACGAGATATTCAGCGAAGACGAACAGCCCTGCATAGAGCAGAACCTGAACCGGGACCTGGAGTCGTTGCACAACGGCAGGCGTAACACGACCTAACGCCACGGCCATGGATGATTTCCTCAAAAGTGAGACGGAGCGCCAGTATAGAGAGCGCACGTCGGTGAAAGAAATGAATTAAAATCATCGAAGGTATAGTTCCGAGGAATAATCATGGACATAAGAACGCTGCGCTATTTTGTCGAGGTGGTTCGCCAGCAAAGTTTTACCCGCGCAGCGGAGAAGCTGTTTGTCACCCAGCCCACCATCAGCAAGATGCTGAAAAACCTCGAGGATGAACTGAACTGCACCCTGCTGATCCGCGACGGGCGCAAGCTGCTGCTGACCGATACCGGGCGCGTGGTGTTTGAGCGCGGCCTGGCGATTCTGGCGGAGTTTCGCCAGCTCGAGGCGGAGCTGGGCGACATCAACCACCTTAACAAAGGGCTGCTGCGGCTCGGCATTCCGCCGATGGTCGGCATGATGATGGCCGGGCCCATCAGCCTGTTTCGCCAGCGCTACCCCGGCGTTGAGCTGAAGATTTCCGAATTTGGCGGCCTGACCGTGCAGCAGGCGGTGATCAACGGCGAGCTGGACGTGGCGATGACCGCCCTGCCCGTCGAGGAGGAGAGCGGCCTGGCGACGCTGTCGCTGTTCAGCCATCCGCTTTGCGTGCTGGTGCCGCGCGCCGGCGACTGGATGCAGATCGACTCGGTGAAGCCGGAGGTGCTCGCCGGGCATCCCCTGCTGATCTACAACGAAGATTTTGCCCTCAGCCGCCAGCTGATGGCGCTGTTTAGCCAGCACAGCGTGAAGCCGCGCATTGCGGTGCGCAGCGGCCAATGGGATTTCCTTGCGGCGATGGTGCAGGCGGGCGTGGGTATCGCGATCCTGCCGCAGCCCATCTGCGAGCGGCTGGATAAAAACACGCTGCGCTGGATCCCGCTGGAGAGCGATTTGCGCTGGCAGCTCGGCATGATTTGGCGCGAAGGGGTCTATTTATCGCACAGCGCGCAGGCGTGGTTACAGTGTTGTGAGGGGTTTTGGGTGCGGCCTGAATAGCCGGGTGGCGGCTTCGCCTTACCCGGCCTACAGGTTTTGTAGGCCCGGTAAGCGCAGCGCCACCGGGCAAAAACAGCGCTACTGATTCTCTATCAACAGCGCTTCCAGCAGGTCCAGATCGTGCAGCAGCTTTTGCAGCGTTTCGTTGCTGATCTGGCGCGTGGCGCGCAGGTGATAAAGCTCGGCGCGCTCCGAGCGCAGCGCCGCCAGGCGGAAGCGGCGCTCGAGGTTCTCTTCCTGCAGCGAGCTTTCCGCGTCGTTACGCCCGTCGGCACGGCGGCGCAGGTTACCAATCACGCGGGAGCTGACTTCCTTCAGCAGCTGGTTATCGATGTTCTCTTCGGCATCCGCCGCCAGGCGCTCCTCCATCTTCTCGATCGCCACAATCGCCACTTCAGCCGTGGCGGCGCGGGCAATGCGCTCCTCCTTATGCTGCTGGGTGTGGTCGCCCACCTCCAGGTGCTGGAGCAGAATAGGCAGCATCACCACGCCGACAAACAGCGAGAACAGGATCACGCCCGCCGCCAGGAACACCAGCTCGTAGCGCGCCGGGAAGACGTCCCCGGTGGGCAGCAGCAGCGGAATCGAGAGCACACCGGCAAGGGTAATCGCCCCGCGCACGCCCGCGAAAGAGGCGATAAGCAGCTCGCGCGTGGTCCATGAACCAAACTCCATCGGCTTTTTCTTCAGGAAGCGTTGGCTCAGGTTTTTCATCGTCCACAGCCAGCCGAAGCGCATCAGCATCAGCGCCATGTAGATCAGCACGATGTCGGTGAACAGCATCCAGGTTTCCACGTTCGGGTCCGCTTCCGCCGCCACCAGCGAGGACTCCAGAATGCCCGGCAGCTGCAGGCCCAACAGCAGGAACACCATGCCGTTAAAGACAAATTCCAGCATCGCCCAGGTGCTGTTGGCGCGCAGGCGCATCGCCAGCGGCGCGGTGCGCATCACGCCGGAGCGGGTGATGGTCATCCCCGCCGCGACGGCCGCCAGGATGCCCGACACGCCGATGTGTTCGGCAATCAGGTACGAGGCAAACGGCAGCAGGAACAGCAGCACGATCTGCGTGGCGGGCTCATCGCCGCCCCAGCGGCTGAGGAAGCGCAGCGAACGGCCGTACAGCCAGCTGACCACAAACCCGGCCAGGATGCCGCCAATCGCGACCTTGAAAAATTCCAGCGTCGCGCCGCCAATGGTAAACACCATCGTTCCCATGGCGACCGCCACGGCAAACTTCAGGGCCACCAGGCCGGAGGCGTCGTTCATCAGCGCCTCGCCCTGCAAAATGCCCATGATTTTCTTCGGAATGCGCCCCTCGCCGACGATGCCGGAGAGCGCCACGGCGTCGGTTGGCGACAGCACGGCGGCCAGCGCGAAGGCGGGTATCAGCGGAATGCCCGGCACCGCCCAGTAGATCAGGTAGCCAATCCCGACCACGGTGACGATAACCAGCGCCAGCGCCAGGCCGAAGATCTCCCGGCCGTGCTCCAGGAACTCGCGGGTGGGCGTTTTCCAGCCGTCGGCAAACAGCAGCGGCGGAATGAACAGCACGAGGAACAGCTCGGGGTCGAACTCAACGTGCAGGCCAAACGTCGGCCACGCCAGCAGCGCGCCGATGGCAATTTGCATGAGCGGCAGGGGTAACTGAAAGGGCAGTACGCGTGTAACTACCCCGGATAATGAGACCACTAAGGTCATGATGAGTATTGTGAAGAAGATTTCCATGCGTTCCCTGTTTGCAGCGTTTCTTATGTACTTCGAAAGGCGTCGTGCCTTTGATTATATCTTCCTCAGAGTAACGCAAAAGGCAACCGGATGGGGGCTGAAAATAAAAAACGGGCGGCCTGAGCCACCCGTTTTCGCATTAATCGATAAGTTAAATCGCCCAGCCGCCCGCGTAGAACGCCACCAGCGCGACGGCAATCACCACCGTGCCAACGTTCAGCTTGCGCCACTCGCCGGACACCAGGCGGCCAATCACCAGCGAGGCAAAGCCGATCATGATGCCGGTCACGATGTTGCAGGTCAGCACGATAAAGACCGCCGTGATCAGGCCAGACATCGCGTCCACAAAATCGGCAAAGTCGATTTTCGCCACGTTGCTCAGCATCAGCAGGCCGACGTACATCAGCGCCGGGGCGGTTGCGTAGGCAGGCACCAGGTAGGAGAGCGGAGAGAGGAACAGGATCAGCAGGAACAGCACACCGACGGTGATCGCCGTCAGGCCAGTTTTGCCGCCTGCCGCCGTACCCGCCGCGGATTCAATGTAAACCGCGGCAGGCGCTGCGCCCACCAGGCCAGAGAACACGCTGCTCAGGGAGTCGGTGGTCAGCGCTTTGCCGCCGTCGATAATCTGGCCGTCTTTATCCAGCAGGTTGGCCTGACCGGCCACCGCGCGGATGGTGCCCGTTGCATCGAACACCGCCGTCATCACCAGCGCCAGCACGCTTGGCAGAACCACCGGGTTCAGCGCGCCGACGATATCCAGGCTGCCGATCAGGGAGTTGCCTTTGTCATCGCTCAGGGACGGCATGGCGAAAATGCCGGAGAAGTGGACGGTCGGGTCAAAAATCAGCCCCACGATCGAGACGCCGATGATGGTCAGCAAAATGCCGCCGGGCACCTTCAGCTTCTCGAGGCCGATAATCACCGCCAGGCCAATCAGCGACATGATCACCGGGAAGCTGGCAAAGTCGCCGAGCGCAACCGGCAGGCCGTCGAGCGGGTTCTTGATCACCAGGCCCACGCCGTTTGCGGCAATCAGCAGCAGGAACAGGCCGATACCGATGCCGGTGCCGTGCGCCACGCCCTGCGGCAGGTTGCGCAGGATCCAGCTGCGGATGCCGGTGGCGGAGATAATGGTAAACAGCACGCCCATCAGGAAGACCGCGCCGAGCGCGACCGGCACGCTGATGTGCTGCCCCAGCACCAGGCTGAACGCGGTGAAGGCGGTCAGCGAGATGGCGCAGCCAATCGCCAGCGGCAGGTTAGCCCACAGGCCCATTACGATGGAGCCGACGCCCGCCACCAGGCAGGTGGCCACGAAGACGGCCGCAGGCGGGAAGCCCGCCTTGCCCAGCATGCCCGGCACAACGATCACCGAGTAGACCATCGCCAGAAACGTTGTCAGACCGGCAACGACTTCCTGGCGCACGGTGCTGCCGCGAGCGGAAATTTTAAACATGGCGTCAAGCGAACCGCCGGTACGCGCAGATGGCGTAGACATAGAGAACATCCCCTGAGAGTTTTTATAGGTCGTTGGTAAGCGTGGTGGCGTCTCCGCTGCCAGCGAAACGTCAAATCCATGTACTGCGTTTGCGACGAAAAGGGCGTCACAAAAAAGCAAACGTTTAGCTCCGCGCTTACAAAACGGGTGGTCAATTTAAGGCAAACGATTATCTAGCCGAATCCCTGCCCTTTTCAACTTAACTTTCGCCTTTTTCGCCAAAATTCTCTCAGGGCGACGAAGAAATAATCAGAGGATGCGCAAACGTTATCGTCCCTGCGCAATTTCGTTGCATTTTGTGCTATCCAGGAATATTCAGCGGCCCGCCCTGCTCGAGGGTTCGCTGCCAGCCGGGACGCATTTCCACCTTTTTCTTCCAGGCGTGGGTATGGGGCAGGTTGTCAATGCCGCCCCGCGCCAGCAGCGCAAAAATCGGAAAGCTCATCTGGACGTCGGCCATGCTGAGCGTTTCGCCGGCAAACCAGGCGTTTTGCGCAAGATGCGATTCGATAAAGCGCGCGTGCGTTTCAAGCTGGCGATCGAGATACGCCTTCTGCACACCCTTGCCGAGCGCCTTGCCCAGCGTTCTCAGGCCGAACGGCACGGGCGGTTTTCCGAGGCTGTTAAACACCAGCTTCATTAACAGCAGCGGCATCAGCGAACCTTCGGCGTAGTGCAGCCAGAAGCGATACTGGATTTTATTGGCGGGGTCCTGCGGCTTGAGGTGAAAATCGGGATCGTAGTTTTCCTGTAAATACTCCAGAATCGCCCCGGATTCGGCGAGGATCAGCCCGTTATCCTCCACCACCGGCGATTTGCCCAGCGGATGCACTTTCTTGAGCGATTCGGGGGCGAGCATCGTTTTCTCGCGCTGGTAATGCACAATCTCATACGGCACGGAAAGTTCTTCCAGCGCCCAAATCGCGCGATGCGAGCGTGACTGGTTAAGGTGGTGGACCGTTATCATCGTTTTCTCCTGAGCTTCATCCTTTTAACTATAGAAAATCGAACAAGATCGCGAAAAAAATTTGGCGAAAAAGTAGCCTTCGCCGCTGGCGTAAAAACGGCCTTTGCATACACTTAAAGTGTCAGCACAATCCGGAACCTCATCAACCAGCTCGACACGAGGTGTGCGGACGTCGGGGGAAACCCTCCTGTGAACCAGCGGGATAGAGAGAAAGACAAAGACCGGGAAAAACTAAAGCGCCCAATTGTAGCGCTTTAGTTCTTTTTGCGGCATGGGTTTTGCCGGGTGGCGGCTGCGCCTTACCCGGCCTACGTTCGGGAATGTGGTTTTTTGTAGGTCGGGTAAGGCATAGCCGCCACCCGACGCGCGGGCCGCAGAGGGCTACTCTTCCTCCAGCAGCCGCGCCCCCGTTCCCTGCTCGCCGAGCCGGTCGCCCGGGTTACGCAGCGGGCATTCGCTGCGCGACAGGCAGCCGCAGCCGATGCATCCGTCAAGCTCGTCGCGCAGCGCCACCAGGGTATGAATGCGCCTGTCCAGCTCGTCGCGCCACTGGGAGGAGAGCTGCTTCCACTCTTTTGCGCTCAGCGTATGGCCTTCAGGCAGCACGCCGAACGCGTCGCTGATGGTGGCCAGCGGAATGCCGATCCGTTGCGCAATTTTGATGATCGCCACGTAGCGAAGCACGTCGCGGGTGTAGCGCCGCTGGTTCCCCGCGTTGCGGATGCTTTTAATCAGCCCTTTGCTTTCATAGAAGTGGAGCGCCGATACCGCCACGCCGCTGCGCTTCGCGACGTCTCCGGGCGTCAGGAGCGCTTTGATCCGCGGTAATCTCTTTTCCATAAAACCTCTTTACCTCAAGTTAACTTGAGGAATTATACTCCCCCGCAGAGAAAACGACGAATCAACAGAGACAGTTGTATGTAAAGAGGGGCAACCTTATGTCGCATCAGCAAATTATTCAGACGCTTATTGAATGGATTGATGAACATATCGACCAACCGTTGAACATCGATGTGGTCGCTAAGAAATCGGGCTATTCGAAATGGTATTTACAGAGAATGTTCCGCACCGTCATGCACCAGACGCTGGGCGAGTATATCCGCCAGCGCAGGCTGCTGATGGCGGCTCAGGCGCTACGCTCCACGCAGCGGCCTATTTTTGATATCGCCATGGATCTGGGCTACGTCTCACAGCAGACGTTTTCCCGGGTGTTCCGCCGCGAGTTTGACCGCACGCCGAGCGACTATCGCCACCAGCTTAACTAGTGCGCTGAGAGTAAAGGCTGCTGCTGCCAGGTCATAAACTCCTGCGGCGGCATCGCTTTCGCGAAGTGCCATCCCTGACAATACTGCACGCCGCGCTTCAACAGCCAGCTGACCTGCTCCGCCGTCTCTACCCCTTCCGCGATGGTTTTAAGCCGCAGGCTCTGGGCCATCTCGATGATGTGCTCGGCAATCAGGTGGCTGGTGCTGTTGGTGGTCAAGGTATCGACAAACGATTTGTCGATTTTCAGGATATCCACGTTCAGCGAGTAGAGGTTATGCAGGTTCGAATAGCCGGTGCCAAAGTCATCGATCGCCACCTCGTAGCCCGCCTGGCGAAACGCCTGGATCACCGGCGTGGTTTTCGGCACGTCGATAAACCCGCGCTCCGTCACCTCGATTTTGATCTGCTGCGCGCGCACGGCGAAGTGCCTGGCCTTGTCCGATATCATGGCGATCAGGCGCGAGGAGTGGAAATCGGAAGCCGAGAGGTTAATGGAGATATAGAGGTGCGGGTGAGCCGCCAGGAACTCCCCGAGATCGCTAAACACCTCTTCCACCACGTAATCCGTTATCCGCTCGATCATCCCCTCTTTTTCCGCCAGCGGAATAAACTCGGCCGGGCTCATGACTTGCCCGTTAAAACCGGGCCAGCGCAGGAGCGCCTCCGCCCCAACGCAGCGGTTGTTCTTGATGTCGATAATGGGCTGATAATGCACGCGCAGCTGGCGACGGGTAAGCGCCCGATGCAGCAGACGCCCCGGCGAGTTAAGCTCGCGGCGGGTGCGCGACCACACCAGCAGGATAATAATGCTGCAAATCATCCCCAGCGGCAGCGTCAGCGTGGCCTGATGATAAAGCGTTTCATAAAAGCGTTTATTCGACGTTGAGACGATGGCGGCAATAGGACGTTTATCCGATTTAACCACCGTGTAAAAACGGTCATCTATTTGAAATGACGCTTCCTTATCCCGAATCATCGAATTTAATAAGGGAACGTTGGCCTTTGAACTGACGGAGAAGAAGGCATTTGTCACCGTGTCGTAGACTCCCCACGACAGGGAATTATCCGAAGACATCACTTCGCTGTAGGAAAGTGGATTAACCACCACAACATAATTCCCGCGCTGCATATACGTCATTTTATAGCCGTTGAAAAAGGGCGTATCGCGATAATAATAGATAGCAACGTCGGGCTTACGCGTGTAATTGGCGGTGGGGATCGCGTAGGGATGTTCAGGGGTAAAAACAGTAGAGCAAAGAAAATTCTGACCTTCGGCGTAAATTAAATCAGCGATGAACAGGCGGCCACGAACAACGTTTAGCATATATTGACGGTGCGCGGGGGTGCACAGCTGCCCCTGATATTTTTCCGCATCATCCCGCGCTAAATCAACTTCTTGTATAACCAGTTCAGTTTTGTCTAAAGCCAGGTCGGCAAATGTGCGTAACGCCGCGCTGGTTTCCGATACGGCGCGCAGCTGGGCAAACCATAGCGCAAGCATCACGGGTAGCATAACTACCATGATAATCCCTAATCCCCCGAGCACCTTGCGCCGTGCGCTACGATTCATTTTACGCTCTATATCCCTGCAAGTTGTATGCCTGTAGTAATGAAGGCCGGGTGCTTCGATAAACAGGTGATTACGTTGCATGAATCATGCGAAGTTAGCAACTGACTTTTCGTATTAAAAATCTGATTTTTTGTTATGCCGATAATATTTTTCCGTAAGCTAAACTAAAAGTATTCATTCAGTTTCAATTAAGGAAAATAAATATCCAGCCCGCCCGTTGATTTAAAGATAATCTGCCGTTGAAATTTTCTTTATCGCCCGCCTCTCGCCGCCTGAAAAAAGTACAAGCGGCCCCCGCTAATTCGCGCGTTTGATTGCGCATATTTTCCGCGTTAATTTATTAATAATCCGCTGCGCTTTACCTCCCCCCTTCTCCCTTTGGGCGATAACGCGCTAACGGTGGGCGTGGCAAAGAGGGATACTTCGCCTGCGAAGATATATTCTTCTACCGAGCTTCGCCGCCCTTTCCCGAGGGTAAACCGGCCATTTTTCACCCCCTGACACTGGCGAATAAAAGAGCAATCGTGATATAGTTCACACTTATCATGTAACGAAAAACATTGTTTCATTGTAGTGCATCTGCTCTGTCGAGGATGGGTTTATGGCAACCATTACCACCAGCATGGTTCTTCTGCGCTGGCCGTTGTTGAGTGCGGTTTTGATGTTTTTAGCCAGCACGCTGAATATTCAATTTCGTAAATCTGACTATGCGGGTCTGGCGGTGATCAGCACCCTGCTGGGGCTCGGGGCCGCCTGCTGGTTCGCGACGGGCCTGCTGGGCATTACCCTGCTGGATATCGCCGCTATCTGGGAAAATATGAAAGTGGTGATGGTGGAAGCCATGAGCCATACCCCGCCGGACTGGCCGGTGGTCATTACCTGATCGGCCTTTCCCCTTGCGCAGCAAAGGGGAAGTGCGTCAAAAAATACCCTTCTGCCGGACCTTCTGCATTTTCTGCGTCGGCGCGTCCACGTCGCTGAGCGCCACCTCCTCCTGGCCGCTTCCGCGCTCCGGTGCAGGCGGGCTGGCGGTTTTCGCCGCCACGCGCAGCTGCTGAAGGGCGAGCTTTTGCTGTTCCATCAGCGGCCTGAGCGCGGCAATCTCTTCGCGGATCTTCTGCAGCTCCGCCAGCGGCTCCGGCGCGGCATCGCTCTGCGGCTGCGGCTGAACCTCCGCCAGCAGCGCCGCCAGCGTCAGGTTTTCACGCCCGAGCGATTCCGCCACGTGCCGACACAGCGTCGGGTCCAGCAGGTGCAGCTGAAGCCCCGCGAGATAGACGTTGCGGTGAAACGCGCGAATTTCCATATTCGTATCGTCGACGCTGTCGGACTGACTCATCGACTGGTGCCACGCCTGCAGCTGCTGCATCGCGCGCAGATCCGCGCGCGACTGGTCCGGCGTCAGGTGAAGGGAGAGATTGACGCGGCGGATTTGCCCCTTACGCATTCTCGCCCACCTCGGCCATCAGCGGCTCGTCGACCGCCTCCGCGCCCGACTCGGAATGATACAGGCAAATCTCGCGCGACAGCGCGCTCTGCGGGTTATCGATGCTGACCACGCGGTCGCCGAGGGTCGCGTAGGCCTCGCGGATCGCCCCTTCAATCAGGTGCGCGCCGCCGCCCACCAGGTACACGCGGTTCGGGTTTTTGGCGAATTTTTTCGCCTCGTAGGCCACCTGGTCGCCCAGCTCCTGAATCTTGATCTCAATCTTTGCGAGGATCTCGTCGATGCGCGATTCGTCGTTCACCACGCTGCGCACGAAATCGGCGTCGTGGCGGCGCTTGATAAGCTCATTCGCCACCAGATAGCTGGAGTCGCTGTCCGCCGCCGCCAGCAGCTTGCGCGTGGCGTCGGTGACCATCGCCACGCCGATCTCGTTGTTGCCGTAAATCGCCGACACGTCGTCAAACTCGCCAACCACCACGCCCATATCCAGCGTCGTGCCGCCGCAGTCGATCACCAGCGATTTGGTAAATTCGTTGACGCTGGAGTTCAGAAGATGCGACAGCGCGGCGGGCAGGCTCTCCGGCATCACCTGAACGTCGACGATGCGGAACAGCTCGCCCTTGTTGAGGCTGATGTCGCGCATCAGGTTCTGGCGCTTCGCGTCGATACGCTCTTCGTTGCGCTGGCAGTCGTCCGGGTTGTAGAACTGGGTGATCGGCAGGGTGACAATCACCTCCACGTCGCACGGCGCAACGCCGGTTTGCAGCAGCGCGTGGTGCACCGCCAGCAGGTTTAAATCGTCGTACTGATAGTCAATGTGCGTGGTGGAGAGCGCCTTGTCGGAGGTGGCGTCGTAGGTGTATTTGGTGGTGCCGATGGTGTAGTTATGCACCGCCTGGCCGCGCAGCAGCGCCGCGCTTTTCCAGTCCTTGCGGAAGGAGTTAGGCGAGACCACGGTTTTCAGCGTGCCGTTCTCAATCCAGCTGATTTTGACGTTGGTGGAGCCATCGTCGATGGCAAATTTTTTACGCATCTGGTTCATAAAAGGTTTCTCAGTCACTCTTTTAAAAATAAGGGGGCCATCCCTGGCGGCGCATACCTTGAGGGGGTATTCAGCGTCAGGCCGTTACAGCACGGCCTCTTCTGTTAATATCCGGCGGGCACCGAGGTAGTGGTCCTGCCAGAAGCTGTCTGAAAGCTGGCTCACGCGGATGTTCAGGCCGGTTCGCGGCGCTTCGATAAATTGTCCGTCGCCGAGGTAAACGCCAACGTGGTCGGCTCCCGGGCGCGCGTTGATGTTGAAAAAGACCAGGTCGCCGCGGCGGAGCTTTTCCTGCCGGACGGGGCGCAGCGTGCGGTCCTGGAACATGCCGTTAGCGGTGCGCGGCAGGCTGCGGCTCAGCACCGGGTTAAAGGCATAAAACACCAGGCCGCTGCAGTCGAACCCCTGCTCGGGCGTCTGGCCGCCCCAGACGTAGGGCCTGCCGATCTGCTCCTGCAGCAGGCGAATAACCTGCTTGAGCGAGGCCTGAAGGCGCGGGCTGATCCGCTCGCCCGGCAGCGGCGCCCAGATCATGTCCGTGGAGAGCGCTCCCGGCTGCCAGCGCTTGTGCATCGCCAGCAGCTCGCGGTTTTCCGCCCGCTCAAGGCGGCGCTTTTCGCTGTCGCGCCGCTTCTGCTCCGGCGTCACGGGCACCACGGCGAGGCGGGTACGCGACGTCTTAAGCAGCAGCTCCCGGTTGCGCATCCTGGCCTTTGCCGCGCGCTCCTTCTCCGCGGCGGTCATGTTTTCGGCGCGCGGCGCGGCTTGCGCGGGCACGCTTGCCATCACGAGCGCGGCGGCAAGCGCGAGTCCCGCGGCTTTCTGAAAGTGGGTAAGGATGAACATCGTAAAACCGTTTATTTCTTCTGCGAGAGTTTATCCACGATCGGCTTAATGACCTTTTCACCGTGCTGGCCAAAGAACTGATACAGCGAGTCGCTGGCCGAGTGGGTCAGCACCATGATCTCAATGCGCCTGTTCGACGAGCTGAGCGGGTTAGCCGGATCGAGCAGCATCTGGTCCGCCATGCCGCTAACCTGCAGCACCTTGTCCTGCGCCAGCCCGGCGTTGGTCAGCACCTTCCGCGCCTGCATCGCGCGCTCGCCCGAGAGGTTGTAGTTGTTGTACAGATCCTGATCGCGAAAGCGGGTGGCGTCGGTGTGGCCGGTAATGATGATCTTGTTGTCGATCTTGTTCAGCGCCGGGGCAAATTCCGTGAGCAGCCGCTTGAAGAACGGCGTCAGGATCGCGCTGCTGCGCTGGAACATTTCGCGCTTTTGATCGTCGGTGATCAGGATGCGCAGCCCCTGCGGCACAATCTCAATTTTCAGGTTCGACTGCGCGTCGTAGGCCGAGGTGATTTTCATGATGATCCGCGCCAGATCCTCAATTTCACGCTGCGAGCGCGTGTTGACGTCGTCCAGGCTTTCGCCCTTCGCGACCGCGGTCTCGATGTTTGCCGCCTCCTGCTTCGACGACGGCGCCTTATGATCCCCGCGATCGCGCTTTTCGGTCACCGCAATTTTGCCGCCCACGCCGTTCGGCTGGGTAACAGGCGATAGCGACTGGCCGTCGAAAATCGACTCGCCGTTGAGCTGAGAAACGATCTCTTTTCGCTCCTCTTCCGTCACCGCGCCCATGATCCACAGCACCATAAACAGCGCCATCATCGCCAGCGTAAAGTCGGCAAAGGCCACCTTCCACGCGCCGCCGTGAAACGCGTCGTGGCTTTTGCGCGATGATCGCTTGATGATGGTGGTATGTTCTTTCCCACGAGCGTTGCGCATCAGGACTCACCCGTCATCTGGTTCACCCAGCCGTCCAGCGTCGCGAAGGTCGGCTTTGAGTCCAGCGGCAGCATTTTGCGCCCGGCGTCCACCGCCAGCAGCGTAGGCTTACCGGCCACGTGGTTGACCAGCACGGTGCGCACGCACTCGATCACCGCCATCTGCTTCTTGGTGCGCTGCTCCATGGCGTTCGCCACCGGATCCATCAGGCAGTAGCAGAAGAATACGCCGAGGAACGTCCCCACCAGCGCGGCCGCGACCTTCACGCCGATCACCGCAATCGAGCCGTCGATCGACTGCATGGTGATGATGATCCCCAGCACCGCCGCGCAGATCCCGAAGCCCGGCATCGCTTCCGCGGTACGCTGCAGCGAGCGGGACGGCTGAAGCAAGTTCTCTTCCATCGCCACCAGCTCCTGCTCGAGAATGCCTTCCAGCTCGTGCTCGTTGATTTTGCCCATCGCCATCAGGCGGAAGTTATCCGCGATAAAGGTGATGATGGCTTTGTTCTGCAAAATCAGCGGATATTTCTGGAACAGCGGGCTGCTCTCCGGCACTTCGATATGCTCGTCGAGCACCTTCAGGCCGCCGTCCTGCACCAGCTCAAGCAGCTCGTACAGCAGCATCAGCAGCTGGCGCTGATACTCGTCGGTGTACTCGTTTTTACGCATGATGCCGCGAAACTGGCGGTACATCTCTGCCAGCACCGGCTTCGGGTTCGCCAGCACCATCGCGCCCAGGCCCGCGCCCAGAATGATAATAATTTCGCCAGGCTGCCAGAACGACGCCAGCCGCCCGCCGGACATAAGAAAACCGCCGACTACGCAGGCGAAGATGATGAAAATACCGAGAAACTTTTGCATATACCTTTCACTTCTGGAAAAAACACTGGATCTTTTGAGCGATCTTTTTATTGAGCTGACACACGCGCGCCTCGGTTAAATCGAGGACGAGCGCGATCTCTTTCAGGCTCATTTCCTGCTGGTAATAGAGGGTGAGAATCATCTGCTCACGCTCATCAAGGCTTGCCAGCGCAGCCCTTAACGTCCCGCTGGTGACCATTTCGTCTTCCAGCGAACGGCTGTTCAGCGTTCCGTTCAGGGCATCCCCGCCCAGCAAATCATCGAGACTCTCCAGCGATTTGGCGCAATCCAGCAGTAAATATTCGTGATACTCCTCCGCGGTGATGGAGAGATGGTGGTTGAGATCCTCAAAGCTCGGCGTTCTGCCAAGCTTGCGCGTGACGTCCCGTATCGCGTCGTTGATCTTGTGGCTCTTCTGGCGCAGCCTGCGCGGACGCCAGTCCAGCTCGCGCAGTTCGTCCAGCACCGCGCCGCGGATGCGCTGGGCGGCGTAGGCGCCAAACTGCTCGTCCGGGTGCCCGTAGCGGCGCAGAGAGGTGAGCAGCCCCATCAGGGCAATCTGCTCCATATCTTCTCTGTCCATGACGCTGCTGGTCTGCCAGGCGAGCTGCTTAACGACTTTGTGCACCAGCGGCAGATAGGCGTTAACGTATTTCGCCTCGTCTGCCGGCGTGAGGGCGTCGTCAGCGATAAAATCCATCATGTCCTTCAGCGACCGTCACTTACTGGAAGACCATCTTGCTGATGATCACGTCCTTGAAAGGCATCCGCGTTTTCAGGCTCTCGAACCGAGCGGCGTAGGCGCCCATCAGCTGTTCGCGCAGCGCCTCGACGCTCATTTCGCGCACCGCGTCGTAGTCCTTCGACGACAGCAGGTTGACGGTGGCGCCGCGAATGGCGGGAGACATCTCTTCCGCGCGGCGCGTGTCGGCCGCGGAGTTGGTCGCCAGCGCCAGTTCGAGCAGCAGGTAACGCTCAGAATCACCGCGGCTTTTTAACGTCACGACCACGTTTTTGATTTCAACGAACTCCACGACGTTCTCTTCCGACGAGGAGAACAGGTCGCGGATAACCGAGCTTTTATGCTCGTCCTGGCTCAAAAACTGGGTGCCGACGACGGTGAGTACGGCGGCAAATACCGCGGCAATGAGGGCAATCACCAGCCCTAAGGAGAAAGTCTTAATGGTCATAATGGGTGTGTTTTAAACCGTAAGTAGTACTGAATCGTCTCTGTCAGCGGTCGACAGGGTGTTCTCGGGGGCAATTTCCGCCCCGGCTGCCGGGCCGTCGTCCGGAGCAAACATGCTGCGCGGCTGCCCCTGCTGCTGCTGTTGGCCGGACTGGGAAGAGACCTGCACGTTTACCTGCATCACGTTTTGCTCGGTCAGGCTCTGGCGCAGCTCGCTGCTGATCTGCTGAAGCGCGCGGTAGGTTTCCCCGCTGCTGGCGCTGATGTGCACCTGCATGCGCCCGTTTTCTATTTGCAGCGAAATCTCCACCTTGCCCATCTCCGGCGGATCGAGGCGGATGGTGGCGTGCTGCACCTGGTTGCGGACCTGAAGCTGCAGGCGATCGTTTAGCGCGCCGTGCAGCTGCTGGGCCCACTTCGCCTCGTCGGCGTCCATCTTGATCGGCGGCAGGTTCACCGTCTGCTTATCCATCGCGGCGGCAAACGTCGGGCCGCCCGCAGGCGCTGCCGTACCCGGCAGCGTCGCCACCAGCGGCTTAACGAGATCGTGCAGCTCCGGTTTTACCGGCTCCGCGACGGGCGCTGGCGCCACGTTCAGCAGCTGCGGCTGCGGTCCCCGGTTGAGCGTTTCGGCCATCGGCTGCGGGCCTGCGCTGAGGTTTTTCATCTGCAGCGCGTCGCCCGCCAGCGGCGCGGCCGCCTGGGTGACGTTCAGCGTTTTCACCGGCATCTGGCTTGCCGCCAGCAGCGCGTCCAGAAGGCGCTCTGGCGAACCGATGATGCTGTTCGCCAGCGCCTGCGGATCGTCGCGCTGCGCGTTGTGCTCGTCGCTATCGTCTTTGGCGCTAACGCCCGCCAGCACCACAGGGGTCTCGCGCGGCAGCTCGACGCCCATCAGGGTGTTGATCGTGTGTAACAGCGCATCGTTAAACGCCGGGGTCGCCTGGTCAGCATCGTCCGTCGCCGCGGGCGTCGCGCTGTCGCCCGCAATAGCGGAAGGCAGCGGCGCGGCGTCGACTGGATCGGCGGCAACGGGAAGCTGCGTCAGCTGTGAAAGCACCAGATTCATCGGCCTGCGTCCTCCGCCTCGGTAAACAGCGCATAGGCGGTCGCGCCTTCCCGGTTGCGGCGGGCCTTCGCCATCTTCTGTTCAAGCTCCTCGCTCTGCGCCTGGCAGAACAGGCTGACCTTCGCGTGCGTCTGCTGCAGCTCGGCCAGCGCCTCGCGCGCGGCGTCGCCCAGCGTCTGGCCTTTGAGGGCGGTCAGCAGGGCGGCAATCTGCGCGTCAACGTCCTGAAGCGTCGGCCAGTCGTGCTGGCTGGCCGAATGGGCCAGGGAGCGCGCCAGGAAACGCATCACCTGTACGTCATCCATGCTGCTGCGTTCCCATTTTTTCCCAGCCGTCCTGCAGGTTGGCCAGAATCACCTCAACCTCTTCGATATGCGTCACCGAAAGCTTGTGGCTGGCATCGTAGAGGCGATAGACGCAGTAGTCGTAAAGGTTGGCGAGGCTCAGCGCCAGCTCGCCGCCCTTTTCGAAATCCAGCGAGCTGGTGAGCGCGTTGAGAATATCGATGCACTTGTTGATGCTTTGCGCCTTGCGGTCAAAGCGGCGCGCGGCGATATGGCTCTTTGCCCGCACCAGTTCGTCCATCAGGCCGTTAAACAGCATGAGCACCAGCTGGTGCGGATTGGCTGCCGCGGCCTGAATCGCCAGGTCGGACTCCTGATAGTGGCCGAAGCCGTGCTGCTCGTTCCCGTACATAAACGCGGTTATTTCCTTAAGCTAAACCAAACATACTCATGGTGTTGTTCATTTGCGACATCGCCTTCTGCAGCTGCGTGAACTGCTTCAGATAGCGGTTATACGAGCTCTCGTAGCGCGCGTTCATCGCTTCAGTTTTGGTGTCAATATCGCTCTGCTGACGATCCAGCACGTCCTGACGGCCCTTCAGTAAGCCGTTGGTCGAGTTCAGATAACGGTCGAGGGACTTGTCCATTTTGCTCAGCATCCCGTCCTTGCCGTTGAACAGGTCGTTGAGCTTTTGCGGGTCGGCCTTCAGCGCGGCGTCCAGCTTTTTGTTATCAACTTCAAGCTTGCCGTCTTTGTCCGCGGTGATGCCAAAATCGGACATCCGCATGCCGCCGAACACCTGGCGCATCACGTCGTTCAGCTCGCGGTCGAGCGAAGACATGGTGGCATCACCGGCAAAGGCGCCGCGGGTTTCATCGTCACCGCTGCCGCTTTTCGTCAGGTTGCTGAGTGTGTCCTGCAGCGTGTTGTAGGCATTTATGAAGGTTTGCAGCTGCTCTTTGGTGCCTTCGCTGTCGGTGCCCACGGAGAGGGTCAGCGGTTTCCCGGCCTCGGTTAAGGACGTCAGCTCAATGGTCACCCCATCAATCAGCTTATCCAGCGTGTTGGAGCTGTTGGTGAAGGTCATGTCGCCCATCTTGATTTCAGAGTCAGAGGCGTCAGAAATCTTCTTCGCGTTTTTCGAGTCAAAGCCGGCCGTACCGCCCACGGTGATGGTGTTTTTCGCGCCGCTTTCATCGCTGCTTAACATCAGCGTCACGCTGCCGTCGGTGCGGATCAGGGACGCCGTCACGCCGGGGTTATCTTTATCGCCGTTGATCGCCTTGGTCAGATCGCTCAGGCTTTCCATATCGTCGAGGTTAACGGAAATGGTTTTACCGCCCAGATCGATGTCCATGGTGCCGGTGGCATTTTTGATGCTCTCGTCGGTCATGCCTTCGAAACCGATCTGGTGGGCAGACGCGAGCTTCGTCACCTCAATGTTGTAGGTGCCCTTCAGCGCGTTGGAGTTCGCGGTAACGTTCGCAATCCCCTCCCGGTTCATGCTGACGGCGTTTTTCAGCATGCCGCTGCTGGTGCCGTTGAGCCCGGACATCGCGGTGCGGAAATCGCCCAGCGCGGTTTTCAGCGCGTCGAGGGCCTTCTTCTGCGCGTTCATGGTCGACGATTTGGTTTTCAACTGGTTTTGCAAAGACATGATGTCGTATGTCGCCAGCTGCTGAGCCAGAGTCTGGGGATCAATGCTGCTAAAATCTGCCATGTTGAGGTTCTCCGTTCGCACCTGTTGCTAAACCATGCCCGTTTAATGCAACCATCGTGCCAATTTTTAAGTTATTAAATTTCAGGTAGTTAACATCAGGAAGGAAGGCATTCTTCCCCTGAAAGGAAATAGAAAGGGAAGCGCCGCAAACAAAAACACCGCCTTACAGCGGTGTTTTTTGCAACGGTGAGATGGATTAGCCCAGCAGGGACATCACCATACCGGACATGCTGTTGGATTGCTTCAGCATGGACATGCTGGTTTGCGCCAGCATCTGGTTGCGGGTCATGCTTGACGCTTCGGATGCAAAGTCAGCGTCGCGGATGTTGCCCAGCGCCAGGTCGGTGTTGTCTTTCATGTTCGCCAGGTTCGCCGCGGTGTGGCCCAGACGGTTGATGTTCGCACCCAGTTTAGAACGCAGGGTACCAACCTGAGAGATGGCATTTTCAACTTTGGTGATCATGCCCTGAGCGCCGGACACGGTCAGCAGCGCGCCGGATGCGCCGGAAGCGGTCTGCAGGCCCTTCAGGCCGCTTGCGCCTTTCACAGCAGTCAGATCTTTGCTGACGTCAACCTTCAGGCTTTCACCTTCGGATGCACCGATCTGGAAGTTCATCGCTTTGGTGAACTTGCCGCCGCTCGCGAACAGGCTCTCACCCGCATACTTGGTGTTACCCATGATGTTGTCCAGCTCGCTGTTCAGCTCATCCATTTCGGACTGCAGCGCCTGACGATCTTCCGGGCCGTTGGTGTCGTTCGCCGCCTGGGATGCGAGGTCTTTCATGCGGTACATGATGTTGCTTACTTCATCAAACGCGCCTTCAGCGGTCTGCAGCAGCGCGGTGGCGTCGGAGATGTTGCGCTGGGCAACGGTCATACCGTTAGACTGGCCCTGAAGGCGGGTTGCGATCTGCAGGCCCGCGGCGTCATCTGCCGCAGAGTTAATGCGCTTACCGGTGCCCAGACGCTCCATCGCGGTGGACAGCATGCTGTTGGATTTATTCAGCGCGTTAACGGAAGCCATGGAAGAGGCGTTGGTAAAAATAGAAAGTGCCATGTTCGAATTCTCCTTTTGAACCTGTCTGTCAGGTTCTTCTCTCTGGTACTCAGGTAAAACGACACGTCACGACGAAGAATTAAATCGAAAATGAAAAAAAAATGAATTTCCACAGCGGAAATAAAATGACGGTTAATAGTCACCGCGGTCATTAAATGCAGAATAAAAAAGAACATAAAGCGACACGGCGACATTCAAACTTAAGCATCCATTACATTTGCTTACGTTTTTTATCTCTCACCTGAAAAGAGTCTCATTTACCCGGCGCCGAATGAAAACATCCCTGCTACATCCCTAAACAAATTATAAATAAAACGATCAAAAACCGATGTGCATTAACGTTTAACGAAAAGCGTTAATACGACCGGGGTGAGATCGTTCAATAATTTGTTGCATATCACACTTTTATCGCGTAAAAATGTGCCACGGAAGAGAAACTTCCTAAACACGTCTAAGAAAAGACCTATAACGCCGGATGAAACTTCCCGTCCCTAAGTGGGATTTTTTCGCATTTTTCATCTTCGCGACGCGTCTTTTTGCATATTTCCGCAGGCAAGCGGCAATTCTCAGTGAATTTTAAACGGAATTAATGATTAATTTACATTAAGCGTTTTGCACACATATTGTGCAGCGCCTGAAAATTTAATCTTTATGGAGTGGGTAACCACCATCACTTGCCATGAATAAAACATATTATGCGGTAAACAACTGGCTCGTTGATTTACCCTCGGGCTCAATCATTAGCCTCATATCGGGTGAAAGAAAGCGCCTTGGTGAGTATCAATTAAAACTGCTGGACGTCCTGGTCACAAATGCCGGGAAAATACTTACCCGTGAAGAACTTACTAATCTCGTCTGGGAACGCCGCGTTATTGGCAATAATAGTTTGCCGAATGCAATTCATGCATTACGCACGGCGCTGGAAGACGATGGAAAAACGCAGAAAATAATCAAAACCATCCCTAAAAAGGGTTATCTCCTGGAGCAGGCCTGGTGCCGTTCCGTGGAGCGCGAAAGCGAAGAGATCGATCTCCCGGCCACGCTGCCCGCAGCCCAGCCGGAAGACGAGGTGGCCGACACCGCGGAGCTCCTCCCGGCTCCCGCGCAGGAGCTGATTCAGGCCAAAGCGGACGCCATTCACGCCCGCGCGTTTCCCCACCCGAAAGCCCCGCGCTTCAGGCTGCCGCCATCGCTGGTGGCCCTGTTGCTGCTCATTGTGGTGGTCATCGTCAGCGGCACCGCTGGCTGGCAGTACGCCAACTCCAGGGGATCGCGGCTGGTTGCGACAGAGCAGGAGGCGGGCGTTTACAGCAACATCCGCATCTATGAGATCTCTGAAGCGAACCGCCCGACGATGAATAAAGAGGACTTTTACAGCAAGATCAAAGACACCCTGTATGCCGTCAACCAGCAGATCAAAACCCAGTCGATCGACATGTCGGTCTACTACCAGAGCGTTGACCAAACGCTTAACTACACCTTTGCGCTGAAAAGCCGCTGCGATAAAAAGCAGCTGGTGATGGCGATTTACCACTGGCGCATTGATACCACCCAGCTGAACAACCTGATACTTCGAGAGACGAGGAGGAAAATCAGTGAGATGGAAACCTGTGCTTAACGTGAAATGGCTGCTGGCCTGTGTTCTGGTCGTCGCTGCCGCGCTGGCCGCCGTGCCTATCATTCAGACGCAAACGTCTCCGCAGACCCGGGTTGAGGGATTTTTGCAGCTCGGCTTTTACGATCTGATGTCGCAGCGAAAGGAAGTCTACGATTCGCACATGCAGACCGCGAACAACGCGATCCTGACGACCATCACCAACCCGAACGACAATCGCTTCGTGCTGAAGGGGAAGTTCACGGAGATTAACCAGCAAAACGGCAAGCAGTTCTTTTCCTACACGCCGATTTACTACAGCACGATGCAGAAAGGGCTGATGATTGATGGCCTGGTGGACATGCTGATGCACGTCGATTTCTGGATGCAGCCGATTTTTGTGGATGCGCAGCCGCTGGTGGTAGGGCAAAGCGGGGCAATATTTTTATATCCGTTGAGGAAGTAGCCTTGCAGGCTGAGGGAATACTCCCTCTCCCTTGAGGGCTGAGGGATCCCCACAAATTTCAGACAGGCACAGATTACTCCCTCTCCATTCAGGGAGAGGGCTGGGGTGAGGGGGAACATACGGCTGTGGTGGTAATTCCGTTCACCTTAAGTTCTGCACTTCTCTGTATGCAGCGTTACCCGTGAACGTGTGAAGGGGGCTCGCCGCCGCCCCCTTCACAATCCCGGCTCCCGGCAAAGAAAATCGCCGCTTCGCGGTGCCTTCGGCTTATTCCCTTCGGCTATCGGGTCGGGCGTGATCCTACATCCATGTAGGTCACGCCCTCTCGGCGCATCCGTGCGCCTCGCCCCGGCCTACGGTCAACGCCTCAGCGATTTTCAGCCGGACCAGGGGACCGCTGTAAGTCTTTTATTATCCTGTAATTTTTTCATTGCTTTAAGAGCAAAAAAATTACTGGGGATCCCTCAATCATTCAGAACGCTAGCCCAGCAAATTCTTCACCGTCGTCAGCGACACGTTCCCCTGCGCGGACAGCGCTTTCGCCAGCACGCCGTACTGCGTTCCGCTGTTGGCTAACGCGCTGCCCAGCGCCCGCGCCGTCTCCAGCGCCTCGCCCGGCGTATAGGCCGCCGACATATCCTGAATCCGCGCCGACACGCGCTCCTGGTGCTGGTGCAGCTTGCCGCGTTCGCGGGTGATTTGCTCCAGCGTTTGCTGCATCCTGCCGCTCGCGCCGGGCGTCCACTGGCTGGCGAGCTGGCCCACCTCATCTTCGCGGCTCGGCTCCGCCGCCGGTGCCAGCAGGGTAAAGGCGTCCGCCGGGAACTGCTGGCCTTCGCCGCGCACGCTGAAATTCTGGCTCACCCGCGTCCAGCGGTCTTCCGCCACCTGAAAACGCACCTGGCCTTCACCGCTCAGCGCCGCGTGAATGCCGAGCTTGCCCAGCCCGACGTTCAGCTGCATCAGCGCCTGACGCGGCGTTGCCTGCGGCGGAATGGCCACCGCGGTAAGCTCGCGCCTGCCGCCGCCGAGGGCAAACACCAGCGTCTCGCCGGATGACGGCTCAAGGATTTTTTCCATGCCCGGCAGCGTGAAGCTCACCTGGCTTTTCTGCTGCAGCGTCACGTTGAAGTTGCGATCGACCGTCCCGCCGGAGAGCGCGCCGCGCTGCTGAAGCATCGTGTTCACGGCCTTCGCGCGCTCCGCGCCGCTGCCGCGCGTCGCCTGGTGGCGCAGCATCAGCAGCTGCGTCTCCGCTTCGCTGAGGTAGCTCTCGGCTTTCTGCACCGACGTCAGCTGCTGGTTAAGCTGAACGTTATAGCGCAGCGGCCGCCGGGAAAGCAGCGCCGATTCCGGAAACGGCGGCGCGGCGGGCCGGGCGTTTGCCAGCGCGTCAGGACGCGCAACGGATGTTGCCGCCCCCGGCGCGGTTCTGACGGGCGCGGGCGTGGTCGCAAGCGACGTTGTTTTTAAACCAACCTGCATGGCGATTACATCATGCTAAAGAGCGAAAGCTGACTGATCATGCTGTACGCTTTGTTGGTGATCTGCACGGAGTTGGTGAACAGCTGCAGGTTAATGCTGGTGGTTGCCCAGTCGGTGTCGGACAGATCGCGCACCACCTGATCGTTCGCCATGCTGACGTCGGTGTGCGCGTCGCTCAGCATCGTCAGGCGGTTCTGACGGCCGCCGAGATCGGTAAAGATGGCGGCGACCTTATCGCGAGCGTTGCCGGAGAGCGAAATCATCTCGTTAAGCTCGTCCTGGTAATCGCCCGCGGGAACGTTCGGATCCTGCATTTTATCGCTCAGCGCCTTCAGCTTGTTCAGCATCTCCAGATCGTCGCCGCTGCCGGAGAACGCGCCCACCACGTGGGTGTTTTCGGTCACGTTCACGCCGTTAGCCACCGTGGTTTCGCGCGAGCCGCTGTTGCCCTGATAGACATATTTCCCCTGCGTCTCGTCCCAGACCACCGGCTTGGTGTCGGTTTTGGTGCCGGAGAAAAGGTAGCCGCCGCTCTCGTTCTGGGCGTTGATCGACGCCACCAGCGAATCGAGCATTGAGGAAAGCTCGGCCCCGAAACCAGCCATATCCTCGGTGCTGTGGGTGCCGTTTGCCGCCGCCAGCAGCTTGTCGTTCATCGACAGCAGCTGGTTGCTCATGGCGGTCACGTGCGCCTCCTGGCTGGAGAGCGCGCCGCTCAGCCCGGTGATGTTGCTCTGATACTGCTTAATCGCCGCCTGCTCGCGGTTAAGCTGGACCAGGCGCGTCGCGGCGACCGGATCGTCAGACGGCACGTTGATCCGCTTCTGGGTGGACATCTGCTCCATGAGCTTGCTCATTCGGGTGCCGTTGACCCCGAGCTGCGCCAGCATGGCGTCGGAATTATAAAGACTACTGATTCGCATAACTTTTCCTTAGCGCCGGTTAAAACATACTTAACAGGTCGCTGAAAATCTGGTTGCCGGTGGCAATCACCTTGACGTTGGCCTGGTAGGACTGCATGTAAATCTGCAGGTTCATGGCCTCTTCGTCCTGGTTGACCGCGCTGAGGTTGTTGCGCTGCAGCTGCGCCTGATCGTAAACGCCCTGCGCCGCCTCAAGCTCGCTCTGGGATTTTTTACTGGCGATACCGATATTCGAGATAATCGCCGCCGCCCCTTCGTTCAGGCTCATGTTGCCCATGCCGCCGATATCGACCTTTTTATTCTTGAGGTCGATCAGCGCCTGCAGGTTGCCGCCGTTCCCCTGCTCGCCCGCGGTGTCGGACAGCGCAAGATCGTTCGGTTCCAGATCGTTGACCTGCAAAATCCCGGCGGGGTTTTTAAGGTCAAAGCTGAACAGCGGCTTGCCCGGGTTGCCGTTCTTATCAAAGCCCTTCGCCAGCTGGTCGTTGAAGAGCGTCGCCACCGCTTCCGCCATCCCCTGCACCGAGGCCTGCATATCCGCCAGCTCGCCGGTTTCATAGTCGTACAGCGCGCCGAGCTGCCCGCCCGTGGACGGGTTCAGGGAGAAGGTGGTGTTGGAAAAGTTCAGGCTTAACACCGGGTTGCCGCTGCCGTCCAGGCTGCTGCTCAGCTCGCCCGCCACCTTTCCGCTCACCAGCGGCTGGCCGTTTTTCATGGCGACGGAGTAGCTGCCGTTGCTGTCTTCCGTCACCTTCACGTCGGCGTAGGTGCTGAGCTGCTTCACCAGCTCGTCGCGCTGATCGCGCAGCACGTTGCTGTTGCCGCCCGTGGAGTCCATCTCCATGATTTTCTTGTTGTAGTCGGCAATGCCCGCCGTCAGGCTGTTGATCTGCCCGACCATGGTGTCGCGCTGGTTCGCCACCGACGTCTTCTGGCCGTTGATGAAGTCGTTCATGTTGTTAAAGCGCGTCGCCAGCGAGTCGGCCTGGTTCAGCAGCTGCTTGCGGGTGGCTTCGCTTTCCGGCTCTTTGGTCAGGGCGTTCAGCGCCGAGAAGAAATCGTCCAGCCCGGTGCCCAGGCTCGTAGAGTCGGTGCCGATGACCTTCTCCAGCGAGCTCAGGTACTGGTTGTTGATGCCGTAGTAGTTCGCCTTGCTGTTGCTCTGCCACACCTGGTTGGTCAGGTACTGATCCGAGACGCGGCGAATGCTGTCAACCTGCACGCCCGCGCCCGCCGACATGCCGCCCTGCCCCAGAGTGGCAACCGAGCTCTGGATAATGCCCTGGCGGCTGTAGCCCGGCGTCAGCACGTTGGAGATGTTCATGGAGGTCACGCTCATCCCAAACTGCGCCGCCTGCAAACCGCTCCAGGCAATGTTGAACATATTCATGGTTTACTCCTGCCCGCGACGCATGACCGGCACGACGGGGGTGTTTAATTCCTGTGGATGTTCATTTAAAGCGGCCACAGGCTGCGCATTCTTAAGCGCGGCGCTCTCCTGCGGCCCCAGCTGGGCGATAATCATCTGCGCCAGCCCCGTGCTGCGCTGCGAGGCCAGCTGAGAGGTGAGCTTATCGTCGTAGAACTCCTGCATCATGCGCTGCTGCTTGCTGTCGAACGGGTTATCGTCCACCAGCGCCTGCGACGCTTTGCGCATCTGCTTCATCAGCGAGCGCAGAAACATCGCCTCAAACTGCTCCGCCGCCTGCTCAAGGTTTTGCGGTTTCACCTGCCCGGTCACGTCGCCGGGCATGATGCTGGTGCGGGAGTGAATCGCGTCTACCATCGTCATTGCTTAAATCACCACCAGTTCGGCATCGAGCGCGCCCGCTTCGTGCAGCGCCTGGAGGATCGCCATGGTGTCGTCCGGCGCGGCGCCCAGGCTGTTGAGCGTGTTGACGATGCTGCGCAGGCTGGTGCCCGCCGAAATCGTCACCATCTGGCCCCGCCCGCGGTCGACGTTGACGTCGCTTTCCGGCGTGACCACGGTTTGCCCCTGGCTAAACGCGCCCGGCTGGCTGACGTTGGAAGATTCGCGGATGGTCACGGTCAGATTGCCGTGCGACACCGCCGCCGCGCGGACCACCACGCCGTCGCCGATCACCACCGTGCCGGTGCGGGCGTTAAACACCACGCGCGGCGGCTGCTTCGCGGCGCTCACCTGCACGTCTTCCAGCATCGACATAAAGGCCACGCGCTCGCCCGCCGACAGCGGGGCGTTGACCACCACGTTGGTGGCGCTCTGCGCCGTGGCGGTGCCGGAGCCAAAGGCGCTGTTGAGCGCCACCGCCACGCTGTTGGCGGTTTTAAAGCTCGGGCGCTTGAGGTTGAGGATCACCTGCTGGTTCTGCTGAAAATCGGAGGGAATTTCGCGCTCGACCGACCCGCCGTTCGGCACGCGGCCCACGGTCGGGGTGTTGATCGTCACGCTCGACCCGCTGTTGCCCTCGGCCTTTACGCCGCCGACCACCACGTTCCCCTGCGCCAGGGCGTAGACTTCGCCGTCGGCTCCGCGCAGCTGGGTCAGCAGCAGCGTGCCGCCGCGCAGGCTTTTGGCATCGCCAATCGACGAGACGGTGACGTCAATCGCCTGGCCGCGCGCGTAGCCCGGCGGCAGCGTGGCGCTGATCGCCACCGCGGCGACGTTTTTCACCTTCGGATCGATTTTGGCCGGCAGCTGCACGCCGAACTGGCGCAGCATGTTGGTCACCGACTGGCTGGTGAATTTCACCTGGTTTTTATCGCCCGTCCCGTCGAGACCGACGACGAGGCTGTAGCCCACCAGCTGGTTGCCACGCACGCCCTGGATATCCACCACGTTGCCCAGCCGCTCGGCCGACGCGCCCGCGGTCCACAGCAGCATCAGAAAAAGCATTGCCTTACGCATCACGGACTCCATTAAATCGGGAACAGCGGATGGTTGAAGAAGCGGGTCAGCCAGCCGGCGGAGTTGGCATCGCTGAGCGCGCCGCGTCCGGCGTAGGAGATCCGCGCGTTGGCGATGCGCTGCGAGGAGATCGAGTTGTCGCGCTCGATATCTTCGGCACGTACCAGCCCGGTCACGCGCATGTACTCATCGCCCTGGTTGAGGGTCAGCCATTTTTCGCCGCGGATCGCCAGCACGCCGTTCGGCAGCACCTTGTAGACCGCAACGGTGATGGCGCCGCGCAGGCTGTTCTGCTGCTGCGAGGTGGCATTGCCGTTGAAGTTGCGGTTGCCGTCTATCGAGCCGGACAGCTTATCGACCGAGTGGCCAAAGGCCTCCGGCACGCCGATGGAGACATCGTTTTTCTTGCCGAAGTTGGTGCGCGCCTGCTTGCTCGCCTGCGTGGACTCGTCCAGCTTGACGGTCAGAATATCGCCCACGCGGTAGGCGCGGCGATCCTGCGTTAACGACCAGTTGTAGTTGGTGTTGTACAGCCCGCCGCCCTGAACCTGCGTCGGCGGCAAGGAGAAATCTTCTGGCGGCGCGTAGGCCGCATCGTCTTTATGCACCAGCAGGGCCGGGCTTTCACACCCGGCCAGCAGCAGCGCAAAAAAGCCGATAACTAACTGCTTTTTCATTTTTCGTTCACTTCGCTTCACGCGTTACATCGACTGCGTGACAAACTTCAGCATGTCATCTGCCGCAGAGACCATTTTGGCGTTCATCTCGTAGGCGCGCTGAACGGTGATCATGTCGACCATCTCTTCAACCACCTGCACGTTAGACCCCTCCAGCGATCCCTGCTCCAGCTGACCAAAGGCTTCCTCACCGGCCACGCCCTCCACCGCTTCGCCGCTGGCCGCGGTTTCGCGATACAGGTTGCCGCCGATGGCCTCCAGCCCGGCCGGATTGACGAAGTTCACCAGCGTGATTTGCCCCAGCTCGACCGGTTCGGTTTCGCCCGCGACCGTGGCGGTGACGGTGCCGTCTTTGCCGATCTGGATATCCTTCACGTTGTCCGGCAGCTCGATCTGCGGCACCAGCGGCAGGCCCTGCGCGTTGGTCAGCAGGCCGTCCGGGTTTTTCTGGAAGTTACCGGCGCGGGTGTAGGCGATATCGCCGTCGCTGGTTTCTACCTGGAAAAAGCCCTGGCCGGTAATCGCCACGTCCATGTTCTGCCCGGTGTTCTGAATGTTGCCGGTCGAGAACTCCTTCTGGGTGCCGAGGATCTTCACGCCGGTCCCGAACTGAATGCCGGTCGGCGAGGTGTTGTTCTGGTCAAGCTGGCCGCCCGGCGTGCGCTGGTTTTGATAGAACAGATCGGCGAACATCACGCGGTCGCGCTTGAAGCCGGTGGTGTTCACGTTCGCCAGGTTGTTGGAGATCGCGCTCATCTTCGCGTCTTGCGCGGCGAGGCCGGTTTTACTGATCCATAAAGCGGGATTCATCGTTATTCCTTACTCAATCAGGTGTTGCGCAGCAGGCGGTTGCCCGCCGTCGCCAGGTCTTCCGCCGCCTTCATCATTTTGATTTGGGCTTCGAACTGGCGGTTTAGCGCGATGCTGGAGACCATTTCGCTGATAGCCGACACGTTGGAGCTTTCGAGATGTCCGGAAACCAGCTCCACCTCCTCCGTGCGCGGGTTGACGTTGGCGGAGGTGACCATAAATCCGGCAGCGTTTTTGCTCAGCTGCGACGCGGGAATGTCCACCAGCTTGATGCGGTCGACGTCCATCGGCGCGGCCACGTTGCCGTCGTCCGGCACGATGGAGATCACGCCGTCGTCAGCGATGCTGATGGACGAAAACGGCGGCAGCACGATCGGGCCGTTATCGCCGGAGACCGGCAGGCCGTCGATGGTCAAATCCCCCTCCGGGCCGACCTGGATCTGGCCGTTGCGGGTGTAGACCTCGCGGTTGCCGCTCACCAGCGCAATCAGCCCGCTGCCCTTGATGGCCACGTCGAGATCGCGCCCGGTGTCGCGGGTGGCGCCCGGCGTCAGGTCAACGCCGCCCTGCTGCGGCTGAACCAGGAAACGGGAGGCGTAGCCCTCCCCCTGGATCTGCTGCGACATGGCGTTATCCAGGTCGTGACGAAAGCCCTGCGTATTGACGTTCGCCAGGTTGTTCGCGTGGATTTGCTGCTGGACGAGGCTGCGCGACGCCCCGCTCACGGCGGTATAAATTAAGTGGTCCATTACACCGCCTGGAACAGCGCCGTCATCATGCTGTCGTTGGTGCTGATCACCTTGGTGTTGGCCTGATAGTTACGCTGGGCGGTCATCAGCCCCACCAGCTCTGCCGTCAGGTCAACGTTCGAGCCTTCCAGGGTGTTGGAGGTCAGCGCGCCCAGCAGCCCGGTGCCCGGGGTGCCGGTCAGCGGCGCGCCGGAGCTGGCGGTCTGCGTCCAGGTGGTGCCGTTCTGCGATGAAAGACCGTTCGGGTTGGCGAAGGTCGCCAGGATCACCTGGCCCTGCAGCAGGCGCTGGCCGTTTGAGAAGGTGGCGTAGACGCTGCCGTCCTTATCGATGGTCTGCCCGGTGCGCTCGCCGGAGGCATAGCCGTTGCCGTTGTTTTTGCTGACGGAGAACTCCGAGCCGAACTGGGTGGTGCCGCTGTAGTTCAGCTCCAGCTCAATGCCGTCCGCGCCGGGAATATCCGCGTTAAGCTTGACCGCGCCGTTTGGCGTCAGCAGTACGCCCTGCTCGGTAAAGGTCATCTCCTGCGGCGCGGTGCCCACCTGCTTGTCGTCCATGTAGTAGTGCACTTCCCAGGCGTTATCGTCGGTTTTGACGAAGTACTGCTTCAGGGTGTGCTCGCGGCCCAGCGAGTCGTACACCTGGGTGGCGTAGGTGTGGTTGTAGGAGTTTTCGTCGGTCGGATCGAACGTGGCCGTCTTCGGCTTTTCCTCATTGGCGTTGAGGTTGGCCGTGAAGTCGAGCGAGCTGGTCGCCTTCGCCGGAATCGAGCCGCTGCTGATGGTCAGGTTGCCGACGGTACCGGTCTGGATCACGCCGTTGGCGTCCACCGGGTAGCCCTGCAGGTACATGCCCTGGTTGTTGATCAGGTTGCCGAGGCTGTCGGTGCGCATATAGCCCGCGCGGGTATAGGCGGTGGTGCCCGCGCTGTCGCGCATCACGAAAAAGCCGTCGCCGTTTATGGCGAGATCGAGACTGTTGGCAGAGGAAAAAATGCTTCCGTTTTTGGAAATACTCTGGGCAATGCTGGTAACGCCCACGCCCAGCGGCTGGCCCTCGGCGTACAGCGAGGCGAACTCGGCGCGGCCCGACTTAAAGCCGACGGTCCCGGAGTTAGCGATGTTGTTGGAGATGGCGCCCAGCTGCTCGTTAATGGCGTTTAAGCCCGAAATTGCAATGTCAAAGCTCATAGTTGTTCCTGATTAACTCATCATTTTTTTTGCGCTGTCGTTGTTCGAGGGCGACTGCCCAAACTGCGTAATCTGGTGATAAGGCACGTCGCCAATGCCCGGAATGTTGAGCACGATCGCGCTGCCGTCCATCGGGATGCGCACGTTATTCACCACGCCGCTCACCTCGATCGGCACCGTCGCATCGTCGACGTCGGTAACCACGGACATGGTGTATTTCCCCTCTTTGAGCCCCAGCTCCGTCGGGTTCACCGTGAAGTCCACCTCGCCGGCCTCCTGCTTGCCGAGCTCCACCTTGGTTTCCTTGCCGGTCTCATCCTTCAGGATGACGGTCACCGTGTTGGCGGTGTGCTCCAGCGTCAGGCGGCCGTCGACGTTGGTGCTGCCGTCGGTCTGAATGGTGTCGGTTTTGACCATGACCTTCTGGCCCACAAGGTTGCCCGTCGACAGGGTTTGCAGGTTGTCCATCAGCACGCCGATGTTCTGCATTCCGGCCATCATGTTTTCCATCGACTGCACCTGCGTCAGCTGCGCAAGCTGGCTGACGTATTCGGTGCCGTCTGTAGGGTTCAGCGGGTCCTGGTTCTGGATTTGCGCCACCAGCAGCTGCATAAACAGGTTGTTCATCCCTGCGGCGGTGTTGTCGTTCGGGGATACGCCACCGTCTCGGGTGGTGGTGGTATCGCCGGACTGGGTGGAAACGCCATTCACGCTCATCTATTACGCCTCGCCAAGCCGCAGCAGGCTCTGCTGCATGCTTTTCACATTGTTAAGAACATCGACGTTGGTTTCGAAGTTACGCGACGCCGACATCATGTCCGCCATCTCTTCCACCACGTTGATATCGGGATACCAGACGTAGCCGTCCGGGTTCGCCATCGGGTGGTGCGGCTCGTAGCGCTGCACCGCGTTACCCGATTCCACCACGTCCAGCACCTGTACACGGGCGCCGGAGATCGCGTCGCGGTTGGTCAGCTCGTCGTTCTGGTAAACCGCCGCAAACACCGGGCGGCGCGCTTTATACACATTGCCCTCGTCCACCGCCGGGGTTTCGGCGTTGGCGAGGTTACTGGCGATGGTGTTCAGCCGGACGGTTTGCGCCGTCATCGCGGAACCCGACACGCGGTAAATATCGCTAAAAGCCATTCTTTGTTACCTGATTCAATTACTTACCTTCAATTGCCTTCTTCAGGCCGGTGAATTTCATGTTCAAAAACGCGAGGCTCATCTGGTAGTCCTGCACGTTTTTTGAAAACTCGGCCTGCTCCACGTCCAGCGCAACGGTGTTGCCGTCCGAGGAGGGTTGATACGGCACGCGGTACATCTCCTGCGGCGCGGAGCCGGGAAAGAAATCGCGCTGCGAGCGTTGCATCTCTGCGGCAAAATCAATATCTTTAGCCTGGAAGTTGGGGGTATCGACGTTAGCCAGATTTGCTGAAAGCAGTTCCGCCCTGGAAAGTCGAAGTGCTACAGCCTGCGGATGAACGCCCAATGCCTTGTCAAAAGTAATACTCACAACTCGCTCCTTTCTGTGGTGGACGCCTGCAAGAGTCCATGTTGCTGCAACCTATAAAGCAACTATCGTGCCAGGTTTTTAACGCCATGAATTTAATAGACTTATCAGTTACCACTGCCGCATGCAGGAAGCCTTTTTTCCGCTGGTCCATTCCGGCGGCAATGCTGTGCCTGTTCGCGCTTCCGGCGGCGGCGCAGCCTCAGGCCACCACCGCGCGCAAGCAGGTGTACGCCCGCGTGCAGCAGCAGGCCGCAGACGCCATCCGCCATGAGGCGCAGCGCAGCCGCTGGGAGGATTACCAGGCGAAGCTGAACCTGTTTATCCCGTCTGAAATTTCGCAATACGCCCCCTGCCCCACGCCGCTTGCCGTGAGCATGCCCGGCGGCGAGCGCCTCGACCTGCGCCGCCTGCGCTTTGACGTGCGCTGCGAGTCCGGCAGCGGCTGGGACGTGGCGGTCACGGTAAAGCCGGACATCTACCTGCAGGTGCTGATGCCGACGCGCACGCTGGAGCGCGGCCACGTGCTGGCGGCGTCTGACCTGACGCGCAAAAAATTCAACGTCAGCAACCTGCGCAGCGGCTATCTCACCCGCCCGGACGACGCGGTGGGCCTGACCCTCAAGCGCCGCGTGCGCGAGATGCAGCCCCTGAGCCAGAGCCAGCTGGATTCGCCGGTGATGGTGGAGCGCGGGCAGCGCGTGCTGATGATTGCCGACCAGGACGGCGTGGAGGCGCGCACCATGGGGATCGCCGCTAAAAAAGGGCGCAAGGGCGAGATGATCAAGGTGAAAAACGAGAGCAGCGAGCGGGAAGTCACCGCGATGGTGATCGACATGGGCGTGGTCAGAACCGGCTTTGCGGCCGCGAAATAAAAATGTCACGCCGGGCTTAAGTTTTCCCGCCGGTGGGCCGCTTTATCCCGGTAAGGCGCCGGGAAACGATCTTTCCGCCCTGGCGAAAACGACGAATAACTATCCGTAGATGGAGTAATGCGATGAAAGTGACATCCACCCAGTACGCAATGACAAGCGCGATTAACCAGGCCAGCAGCACGGCCACGGCCCGCACGTCCGGCGCTGACGAGATGAAAACAGCCAAAACCGCAGCCATCGATCCCGTTCTTGGCGATGCGCAGTCCCAGCTGGCAGCCCTGCCAGAGGTGGATATGGCGCGCGTGGCCAGCATGAAAGACGCCATTGCGAGCGGAAAAATCAGCATCGACGTTGATTCGCTGGCAGGCGCGATTGAGAAATATTATCAGAGGTAACAATGAGTAACGCCGCACAGTGCGTCAAAACCCTGGTCCAGGGCATGGTGGAAGACCGTGAAACCTACGGCAGCCTGAAGGCCCTGCTTTCCGACCAGCGTCAGTGGCTTATCGCACGCGATACGGCAAAGCTGGAGCAGCTCAACCCGCAGCTTATCGCCTGCTACGAGCAGCTTTCACACAACAGCAGGCAGCGCTACCAGCTGCTGACTCAGCTGGGCATCCCGGTCGGCACGCCGGGCCTGCGCACGCTGTTCTCCCGCCTTCCCGCCACGCATCAACGCCAGCTCAACGGCCTCTGGGACGCGCTTGAGCAGGTCGCCGCCGAGTGCAAAGCGCTCAACGACAGCAACATCACCGTGCTGTCGATGCAGCAGGAGATCCTGCAAAACCTGCTGAACATCAGCGAGCCGGAAAACTGGCTGTACGAGCAGGGCTGATCCAGAGCGCAGAGCATGAAGACGATTATCACCTTTGGCACCTTCGACGTTTTTCACGTCGGCCACCTGAACATTTTGCAGCGCGCCAGCGCGCTGGGAGACCGGCTGATCGTGGGCGTCTCGTCGGACGAACTTAACGTGCGCAAAAAGGGTCGCTACCCCGTGTACGATCAGGACGACAGAATGGCCATCGTGGCGGGCATCAAGTATGTGGACGCCATTTTTCTGGAAGAGTCGCTGGAGCGTAAGGCGGAGTATATCCACGAGTACCAGGCCGACGTGCTGGTGATGGGGGATGACTGGAGGGGGAGATTCGACCACTTCGCGCGCCAGCTTGACGTAGTTTACCTGGCGCGAACCCCGAGCGTGTCCACGACCTCCCTGATTGAAGTGATCAAGAAACGCTAAGCGCGCGGGCGTCCCTGCCCGCGCCGACCCTACGCCATAGACTGCATAATCACCTCGGCGGCGCGGCGTCCGGCGCTGCCGTCGTTAAAGGCGTCGCAATAGTCGGTTTTAATCTCCTGCAAACGCGCCGCGTGCGTCTCCCACGGCCAGTCGTCCGACAGGCAGGCGCGCAGGTCCGCCATGTCGCGCGCCACGGGTAAAAACTGGCGCACCTGCTGCTCGGGGCTGTCCGGGTTGCTGAACGAGCGGTTGCCGCTGAGCAGCGTTTCCATTCCGTCCCATTCGAGCAGGATCACCTTTTTATCCGCGTTGATCGCGTCAAAAATAAAGCCGCTGTTGTCGCTGATGACGTAATCCGCGTGCGCCAGCAGCGTGAACACCGAGTCGCCCGGCTGCACGCTGCGCTTCAAAAACCGCCGCGCGAGCTTAAGCGACGCGCGCTCGCCGGGGCGATACAGCGTGCCGTGGTGCAGCTTCGTGATGATGTGGTATTCCGATCCCAGGCGGCTGAGCTTCTCCGCCCAGTGCGGCAGCGAGCTGAGCTCACCGTAGGTCGGGGCATACAGCAGAACCGGCTTTCCGCCCGCGCCGTCGAGATGCGCGGGCAGTTCGGCGGGATAGCGCCGGTTGTGCCAGTCGTCGAAGCGCGGGTTGCCCACCACTTTCGCCTTCTCACCCAGCGCCAGCGCGCGCTGGGTATAGCGGCTGTAGCAGAGAATATGGCGATAGCGGGCGTTCCAGGCCGCATGGTTCCAGTCGTTTTTCGCCAGCCCGTACACCGTGCGAACGGCGTTGTCGGAGAGCGCGTCCAGGCCCGGAACGTAGTAAGGACTTACCAGACAGCCGTAACGCCGCCCGGCCTTGAGCGCCCCCGACAGCAGGCGGCAGCCCAGCCCCGGCACGCTGAGGGTCGCCAGAAACGAGGTCATGTCGTTGACGAACGCGTCTTCAATCAGGTCGTTGATCAGCAGCTCGCAGGGCCTGTTCTCCTCGAGCAGGGCGGAAATAATGCTGCGGTAGACCTCAAAGTGAAATGACGTCTCCATAAAAAAGCCGATGCGGCCCGCGTGGTCAGTGTTCGCACTCATGGTGTTGGCCCCTTCTTAAATCAGCGACAGCCCGCAGAGCAGCGTGTAGTCCGCCCCGTTTTCCCCGTCGCCGGCGCGCGGTTTCTGCGACTGCCAGCCGTACCAGGCGCTGAACAGCGCGCTAAACTCATCGGCGGTGATCTGCGCATTGTCCTCAAGCCACATCGCGCACAGCATCCGGAGCTGGAAGAACTGGCCGGTGAGCGACTTCAGCGCCACGCCGTAGTTACCCGCGTCACGGCACGGGAAGCTGTCGCCGTACAGGCGGTACAGCAGCACGTTGCGGGTGATAAACGGCTGCTCAGCGAACAGCGGAATCGCCCTGCCGTCCAGCTCGCGCAGCCGCTCCTGCAGGCGCGCGGGCTGCATGATCGCCAGCTCGCTGAGCTTAAACATCAGCATCATTTTCTGCATCGCGGGCACGTTCAGGCTGAGGCGCATCGCGCCCATCTCGCCCAGCGCCTCGACGCGGTTAACCTCAATCGGCGGCAGCAGGGCGAGCTGCTCGCTCAACACGCCCGCTTCCGCCAGCTGCGCCAGCTGCTCGCCCATGGCGGTCAGGTTCTGCGGATCGCGCTGGTTATCCTCCACGTAGCGCTGCGCCTTGCTGAGCAGCACGCCGATGGCATACAGGCTGCCCTCCAGCGTCAGCGCCGGATGCACGGCAATATTGATGCACTGCTGGTTTAAGGCTTCATCCCAGGCGTTGCGCTCGAGGGCGTCGGCCTCAACCTCACCGGCGTGCAGCATAAAGGCCTCCGGGTTGAGGAGGATTTCACGCGCGGCGCTTTCGCATTGCGCATTCAGGCTTTCCCGCTGCTGGTTTCCCACCGTCAGACGCGTTTTTGGCCAGTCGCCAGCGGCGTCCTGACAGGCCGGGCATTCGCACGCCGCGTCGCGAGCGTTAAACCGGATCACGTATTCAGGCTGGTAGTGTTCTGTCAGTTCCATACTTGCTGCTCCTGCCGCGGCAAAGGCGGCGATACTCATTGAAAGTTTTTGCGAAAAAACCAGTGGGTACAGTCGATAAGGTCGCCGCTGGCGGGGTCTTTTATCTCGGGTAAAAAAGCGAAGCTGGGCTGTAGCCCCAGCCAGCAGTGGGCCTGCATCAGCAGCGGCCAGCAGGCGTCCAGGCCCGCGCCCTGCCGATGCGCCTGGCGGTAGACGTCAAGCAGCGTGGGGATGTAGTCGCCCTTCACCGCATAGGCGCATCCGCAGCCGCCCTTCAGCACGCGCGCCACGCCGGGCAGGGCCTTGAGCGCGGAAATGTTGTCGTAGCGCCCGCCGAGCAGCACAACCTGCCAGTCGATGTGCGGCAGGCGCTCCAGCAGCCGGTTCACCGTTTTGAGGGAGTTCTCTTTACGCACGTATTTCACCGCCGCGTCCACCAGCGCCACGCTGTGCCACTGCTCGCGCTGCGCCTGCTCGAGCACCGCGCAGTGCGTCTCCAGCTCGCTGTGGTCAGGGTCGCGGGCAAAGGCCACCAGCCGCGCGTCCTCTAACCCGAGCGAAGCGAGGCTCTGCCGCTGGGCCTCCAGCAGGTCCGGCCGTTCGGGATCGTAGATCACCGCCACCTTGCCAAACGCCTGCCACTGCACGGCGGCGCTCAGCGGCGCGGCGCTCAGGCGGCGGTAGTGGCTCAGCAGGTTGCGGTCGGTGACGAAATCCTCCAGCGTCAGATCGACGGGCGTGCAGGAGCCGAGCACAAAGTCTTTGTCGTAGGTATTGGCGCTGTGCGAGATGCACAGAATCGCGTCGCGCGGATCGATCTGCTGCACCGGCGCGGTGAAGTTGTTGAGAAACGCCTGCTCTTCCGCCAGCGTGGCGGCGTCTTCATAGCGGTGGTTTTTCAGGAAGTTGCGGTGATAGCCAAAGGTGCCGTTCAGCGCGTGGCGCTCCCCGAACGAATGGGTACGGTAAATTTTATCGAGGTGGCTGTACCAGATGTAGATGGTGTCGCTGCCGGAAAACAGCGCGTTGTTGCGCTGCATCGCCGCCACCTGAATGCTGATTTTGTTCGGCGCATAGTAGTCGTCATCGTCGAAGCAGATGATGTACTCGCCCTTCGCCATCTCGTTGAGCATGTTGCGCTTTTTGCCCAGATCGAGCCGTTCCGGGCTGTGAACGTAGCGCACGCTGCACGCCGCGGGGTCGACCATCATGGCGACCAGGTCTTCGTTGCTCTGCGCCGAGTCGTCCAGAATAATCAGCTCGCGCCTGTCGGCCGGGTAGTCCTGATACTGGAAGATGTAGAGCAGGTAGGGCAAAAACGCCCGGCGGTTCCAGGTGGGGCACACCACGCTGACGAACGGGGTGCCGTACTCTTTTTTCTGCTGCTGGCGTTTCAGCAGCGTCTGCATCAGGTTGCTCATACTATCGCTGCCGCTGCGCCTGCTGTTGACGCAGCCAGCACTGCGCCGACACCGCGTCAGTGGTTTTCTGATCGCGTCGCTCCTGCTCGAGGCGCAGGTCTTCCCGGCGCGAGGCCAGCACCAGCTCCAGGCTTTTTTCCCGGCGGGACTCCGCCAGCAGGTTGCCCTGCAGCTTCTGCGCCTCCACGCTCGCCAGCGCCTGCTCCTGCTTTTGCCAGTCGATCACGCGCTGAATGTGGCGCTTGTAGACGGACTGGTTGCTGAGCATGGTCGCGCCGCCCTGCAGCTCCTGCACGGTGTTGTTGACCAGGTTCGACAGGGCGTGAATGTTCTTTTCCAGCCGCTGGCACAGCTGCTGCTGCGAGGCCAGCCGGGCGCTGAGATCCTGCACCGCGCGGTTGCGCAGCAGGTGCAGCTGTTCAAGGGTGTTAATCAGTTTGCTCATCGGTAGTTATCCTGCCTGCGCCAGCGCGCTCAGGTCGGCAATGGTTTTCTCCAGCGGCGCGGCATCCTGAACCTCCTGCTGCAGAAAACGGGTGATGGCCGGGGAGAGGTTGACCGCTTTATCGGCCAGCGGGTCGGCCCCCGCCACGTAGCCGCCGAGCGGGATCAGCGGCTTGATGCTTTGGTATTCGGCGTAAAGCTGCTTCAGCGTGCGCGCGGCGCGCTGGTGCGCCTGCTGCGTCACCTGGCTCATGCAGCGGCTGATGGACTGGCCGATGTCGATCGCCGGATAGTGCCCGGCCTCCGCGAGGTGGCGCGACAGCACGATGTGGCCGTCGAGCACGGCGCGCGCGCAGTCGACGATCGGGTCCTGCTGATCGTCGCCCTCCGCCAGCACCGTATAAATGGCGGTCATCGAGCCGTGGCTTTCGCTGTTGCCCGCGCTTTCAACCAGCTTCGGGATCAGGCCAAACGCCGACGGCGGATAGCCTTTGGTGGCGGGCGGTTCGCCCAGCGAGAGGGCAATCTCACGCTGCGCCATGGCGTAGCGCGTCAGGGAGTCCACCAGCAGCAGCACGTCTTTGCCTTTGTCGCGATAGTAGCTGGCGATGGTGTGGCACAGCTCGGTGGCCTTGATGCGCATCAGCGGCGATTCGTCCGCGGGCGCGGCGACAATCACCGACTTGCGCCGCCCCTCTTCGCCTAGCGAATGGTCGATAAACTCTTTCACCTCGCGCCCGCGCTCGCCGATCAGCCCCACCACCACGACCTCCGCCTGGGTGTAGCGGGTGATCATGCCGAGCAGCACGCTTTTGCCCACGCCGCTGCCCGCCATCAGCCCGACGCGCTGGCCTTTGCCGATGGTCAGCAGGCCGTTAATCGCCCGCACGCCCACGTCGAGCGGCGCGTCCACCGGCTGGCGCCTGAGCGGATGCACCTGCGGCAATTGCTGCGGCAGCACGGCGTCGCCGGTCAGCTTGCCTTTATCGTCGATCGGCTCGCCGAGGCCGTTGACCACGCGGCCCAGCCACTGGTCGCCAATCAGCACGCCGTGCTGTTTGTCCAGAGGGTAAACGCGCGCGCCCGCCATTAGCCCGGCGGGCTGCTTGAAGGGCATCAGGAAGGTGACTTCGCGGTCAAAGCCGACCACCTGCGCCTCGATCAGCTCGCCCTCCGCGCCTTCAACCTGGCACATCTGGCCCACGGCAAGGCGGCAGCCGACGCACTCCAGCAGAATGCCCGCCACGCGCACCAGCCTTCCGGCCACGCGGGCGAGGTTAATGTTCTCCAGCGAGCGTAAAACCTGCTCGAAGTCGTGATCACTCATCGTGCGATTCCGGCAGCAGGTTCGCCTTCAGGGCGTCCATGCACTGGTCGAGACGGTGCTGGCAGCCCACGTCCATTTCGGTGGTGTTGGTGATCACCCGGCACTCGCCCGGCGGCAGGTCCGGGTCGGCGGTGAGCCCCCAGTGCGCCACTTTCTCCGGCTCGGCCTCGCTGATGCGGCGGTGCTCCTCGCTGTTCAGCATCACTTTGACCTGCTCCGGCTGCTGCGGCAGCGCGGCCAGCGCCTCTTCCACCAGGGTGAGTATTTGCGTGGGATGGAGCGTCAGCTCGCAGCGGATCACCTGGCGGGTCACTTTCTCCACCAGCTGCAACAGCTCTTCGCGGCGGCGCTGCTCGTAGTTGGCCATGAAGGTTTCCATCGACGCGATAATGCTGTCCAGCGGGTGCGCGGCCTCAAGAAACTGCTGGCGCGCCTGGGTTTTGCCCTCGGAGCGGCCCTTGCGCACGCCCTCTTCAAATCCCAGCCGCAGTCCTTCCTGATAGCCCTCTTCTTTGCCCTCTTCCATGCCCTGCGCAAAGCCGCTGTTCAGGCCATCCTGAAAGCCCTGCTGCAGCTGCGACTGCAGCGCGGCGTCGTCCAGCACCGGACGGGCGTCGTCGGGCAGCGCCGGTGCCGCGCGGCGCTTGCGCAGCGGCGGGAATTTGTGCAGGCGCGGTTTCACCACCGCCTGGCGGCTGGCGGTCAGGGCGCTCAGCGGTAAGCTCTGTTTCTTGTACATGGGTTACTCCATGGTCTGCTCGGTGAAGAGCTGAACCTGAATTTCGCCCTCTTCCGCCAGCTGGCGCACCGTCGCCATGATCTCTTTGCGCACGTGCTCGATGCGGCTCACCGGCACCGGCCCCAGGCGGGTGGTGGTGGATTGCAGCAGCGTCACCTGGCGCTTCGGCATGACGTTGAAAATGGCCTGACGCAGCACCGGCTCGGTGCCCTTGAGCGCAACCGCCCACTCCTCGATAGAAATCTCTTCCATCAGGCGCTGCAGGGTCGCCGGGGTCTGGCGGCTGAGGATGAAGAACTCGTACATCTCCTCTTCCAGCTCGTCCACCACGTCGGCATCGCGCTCGCGCAGCTGGTTGAGCAGCTGCTGCTGGTTGCTTGAAATGCGGTTAACAATGTTGGCCGCGTGCTTGATGCCGACCACTTTTGAACCGTGCTCCGACAGCACCGACACGCCGCGCTCGATCAGGCGGTCCAGCTCGTTGATCACGTCGCGGTTGACGTCGTCCAGCCGGGCGATGCGCCAGACGATTTCGTCCTGACGCTCCTGCGAGAGGGCGCTGAGCACGCCCGCCGCCACGTCCGGCGGCAGAAACGCGAGGAATACCGCCTGCAGCTGCAGGTGCTCCTGCTCGATCAGCGCCGCAAGCTGCGGGATGTCCACCCACTGCAGCCGCGCCATGCGGTGGCGAATTTCGTCGCCGTAGATGCCGTTGATCACGCTGCCGGCAATTTCGCCGCCCAGCGCTTTCTCAAGAATGCCGCGCAGGTAGCTGCGCGACGCGCCGTTGATGCCGCTCTGCTCGCGGTAGTCGTCAAAAAAGTTGTTCATGGCGTGGCGCGCGTGGTCGACCTTCACGCCGTGCAGGCGCGCCATGGTGTCGCTCAGCAGGATCACCTCGTCGCGGTTCATCTTCTGCATCACCTTCGCCGCCGCCTCTTCGCCCACGCTGAGCAACAAAATGGCGGCCTGCTCCAGTCGGCTGCGCCCCGTCGCGGTGCTGCCCTTACTGCTGCTTGTTATCAGTTCGCTCATTGCTGTTGATCCATTGTTTCAAGACTTCTGCCATACGTTCAGTTTCGTTTTCCGCCAGCATCTGCAGGTATTCGACCTTGGTCTCAAGGCCCGAGCTCTGCGGCGGCAGTTCCGTATCCTGGTTGAATGCCGGTCCTGGCAGCCCCGTCAGGCCAGATTCGGTAGTGACCATGCTGTTCTCAATCGCCTCGGCCTGCGCGCTGCCCTCGATTGCCGCCCGTTCGTCCGGTTCACGACGCCCGTAGCGCTGGGCCAGCGGACGCAGGCCGAACAGCAGGGTGAGCAGGATCAGCATGCCAATGCCGCCGTTTTGCCCCCAGTACTGGATGTTCGGGTCCTGCCACCATTTCAGATCCGGCAGGCCGTCCGGCGTCCGGTCGATAAAGGCCAGCCGGTCGAGGGTCAGCGAGTCGCCGCGCGCTTTTTCAATGCCCGCCGCGTCTTCGACCAGCTTCGTCAGCGCGGTGAGCTGCTCCGGCGTCATGCTGGCAAGCGGCGCCGCGGCCTGGTTAAGCGCCACCGCCACGCGCAGCTTTTCCAGCCTGTAGCCGGGGTGACGAATGTGGCGGATATCGCGGTCAAACGCGTACTTGCGCTGCTCCTGGCTGCGGTTCGACAGCGAGCTGGGACTGCTGGTCTGCGTCTGGGCTTGCGCCGCCTGCGGATTGGCCGCCATCGGCGGCGTCACGGCGGTCGGCTGGTTGACCGGACGGTTGCTCAGCGAGCCGGGTATCCCCAGCGCCAGCTCGTTGGTGGTGTTTTCGCGGGAGATGCTTTCGTCGCTGATCTGCGGCTCTTTGCCCAGGCGCTCCTGCGTCTCTTCCACGCTGCTCATGTCGACGGTTGGCGTCACGCTGATGCGGAAGTTTTCGCTGCCGAACAGCGGCGCGAGCAGCCCGGCAATGTTGTTGGTGGTTTCGTTTTTGATGCGGTCGATCACGTCGCGGCTCTGGCGAATGCTCGCCATGCTGGTGCCGCCCTGCTGGGCGTTTTCCGACAGCAGCGTGCCCGCCTGATCCACCACGCGCACGCTGGCCGCCTGCATGCCGGGCACGCTGCCCGCCACGAGCTGGACGATCGCCGACACCTGCTGTTCGTCCAGGTGCTTGCCGTAGCGCAGCTGGAGCATGACCGACGCGCTGCTCTGCGGCTTGTTGGTCATCACGAACGAGCTGGACTCGCTCAGCCCCAGATGCACGCGCGCGTTTTCAACCGGGTCCAGCGCCATGATGCTGCGCGCCAGCTCGCCTTCCAGGCTGCGCTTGTAGCGCACGTTCTGCACAAACTGGCTGCTGCCGAGCATCTCGTCTTTATCCATCAGCTCGTAGCCGTCCGGCATCACGGCGGTAATGCCCTTCGCCGCCAGCGCCATGCGCGCGCGCGGGAGCTTGTCCTCCGGGATCAGGATCTGGCCGCTGTCGGGGTTGATGCGGTAGGCGATGGATTCCGCCCCCAGCACTTCAACCACCTGCGCCACGGGCAGCTTTTCCTCGCTGCCGTACAGCGCCACGTAGCCCTGATTGCTGCGCCACAGGGAAAACACGATTGCCGCAACCAGCGCCACGCCGCCCGCGGCCATCAGCCACTGCGGTTTAATGCGCCCGGTCGGGAGGGGTAAGGCAGAAAATCTATCTTTTAACTTAGTCAGCACGGGAAAACCTTACAGCGGAGTATTCATCACTTCGTCGAGCGCAGTGGTGAGCTTGTTACGGACCTGCATCATGGCGGAGAAGGCGACGCTGGCTTTTTGCGATTCAATCATCGCCCCGGCCAGATCGTCGCTCTGCCCAAGCTCAATCGCCTTTTGCTTCGCCCCTGCGGAATGCTGCATGGCGTCGACATTGTCGATGGCGTTGTTCAGTACCTGCGAAAAAGAGAGATCGCGCGCGCCGGTGACGCCGGAAAGGGAAGCGCCCGGCGCAATGAACGCCGCGTCGCCGGTTGAGCCAGAGGCGGCCACGGCGGCGGCGTTGTGCATCCTGTCCAGCATCGCCTGCTGGCTGGCGTGCAGGCCGATAGCGGTAATTTTGTCCATGGTATTAGTCTCGGGCGCGCGTTATGAGTAGCATTCGATATCGATACCTTCTTCGCGCATGGAGGCGAGCCGGTAGCGCAGCGCGCGCGGCGTAATGCCTAAAAACGCGGCGGTTTTAGATTTGTTGCCGTTGTGGCGCTTCAGCAGTTCGATGATGTATTGATATTCCGCCATCCGGCCGTGCAGCTTGACGTTGCTGATGGCCGCTGGCGCGGCCTGCTGCTCGCGGTAGGCGGGCATCACGTCCACGCCGTCTAAGGTCGCGAGCGGCGCGAGCGCCGGCAGGCCAAAGTCTTTGGCAGTAATCTCTTCGCCGTTGCTCAGGATCATCCCGCGCTGGATGACGTTCTCCAGCTCGCGCACGTTGCCCGGCCAGTCGTAGGTCAGCAGCGCGTGGCGCGCCTCTTCGCTCAGGCGAACGTTGCCCTTGTGGAACGCTTTGTATTTGGCGATAAAGCGCATCGCCATCGGAATAATGTCCAGACGACGCTCGCGCAGCGGCGTGATGTGAATCGGCACTACCGAAATACGGTAGAACAGATCCTGGCGAAAGCGGCCTTCGGCAATTTCCTGCTGCAAATCTTTATTGGTGGAGGCCACGAGGCGAATATCCAGCGGGATTTTTTTATGGCTGCCGAGGCGCTCAACTTCCTGCTCCTGCAATACGCGGAGTAATTTCGCCTGCAGCGCCAGCGGCATATCGCCAATTTCATCCAGCAGTAATGTACCGCCGTTTGCCTGTTCGAATTTCCCGGCAACGCTGGTTACCGCGCCGGTAAACGCGCCCTTTTCGTAGCCGAATAATATGGCTTCGAGCATGCTTTCAGGAATAGCGGCGCAGTTAACGCCAACGTATGGCGCATCGGCCCCGAGGGCATTTTCATGAATGTAGCGGGAAACACACTCTTTCCCCGTCCCCGTTTCGCCCGTAATGAGTACCGACACATTATATTTCGCAACACGACGTGCTAATGAAAATACATTTATGCTTTCTGGCGCGCTGGCAATAAATCCATTTTCATTACGGGCTTCATGTTCAATAACAATACTCATAACAACTCACCAACATTTAAGCTAATTGTTAACTCCGGGCGTATACGAGCCTTATGCGCCATTCCGGCACATATCAATAAGGCGTGTATTCGAATAGAGATAATATGAATGAATCCGGTATTTAAATGCCGGAGACTCATGACTGACGCGCAGTATAGCGCCCCGTTAAGAATTGTCTTGTTTTTAATGGGTATTAAAACTTTAATCTTCTAATATCATGCACTTACATGAAAAATTAATGCGTATTAATTGCCCTGAAATAAAGAATTAATAATGAAAGGCATCTTGATTATGAAAGGGTATCAGCGTCTAATGCCTATCCCTAATAAAGCCTCCGCGTAACCGGCCTTAACAGGGAAAGAGACCGACTCACTGATAAAGCGACACGGTTGCCAGAAACTTAAATATTTATTATGCCGATAAGCCTTATAGCGCTTACGGCGTTTGTTATCCGGAAGACCTATGCCAGCAGCTCCTCAGAGAATCAGAATCTACCAGCGTCAGGCGCTCCCCGATATGGTAAAACTCGACGTGAGCAAGCTTGGGCGTCCGTGGCATAAGCTGCCGAAGATGATGAACGACAGCTTCGATATTTTCGACGCGCGCCTGAGCATTTATTTCCTGAAAAAACTGCGCGTCAACGTGGCGTTAAAATCGATGACCTACGCCATCGATAAACATTATAAAAACACGCAAATCTTTTCAACGCCGTTAGGTTCGATTGCTTTTAATATTGAGCGGACGCTGTTATTACAAATTCTTCACGATTATTACGGCCTGGGAAAAGAGAGCCGCACTAAATCGTTGGATGTCGATCAGCCCGTCACCAAAACCGAAGACCGCTTAAAAAATAAAATCGGCCTCGACCTCACCCGGCTGTTAATCGACAAAGAGATCTTCGGCGAAGCGTTTGACGTCAAAAGCGATAACACCACGGTGATCAACCAGTGGTCCTGGTGCGTGACGTTCACGCTGGAGGGCTACGACGAGGGCAGCTTTACGCTGCTGTTCGACAACGCGCACGTCGACAGGATGCTGGCGCGGCTGCGTTCCCCCGACGCGGAGAGCGCAGCGGGCCGCCAGCAGCCGCCCACCCGGGCGCAGATCGAGAAGATGTTTTACGGCCTGCCGCTGAAGTTTAGCGGCCACGTTGCCAGCCTTAACCTCACCGTGGCCCAGCTGGCCAAAATCCAGCCCGGAGACATTATCCCGGTCAACATTAACAGCAGCGTTCCGGTATATATCGGCAAAGAACAGATTTTTGACGCCAAAATCGCTGAAGATAGCGGCAAGTTATTCCTCTGTGAATTAAACGACAGAACCATCGAGAAGCATTATGAGTGATCTGCAACAAGACCTGAGCCAGTCCCTGGATTTTGGCGATCTGAACCTGGGCGACGTGCCGCGAGAAGAGACCGTCGAAGGCAATATTCGCATGGATATTCAGGCCGAGCCTGAGTCGCCCGCGGCCATTGACGACCTGCGCAAAATGGCGCTGTTTAGCCGCATTCCCGTCACCCTGACGCTGGAGGTGGCCTCCGTGGAGGTGTCGCTGGCCGAGCTGATGACCGTGGGCCACGACTCGGTGGTGGAGCTGGACAAAATGGCGGGCGAGCCGCTGGATATCAAGGTAAACGGCATTCTGTTCGGCAAGGCGGAAGCGGTAGTGCTGAACGACAAGTACGGCCTGCGCATTCTGGAGTTCAACAGCAAAGAGCTGGGCGAGTTAACGCGATGAAAGCCCCACTTCGCGCCGCGCTGCCGTGGCTGCTGCTGGGCGGGCTGCTGGTTTCCCCGCAGCTGCTGGCGGCCAACGGCGATATCACGCTGTTCAGCTCGGCGACGACGGAAGGCGGCCAGGATTACAACGTCAAAATTGAAATCCTGATACTGATGACGCTGCTGGGCCTGCTCCCGGTGATGCTGATGATGATGACCTGCTTCACGCGGTTCATCATCGTGCTGGCGATCCTTCGCCAGGCGCTCGGGCTGCAGCAAAGCCCGCCGAACAAGATCCTGACCGGCATCGCGCTGGCCCTGACGCTGCTGGTGATGCGCCCGGTATGGACCACGATTTACCAGGACGCCGTGGTGCCGTTTCAGAATGACGAAATCACCATGAAGCAGGCGTTCAGCAAGGCGGAGGTGCCGCTAAAGCACTTTATGCTGGCGCAGACCAGCAATAAGGCGATGTCGCAGATGATGTCGATTGCCGGTGTGACGGGCGATCCGAAGGAGCAGGACCTCACGGTCGTGACCCCGGCCTATCTGCTGAGCGAGCTGAAAACTGCGTTCCAGATTGGCTTTATGATCTACATTCCCTTCCTGGTCATTGACCTGATTGTCGCCAGCATCCTGATGGCGATGGGGATGATGATGCTGTCACCGCTGATCGTGTCCCTGCCCTTCAAGCTGATGCTGTTCGTGCTGTGCGACGGCTGGACGCTGATAGTCGGCACGCTCACCTCCAGCGTGCAGGGGCTTTAGCGATGGTGACGATGGATATCGCCGGTGACATCATGGCGTCCGGCATCAAGCTGGTGCTGATTATCTCCGCCGTGGCGATTGTGCCGAGCCTGATCGTCGGCCTGTGCGTCAGTATTTTCCAGGCGACCACGCAAATTAACGAACAAACGCTGAGCTTCCTGCCGCGCCTTCTGGTGACGCTGGCGGTGCTGATTATTGGCGGTAAATGGATGCTTACCCAGCTGGTGGATTTCACCGTCAATATCTTTCAGCAGGCGGCGGCGCTGGTGGGCTAGCGGCCATGGGTATTGATATTCATACGCTGATTAACCCGCTGCTGGCGCTGGTCTTCCCCTTCTTTCGCGTTCTCGCGTTTCTGCACTTCTGCCCGGTGCTGGACAACCGCGCCTTTAGCCGACGCATCAAAACCGTCCTCGCCCTTGCGCTGGCCGTCATCATCACGCCGATGCTGCCGGAAAAAGTGCTGATAACCGAGCTGATGTCGATGCGCACGATCCTGCTCACGGGCGAACAGCTGCTGTGGGGGATGCTATTCGGCATGGCGATGCAGCTGGTTTTCGTGGCGCTGCAAACCGCCGGGCATATTCTCTCTATGAATATGGGCCTCGGCATGGCGATGATGAACGACCCGGTGAACGGCAGCTCGACCACCGTGATTTCGCAGATGATTTACACCTTCTGCGGCCTGCTGTTTTTCGTGATGGACGGGCACCTGCTGGTGGTGACCATTCTCTACAAGGGCTTCGTCTGGTGGCCTATCGGCCAGGCGATTAACAGGCCGACGCTGCTGCTTATCGTTCAGAGCCTCGGCTGGATTATGTCGTCGGCGACGCTTATCGCCCTTCCCACCACCTTTGTGATGCTGATCGTCCAGGGCGGCTTCGGGCTGCTGAACCGCGTATCGCCCACGCTCAACCTGTTCTCGCTCGGCTTTCCGATCAGCATGCTATTTGGCCTGCTCTGTATTTCGATGATGATGACCAATATTCCCGACCACTATCTCAACCTGACCAACGACATTCTGGCCAGGCTTGAAGCCGTGAGGACGCACTGATGTCCGGCGGCGGCGATAAGAGCGAAAAACCCACAGCGCAAAAGCTGCGCAAGGCGCGTGAAAAAGGGGATTTGCCGCGCTCGAAGGATCTCACCATGGCGGTGGGGCTGCTGGCCTCGTTTATCACCATGAGCGTCTTTTTTCCCTACTACAAGCAGCTGGTGGGCGAGTCCTTTAGCGCGGTCGGCATGATGGCCGGACGCATTGACGACGAAGGGGCGCTGAGCCAGTTTTTGCTGCTCAACGTGTGGGTGATTATCCGCTTTATCGGCACGCTGGTGCCGATCCCCGTCGCCTGCATCGTGGCAAGCCTGGTGCCCGGCGGCTGGATGTTTACCGTTTCCAAACTCAAGCCTGACTTCAAAAAGCTCAGCCCGATTAGCGGCGTGAAGCGCATGTTCTCCAGCAGCCACTACGTGGACGTCGGCAAGATGATGCTCAAGTGCGGCATCATTCTGGCGGTGCTTTACAGCATGGTTCACAGCTCGCTGAACCCGCTGCTGCACCTGCAGCGCCTGAACCTGAATCAGGCCATTCATCAGGGGTTCGGCATCCTCCACCACGTGCTGGTCTACTTCATCACCGTGATCGTGATTTTTGCCCTGCTCGACGTGCCGCTGGCGAAATTTATGTTCACCAAAAAAATGCGCATGACCAAGCAGGAGGTCAAGGAGGAGCATAAGAACAACGACGGTAACCCGCAGGTGAAGGGGCGTATCCGCCAGCTGCAGCGCCAGATGGCGATGGGGCAAATCAACCGCACCGTGCCGGATGCGGACGTGATTATCACCAACCCGACGCACTACGCGGTGGCGCTAAAATACGATCCGAATAAGGCCGAGGCGCCCTACATCGTGGCGAAGGGGATGGACGATATTGCCCTGCACATCCGCGACGTGGCGCGCACCCATCAGATCGAAATCGTGGAGTTTCCGCCGCTGGCGCGCGCGGTCTACCACACCACGCGGGTTAACCAGCAAATCCCCGCGCAGCTTTTTCGCGCCATTGCGCACGTGCTGACCTACGTCATGCAGCTTAAGTCCTGGCGCACCGGCCAGCTTGAACAAAAACCCCGCCTGAACAGGCAGATCAACATTCCAAAAGAGGTCTTAAAAGCCGATGGCGAACAGTAAGTTACATCAGACGCTTGCCATACTCCGCAACGGGCGCGTAGGCGTTCCGATACTGCTTCTCAGCGTTCTGGCCATGGTGATGCTGCCGCTGTCGCCGCTGATGCTGGATATCCTATTCACCTTCAACATCGCGCTGGCGGTGGTGGTGCTGCTGGTGGCGGTCAACATGCAGCGCCCGCTGGACTTCGCCGTCTTCCCAACGCTGCTGCTGATCACCACCCTGATGCGCTTGACCCTGAACGTGGCCTCCACCCGCGTGGTGCTGCTCCACGGCCACGAGGGCGAAGGGGCGGCCGGTAAGGTGATCGAAGCCTTTGGCCAGGTGGTGATCGGCGGCGATTTCGTCGTCGGCTTCGTGGTCTTTATCATCCTGATGATCATCAACTTCGTGGTGGTGACCAAAGGGGCTGAGCGTATTTCGGAGGTGTCGGCGCGCTTCACGCTGGACGCCCTGCCGGGCAAGCAGATGGCGATCGACGCCGACCTTAACGCCGGGCTGATTAACCAGAACCAGGCGCGGGACCGCCGTAAAGAGGTGGCGAAAGAGGCCGACTTCTACGGCGCGATGGACGGGGCGTCGAAGTTTGTGCGCGGGGACGCCATCGCCGGGATTATGGTGCTGGTGATCAACGTCATCGGCGGGATTTGCATCGGGATTTTCAAATACGATCTCGACGCCAGCCACGCCTTCCAGCAGTACGTGCTGCTGACCATCGGTGACGGCCTGGCGGCGCAGATCCCTTCCCTGCTGCTGGCCACCGCGGCGGCGATTATCGTCACGCGCGTCAGCGACGGTGACGACGTAAGCGATGAGATCAAAACCCAGCTGCTGGCGAAGCCGAAGGTGCTGTATACCGCCGCGTTCGTCATGTTCGTGCTGGCGATTGTGCCCGGCATGCCGCACGTCGCCTTCCTGTGCTTTACCGGGCTGCTGCTGTTTGCCGCCTGGCGGCAGAGCAAGGCCGTTGCGCCCGCCAGCGAAGAGACCGACTATGACGCCATCAGCGATGCGCTGGCGACCGACGCCGCGCCGACCATCGGCTGGGAGAATATTCCGCTGGTCGAGCCGATTGGCCTGAACCTCGGCTATAAGCTGGTGACGCTGATCGACACGGCAAAAGGCAGCCCGCTCTCCCAGCGCATACGCGGGGTGCGGCAGGTGGTCTCCGAGCAGTGTGGCGTGCTGCTGCCGGAAATCCGCGTGCGCGAGAACTTCCGCCTGAAGCCCGCCCAGTACGCGATTTACATCAACGGCATCCGCACCGCGCTCGGCGAAGTGTATGCCGAAAAGCTGATGGCGATCCCCGGCGCGGAGCTGTACGGCGAAATTGACGGCGTGCTGGATACCGATCCGGCCTACGGGATGGCGATCGTCTGGATCGACCCCGAGCAGAAGGCCAGCGCGCTGAACTTTGGCTATCAGGTAGTGGATTGCGCCAGCGTGGTGGCGACGCACGTGAACAAGGTGGCGCGCGAGCATCTGCCGGACCTGTTTAACTATGACGACATTACGCACCTGCACGCGCGCCTGGCCCAGCAGGCGCCGAAGCTGGCGGAAGATCTCTCCAGCGCGCTCAGCTTTAGCCTGCTGCTTCGCGTCTATCGCCAGCTGCTGCTGGAGCAGGTTTCGCTGAAGGACATTGTGACCATCGCCTCGACGCTGCTTGAAAGCTCGGCGGTGACCAAAGATCCGATCCTGCTGACCTCCGACGTTCGCTACGCGCTGCGCCGGGCGATTATTCACGCCATCAACGGCGACCGCCAGAAGCTGTCGGCCTACACCATCGATAACGCGCTGGAAAATATCCTGCTCGGGGCGCTCAACCAGTCGCAGCAGGCGGGCAAAGTCGCGCTCGACAGCTTTGCCGTCGATCCGAACATCCTGACGCAGTTGCAGAACACCATGCCGGTGATTCAGGAACAGATGAAAGCGAAGGGATTGCCGCCGCTGCTGCTGGTGACGCCGCAGCTGCGGCCGCTGATTTCGCGCTATGGGCGGCTGTTTGCCAGCAACCTGCACGTGCTTTCCTATAACGAAGTGCCTGACGACAGCGATTTAACCATCGTGGGCACGCTGGCGTAACGCCCCGGCGGCGTTAGTCTTCGAGAAAGCGCAGTTTCCAGGCGGCCAGCGTGCGCGGCATTTTGCGCTGGTCGTTACCGTCGGTGCTGTAGTAGTGCAGCTCCAAACCGCCGCCCTTGACGGGTGAAATGCGTCCCGCCCAGATTTCGCCTTTTGGCGTGTACATGATTATCGCGGTGCGGCTGTTTGCCGCCCCCTGAACCCACATTGAGAGCACGCGGGCGCCGATATTGTCGATGTCATTCTGGTAGATGTAGACGTTGGCGCTGTCGACGAAGTTTTGATAGTCCGCGCCGACCAGGCCGCGAAATTTTGCATCCAGCTCGCCGTCGGGGAAGATCCCCAGCGTCAGCAGCGTGGCCTTTGGCCGCGGATCGGTGTCAGAGAGCTTATAGGCACCGTCGAGGAAAACGCCCGTCGGCATGGACAAGCGGCAGCCCCAGTCGGAATTACTGTACACCTGCAAAGAGTTGTCCTTGCGCGGGATCAGCAGCACCTTGCAGTTGCTGGTATCGACCACCTTTTCCACCACCAGCATGCCGTACAGGCGGCGCGCTTCCGCGGTAAATTCATCGTGGTTTAGCCCCGCCCAGGCGCGGATGTCGAGCGTTACGCTCCACTGCGCGTTTCGGCTGAACTGGATCACGCCGCCGCTCATGTTCGGCGACAGCATGTTCCACCACTTACCTTCCCATTTAAAGTCGCGGTTGGTGTCCGAGATGGCGCTGATCCCGGCGTAGTACGCGCGCTCGATGCAGGCGTCCGAGGTGCATTTCTCCAGCAGCTTTTCCCACTCGTAGTACTTTTTGTCGATGTGCTCGACGTTCTCCCGCAGGATCGCCTGGTTGTAAATGACCGACAGCGTGCTGTCCAGCCAGTGCAGGTTGTCGTTATTGCAAATCGTGTTTTCCAGAGGCGAAACGGCCCGCTGGCAATTTACCGCCATGGCGCTGCCGCAGAAAAATAATGTCAGGAAAAACAGGCTGCTAAGAATACGACGGATCATTTCTGTTCAAGTTTTATTCGAAAGGGCGGCTATTGTGGCGAAGGCGACGCCGCTTTGCAATATAAACCATTCACCAAACTTATATGAATAAGGAATGAAAAGAAGATGTTAAGTTATGTTCCGATTTTGTCGCTTTTTAATACGGAATGGTTTAACTCTGGACATATTGCGATGAAAATAGACAGCAGCAACCTCACGATGGCAACGGTATCCGCCTGGCATTCACTGACAGAACCCTCGCGCCGCCCGCTGGGAATTAAACGCTCCAGCGGGAATATTTGCCCGCAAAGCGGCTACTGGCAAATGGATCATTCTGTTGTGAACAATGTCGTGAATGTTAAAAAGGGAGAAACATTACCCTGGCAAAATGGTTATCCCGTTAACTGGACGCTTATTGAATACGATTTAAGAAACGAAAAATTAACATAACGGCCTTTTCCGGGAAATACTTTTACCTCACCGCAGGAAGCGTCATTTCCCGCCTTTCGCTCGGCGCTTATTTTTAGTTTCCTCACGGAAATATCGCACTTCTTTTAGTCTCCCGCCTGTCGCATTTATTACAGCAACCGCCTGATTAAAAACACTTAATAATCTTTTATTTACTTTACAGATCGTTTTCACCAATCAATGATAATTTATCGATCGATAATATTGATAAATTTACCGCACCCTCAACACGATTGATTTTATCGATCGATATTTATTATTCGATCGACTTTGACAATCGAAAAACGAGCGGGTACTCTTTATTTTCTGCATTATTTTTGGGTGTTGTTAATTAATTGTTTTAAAAAATACGCCTGTAGATTACAAGCCTAAACACGTCCTCAATGAGTAACACGTTATTCATACCTCATGCTGGGTACATACAGAGCGATCCGGAGTTTTCAGTGATTGAAAGTTTGAATTTCAGAAAGCCGTTGAATATTTGTTTTTCGGTAATAGCGGCGACGTTTATTTTTATTGGCATCGTGGTGGGTCTTTCGCAATGGTCTGCCGTTCAGGAAGCCAATAAAAGCCAGAACCGCCTTTATCTCGGCAACGTCGCCTCATTCCTGGATAAGTACCTGGACGGCTACGAAAGTATTGTCAGGGAAATGACGCGCATCGCCGCGGACAGGCATACCTTTGATAAGAAAAATGAAAATGACCTGACGCTGCGTAACTGGATGATTGAGCGGCTCAGGATCATGCCGGACGCGCTTTCAATCATTCACGTGGACAATAATGGCCACTATATCCGCCTGCCCTACGTGCCGCTCAGCAGCGACGAGAAAAACCGGTGGGACCCGCGCAAGGAGCCGTGGTTTACGATCTCCGTCGAGGATTCAGACGAAGCGCATTACAGCATCAGCCGCGATCCGTTCGCCAACCGAGAGCACGTTATTACCATCTCGCTGCCCATTATCAACGGAACGGACGGCTCGAACACGGGCGTTCTGGCGCTGAACCTCGATCTGGAAAAAAGCACCGAGATCCTCAACACCGCGCTTCCGCCGGTGAAAAGCCGGACCTTCGTGATGAACAGACAGGGCGAGCTGGTCATTAACCCGGGATACCAGTTCGATCCTAAGGTGCTCAAGGCCATCGCGCTGAACGCCAGAGAGTATCGCGGCGATTTTGTGATGAACAACCGCTACTACGCGTACCGCACGATCGGCTCTCAGTCCTGGCTGGTGGTACACGAAGTGGAGGAGAGCGTGCTGGGCGACATCGCCTTTCGCCAGTGCATGAGCACCGTGCTGGGCACGCTGGCTGCCCTTATCGTGCTGCTTTTCTGCTGGTGGTCGACCCGCGCCGCGCTCAACGCCATCTTTATGCGCATCGCGACCAGCATCCGCAGCGGCGCGATCAATCCCGCCAGCGTGGAAGAGCTGATCTTCGAAGAGATCCACAGCTCGCAGCAGCGGCAGTCCAGCATTGCGCATGAGGCCTTAACCGACGGCCTTACCGGGCTCAACAATCGTCGCGCGTTTGATGCCGATGCCGCGCGCCTGAGCGCCGATCCGCACGCCCAGCTCGCCATGATTGATATCGATAACTTCAAAAAAATTAACGACACCTGGGGCCATACGGTCGGCGATATGGTGCTGAAAACCGTGGCCGAGCTGGGCCTGCGGCTGCGCGGCCTGGAGAACATCTCTCTCTATCGCTACGGCGGAGAGGAGATCGCGGTGATCTTTCAGGGGATCTCCGCTGAAAAAGCGCAAAGCTACCTCGAAAAATGGCGGATCACGGTGAATACGCGAACCTTCAGGGAGAAAGATCTCAAAGTCTCCTTTAGCGCGGGGCTGTGCAAAATGGGCGGCGCCCCGCTGTCGGAGACCCTTGCCTGCGCCGACCGCCGGCTTTATCAGGCCAAGAAAAACGGTAAAAACAGGATCGTTGCCGCGTAGCGCCATTTAAGTTTGATGAGGGTTGTGTCGTTTTACGCTTTATGGGTGTGGCTACGAGGGTGGCATGGAAAAGAGTACGCATTTTGTCGTGCAGTGTGTCGAAAAGAACCGGCTCGATTCGGGCATTGATTTTGTTATCCAGCCGATTTTCGATCTCTCGCGGTTTGCCTGCATCGGCGGTGAAGTTCTGGTGCGCGGCACGCACCGGCGCAATATCGTGCCGCCGCATCTGTTTATCAGCGAGCTGGAGAAAAGCGGCGGGATCCTGCCGATGGGCGATTACCTGCTCGCGCAGGCCTTTACGTTTTTAGCCAGCCAGCCGCGCGAGCGTCTTGAAAACCAGCTCTTTACGTTCAACATCTCCTGGGTTCAGCTTCAGGATGCCCGTTTCGCCGAGCGCACCCTGTCGCTGATGAGCGCGCACGCGCTCGCGCCGCGCAGTCTGGTGTTCGAGATCACCGACGCCGCGGAGCGGCTCGACGAGACGGCGAAGCGCAATCTCGACGCGCTGCGCGACGCGGGGCTGAACCTCGCATGGGATGGCATTGACGGCCTGGAGAAGCTTCAGTCCCGGCTTGCCCTTTATCTGCCTGACTACGTTAAGCTCGACAGAAGCTGCCTGGCGGCAGACAGCCTCGACGATACGTTCGCCATGCTGGCGTACCTGGACGCTTTCGATGTGGACGTGGTGATTGAGGGGATCGAAAATTATACCCACGTCTCTACCATGCTGCGCCGCGGCGTGAAGTATGGTCAGGGATACCTCTTCTCCCGCCCGGTGAGCAAGGAAGCTTTCCATTTACACTATATGCAGCCGGAACGCGCCTAGGCGCCCATCATGTATCAGCAAAACTTTTTACGTAAAAAGAGAAACCGGCTTCTCGCCGCCGGCATCGCGTTTGTATTGACGCTGATCGTCACCACCACGCTGGTGACGATTAACGGGCTAAACAATCACCAAAGGCGGGTCGCGGAACAGGCGCAGCTCGTGCAGTCGAGCCTGAACAGCATGCTCAGCGACGCCCATGAAGCCACGCAGAAAGCGTCCCGGCTGCTGGGCGGCGCGTGTGATTTCAACGTGGAGAAAGCGCTGAATATGCTGCCCGGCCGGTACAGGCATATTTACTCGATTAACGTGGTTCACAATCAGCACATCAGCTGTTCCTCGCTGCTGGCCAACAAGCATGCCGATATCGGGTTCGTTCTGCCGCTGGATAAAGCGCTCTGGATGTCGCGCACCGTCCGCTCGCCGGATATTTACGTTATCTCGCTGATCACCCATCTTCCGCAGGGCACCCTTTACGTCGCGTCCGACCTGCGCTTCCTGTATGAAATGCTGGGAAGCGATCTGGTCATTCAGGTTTCGGGCAAAACGCTGACCGCGGCGGGGCTGGTGAAGGACTCGCTCGCCGCGGCGCAGTTCAGCCACTACGAGGCGCTGCCCGCCCACTCGCCGCTGTACACCCTGGCGTGGCGAAAGCCGGAGATGAGCGAAATTATCGGCTTTACCCTTAACTCGTGGCTTTCGATGGGCTTTATCCTGTCGATGTCGGCCATCATGGCGGCGCTGACCTGGCTGCTGGCGATACGCCGCCACTCGCTTTATACCCAGCTGGCGAATGCCATCAGGCAGCATCAGATCCACCCTCACTACCAGCCGATTATCTGCGCCAAAACTAACGCCGTGTCCGGCGCGGAGATCCTCGCCAGGTGGCATCACGACGAGCTGGGCTTTGTGCCTCCCGACGTCTTTATTCCGGTGGCGGAAAGCACCGGGCTGATTATCGACCTGACAGAAAGCCTGCTTGAGCAGGTGGTTGACGATCTCCAGCAGGGTATCGCCGCCTTCCAGCCGGGCTTTAAGCTCAACCTGAACATCAGCCACGCGCACGTGGTCGACAGCACCTTCGATCTGTTTATCGACTACTGGTCCCCCATCTTTCGCGCGCTGGGCATTACGCTGGTCTTCGAAATTACGGAACGGGAAAATATTGATATCTGCGACGCCCTGACGCGCAAAATTGACCACATCAAGCGCAGCGGCATCCGGATCGCGCTGGATGACTTTGGCACCGGCTTTTCAAACCTCGCGTTTATCAGCAACCTTAGCCCCGACAGCATTAAGATTGACCGGATGTTTACCCGCCAGATTTCGCAGGAGGCGGCCACGCCGCTGATCGACTGCGTGATTGATATGGCAAAGCGGATGAACATCCTGACGACGGCGGAAGGGGTCGAGTACGGCTACCAGGTGGATTACCTGAAAGCAAACCAGATAGATTATTTGCAGGGGTATTTTTTCTCAAAACCGCTCTGCTTTAGCGATTTCGCCGGATATTTGAAGCGCTATCGCGACTGAATAATAAAAAAGCCCCGTAAGGGGCTTTTTTGTCGCTTAAGCGAAGGCTTAGAACGGGATGTCGTCGTCGAAGTCCATTGGCGGCTCGTTAGACGGTGCCGGAGCGGACTGCTGCTGCGGACGAGACTGCGCGCCGCCGCTGAACTGGTTGCCGCCCTGCGGCTGCTGAGGCTGACCCCAACCGCCCTGCTGCTGGTTCTGACCGCCGCCTGCCGGTGCGCCGCCGCCCTGACGGCCACCCAGCATCTGCATGGTGCCGCCAACGTTCACCACCACTTCCGTGGTGTATTTTTCCTGACCGGACTGGTCGGTCCATTTACGGGTGCGCAGCTGGCCTTCGATATAGACCTGAGAACCTTTACGCAGGTACTCACCGGCCACTTCCGCCAGCTTGCCAAACAGCACAACGCGGTGCCATTCGGTCTGCTCTTTCATTTCGCCGGTCGCTTTATCACGCCAGGATTCGGAAGTAGCCAGCGTAATGTTGGCAACTGCGCCACCACTCGGCATGTAGCGTACTTCCGGGTCCTGGCCCAGATTACCGACGAGAATCACCTTGTTTACGCCTCTGCTGGCCATGTTCGTGTCTCCTGAATACGTTTCTTAATAGTGTAAACGCGCGAGTGTACCATTTCCACGCATCAATTTGCATAGTTGCGTAGCAGGTTCAGAAATCTCCCGCGAACTCGACATTGTTACACAGTGAATCAGAAATTGCATTCCAATACTGTATATTCAAACAGGTCAAATTGTGTCATAATTAGCCGTTTCTGACAGCCGGTTGTCCTTCAAACAAACCAGGCAATCCGTGTTCCAACCGGGAAAGGTGAATGGATAAGATCGAAGTACGGGGCGCACGCACCCACAATCTCAAAAATATCAACCTCGTCATCCCTCGCGACAAGCTCATCGTCGTGACCGGGCTTTCCGGGTCTGGCAAATCCTCACTGGCTTTCGACACGCTGTATGCCGAAGGGCAGCGTCGCTACGTTGAGTCGCTCTCGGCGTACGCGCGTCAGTTCCTGTCGCTGATGGAAAAACCGGATGTTGACCACATTGAAGGGTTATCCCCTGCGATTTCCATTGAGCAGAAATCCACGTCGCACAACCCGCGCTCCACGGTGGGTACGATTACCGAAATTCACGACTACCTGCGCCTGCTGTACGCCCGCGTCGGCGAGCCGCGCTGCCCGGACCACGACGTCCCGCTGGCGGCGCAAACCGTCAGCCAGATGGTGGATAACGTGCTGTCGCAGCCGGAAGGCAAGCGCCTGATGCTGCTGGCCCCCATCATTAAAGAGCGCAAAGGCGAGCACACCAAAACGCTGGAAAACCTGGCAAGCCAGGGCTATATCCGCGCCCGTATTGACGGCGAAGTGTGCGACCTTTCCGATCCGCCGAAGCTGGAGCTGCAAAAGAAACACACCATCGAAGTGGTGATTGACCGCTTCAAGGTCCGCGAAGATATGGCAACGCGCCTCGCGGAATCGTTTGAAACCGCGCTGGAGCTTTCCGGCGGCACGGCGGTGGTCGCCGATATGGACGACGCCAAAGCGGAAGAGCTGCTGTTCTCCGCCAACTTTGCCTGTCCGATTTGCGGCTACAGCATGCGCGAGCTGGAACCGCGCCTGTTCTCGTTCAACAACCCGGCGGGCGCGTGCCCGACCTGTGACGGACTGGGCGTGCAGCAATACTTTGACCCGGACCGCGTGATCCAGAACCCGGAGCTGTCGCTGGCGGGCGGCGCGATCCGCGGCTGGGACAAGCGTAACTTCTACTACTTCCAGATGCTGAAATCGCTGGCGGAGCACTACAAGTTCGACGTGGAAGCCCCCTGGGCGAGCCTGAGCGCGAGCGTGCACAAAGTGATCCTGTTCGGCTCCGGCAAAGAGAACATTGAGTTCAAGTACATGAACGATCGCGGCGACACCTCCGTGCGCCGCCACCCGTTCGAAGGCGTGCTGCACAACATGGAGCGCCGCTACAAAGAGACCGAATCCAGCGCGGTGCGCGAGGAGCTGGCGAAGTTCATCAGCAACCGCTCCTGCGCCACCTGTGAAGGGACGCGCCTGCGCCGCGAAGCGCGCCACGTGTTTGTGGAAAACACCGCCCTGCCGACCATCTCAGACATGAGCATCGGCCACGCGATGGACTTCTTCAACAACCTGAAGCTCTCCGGCCAGCGCGCGAAAATCGCCGAAAAAGTGCTGAAAGAGATCGGCGATCGCCTGAAGTTCCTGGTCAACGTGGGTCTGAACTACCTGACGCTTTCCCGCTCGGCGGAAACCCTCTCCGGCGGCGAAGCCCAGCGTATCCGCCTGGCAAGCCAGATTGGCGCGGGCCTGGTCGGCGTTATGTACGTGCTGGATGAGCCGTCCATCGGCCTGCACCAGCGCGACAACGAGCGCCTGCTCGGCACGCTGGTCCACCTGCGCAACCTCGGCAACACGGTGATTGTGGTAGAGCACGACGAAGACGCGATTCGCGCCGCTGACCACGTTATCGACATCGGGCCGGGCGCGGGCGTTCACGGCGGCCAGGTGGTCGCAGAAGGCCCGCTGGATGCGATCATGGCGGTGCCCGAGTCCCTGACCGGCCAGTACATGAGCGGCAAGCGCAAGATTGAAGTGCCGAAGCAGCGCGTTCCGGCAGACCCGGAAAAAGTGCTGAAGCTCACCGGCGCGCGCGGCAACAACCTGAAGGACGTCACGCTGACGCTGCCCGTCGGGCTGTTTACCTGCATCACCGGCGTGTCCGGCTCCGGTAAATCGACGCTGATCAACGATACGCTGTTCCCGATTGCCCAGACGCAGCTGAACGGTGCGACGCTGGCCGAGCCTGCGCCGTACCGCGACATTAACGGGCTGGAGCATTTCGACAAGGTTATCGACATCGACCAAAGCCCGATTGGACGCACGCCGCGCTCTAACCCGGCGACCTACACCGGCGTGTTTACGCCCGTGCGCGAGCTGTTTGCCGGCGTGCCGGAATCCCGCTCGCGCGGCTATACGCCGGGGCGTTTCAGCTTTAACGTGCGCGGCGGGCGCTGTGAGGCCTGTCAGGGCGACGGCGTGATCAAGGTGGAGATGCACTTCCTGCCGGATATCTACGTGCCGTGCGACCAGTGCAAGGGCAAGCGCTATAACCGCGAAACGCTGGAGATTAAGTACAAGGGCAAAACCATCCACGAAGTGCTGGACATGACCATCGAAGAGGCGCGCGAGTTCTTTGACGCCGTCCCTGCGCTGGCGCGTAAGCTGCAAACCCTGATGGACGTGGGTCTGACCTACATCCGCCTGGGGCAGTCAGCCACCACGCTCTCCGGCGGCGAGGCGCAGCGCGTCAAGCTGGCCCGCGAGCTGTCCAAGCGCGGCACCGGCCAGACGCTCTACATCCTCGACGAGCCGACCACCGGCCTGCACTTTGCGGATATCCAGCAGCTGCTGGACGTGCTGCACCAGCTGCGCGATCAGGGCAACACCATCGTGGTGATTGAGCACAACCTGGACGTGATTAAAACCGCGGACTGGATTGTCGATCTCGGTCCGGAAGGCGGCAGCGGCGGCGGTGAAATTCTCGTCGCCGGTACGCCGGAAACCGTCGCGGAATGCGAAGCCTCGCACACCGCGCGCTTCCTTAAGCCGCTTCTGAAGTAGTTATACCGACAGCTGCTGTCTGACCTGTTCAGGCAGCAGCTCAACCGCCTGCTGATAAGAGGCGTCCACCAGGTAGTAAATCTGCGAATCCGGGATTGAGCCGTCAAGATAGACGGTGCTCCAGTGCGCCTTGTTGAGATGCTTGCTCGGGCGAACGTCGCTGTGCTGCTGGCGCAGCAGCTCCGCCAGCTCCGGGCTGGTTTTCAGCGATGCGGCCGGGCGACCCTCCACCTCCTTCACCATCGCAAACAGCACGTCAGCCACTTTTATCTGCGTGGCCTTCCAGTCGCTGTGGACGCTTTGCTCCGCGCCCGTCTTGCTCATGCAGTACTGAAGTATCTCCGAAATTGTCATCTTTATTCCCCTTGTAGCGTTGCGATAATGTGACGCGACCCGCCGTGAATGCGATGCTCTCCGAGCCAGATCCCCTGCAACGTTCCCAGCTGCAGCCGCCCGTTGCGCACCGGCAGCGTGAGCGATACGCCGAGCAGAGAAGATTTGATATGCGAAGGCATGTCGTCCGGCCCCTCGTAGTCATGCTCATAGGGCGCGTCGTCCGGAACGGCGTTCAGAAAATGGCGCTCCATATCGGCGCGCACGGTGGGATCGCAATTTTCATTGAGCGTGAGAGAGGCGGAAGTGTGCTGAAGCAGCAGATGGAGCAAACCCGTTTTGATGCGCGACAGATCGCGTATCTGGCCGACGACGTCATCCGTCACCAGGTGAAATCCGCGCGGCTTCGCGCTTAAGGTCAGGGTCTGTTGATACCACATGGGCTGCTCCGTTTTGAAAGATGAATCTTTCTAAGTGTGCAGCAAGAAAACGAAAGGGAAAACCCGAAGCGGCGAGATTTGAATAAAAAAGAATCAGTCTCGCCGCACGCGGCTTAATACTCCGAGTTGACAATCACCTCTTCGCCAAACTTTCCGGCCATCGGCAGCGGTCGATAGGTGGAGTTGGAAGCGCGCAGCACCCTTATGGCTCTGGCCCCCACGTCGTGCGCGGCGGTGATGTCGTTATCCGAATCGCCGTAGAAGACTTTGATATTTTTCTGCTCCAGCCACTGGATTTTGGTGTTTTGCCCCTCTTTATCCCCGGCGAAAATCACCGGATTCATGCTGGCCGCGGGGATCAGGAAATCGTCCTGCAGGGTTTTCGTCACCGTCTCGGTTTTGGTCTGGCTGCGCCCCGTGACGAAGTAGATGCTGTCGCCGCGCTTGACGTGCATGGCGATGAGCGCGCGGCCCACCTCTTTTGGAATGCTGAACTCGTCCCAGCCGTTGTTCATCTTTTCCCAGAATTCCGGGTTCTTCAGATAGTCTTCGCTGTCCGGCGAGTACGTTTTTTTGCCGCGCCAGAAGCCGGGGCTTGAGAACAGCACGGTATCGTCGATGTCGAAACCGACGGCCATCGGCGGACGCCCCATCAGGCTGTTTTCAATTTGCGCGACGGAGACCCAGTGAATGGGTGCCTGTTCAGCGAGGATGGCGGCGGTGGTGCCGGTGTAGAGCGGCGTCGGCGCGGAGGCGCGGGCAACAACGGCGCTATTAAGCGAGAACAATAAGCAGGCGGCGCTGAGCGCCAGTGTGATCTTGCGCATATTTTCCCCTGAATATTCAGATCGTTATCTTTTTATTTTGAGCGGATGGTCAAAAAACTCTCAGACCATAACCCCAGCGGGAGGTGAAGGGAAGGAGTTTTTGCTTATGAAGTTGAATAAAAAGAAGAAGATCACAAAGTGCCGGGTGGTGTTTTGTGCGGCCTGATGCCCTCACCCCGGCCCTCTCCCACAGGGAGAGGGAGAGAGAAGTAGTAAGTACTTACATTACCGCTGCAAACGCCTGCGCCACGCGCTGAACGTTGCTGGCGTTAAGCCCCGCGACGCACATGCGGCCGCTGGCAATCAGGTAAACGCCGAACTCGTCGCGCAATCTATCAACCTGGGCGGCGCTCAGGCCGGTGTAGCTAAACATGCCGCGCTGCTTGAGCAGATAGTCAAAGCTGTGCCCCGGCACGGCCTCTTTCAGCACGTTAACCAATTCCTGGCGCATCGACAGGATGCGCTTGCGCATCGCTTCCACTTCCGCAAGCCAGGCGGCTTTCAGCTGCTCATCGCCCAGCACCGTCGCTACCACCTGCGCACCAAATGCTGGCGGGCTGGAGTAGATGCGGCGAACCGTGGCCTTTAGCTGGCCCAGCACGCGACCCGCCGCTTCGGCGTCTTCACACACCACGGACAGGCCGCCCACGCGCTCGCCGTACAGGGAGAAAATTTTGGAGAACGAGTTGCTGACCAGCGCAGGCAGGCCCGCGCTCGCAATCGCGCGGATCGCGTAGGCATCTTCTTCCATGCCCGCGCCAAAGCCCTGATAGGCGATGTCGAGGAACGGGATCAGGTTACGCGCCTTCAGCACCTCAATGACCGCATCCCACTGGGCGTTGGTAAGGTCGGCGCCGGTTGGGTTATGGCAGCACGGGTGTAGCAGCACGATGCTGCGCGCCGGCAGGGTATTCAGTTTTTCCAGCAGCGCGTCAACGCGCACGCCGTTGGTTTCGCTATCGAACCACGGGTAGGTCGCCACCTTAAAGCCCGCGCCCTCGAAGATCGCCACGTGGTTTTCCCACGTCGGGTCGCTGACCCACACGCCGGAGTCCGGGAAGTATTTTTTCAGGAAGTCCGCGCCCACCTTCAGCGCGCCCGAGCCGCCCAGCGTCTGGATCGTCGCCACGCGTTTTTGCGCGAGCACCGCGTGATCGGCACCAAACAGCAGCGGCGCAATCGTGCTGCGGTAGGTGTTTAACCCTTCCATCGGCAGATAGAGCGAAGCGCCGTGCGGCTGCGCATTAAGGCGCGCTTCGGCCTGGGCCACCGCGTTCAGCTGGGGAATAATGCCGTCCTCGTTGTAATAAAGGCCGATGCTCAGGTTCACTTTATCGCTGCGGGGATCTTCTTTAAAACGCTCCATCAAGGAGAGAATGGGGTCGCCAGCGTAGGCGTCTACTTTCTGAAACACGCGATGGTTCTCCGGGTTATTATGAGGCAGGAAATTCAACAATAAACCGGAAGTGGGAGAAGATCGAGCGTTTAACACGACCGGGCGAAGAGCGATATCACCCGGCCAGCCGTTCGTCTTAGTCGACGTACTTCATCGCCACGCGCGACGTCAGGCGGGTAATAAGTTCGTAAGCACTTACGCCCGTCATTTCAGCGATGCGCTCAACGGGAAGCCCTTCCCCCCACATCACCACCGGATCGCCCGCCTTATCCTGCGCCTCTGGCCCCAGGTCAACGCAGATCATGTCCATCGCCACGCGGCCAACAATCTTCGCTTCGCGGCCGTTGACCAGCAACGGCGTGCCGGACGGTGCCGCGCGCGGATAGCCATCGCCGTAGCCCATCGCCACCACGCCGAGCCGCGTATCTCGCTCGCTGGTCCAGGTGCCGCCGTAGCCCACCGGCTCGCCCGCCTTGTGGTCGCGCACGGCGATCAGGTTCGACACCAGCGACATCACCGGCTGGAAGCCGAAGTCTGGCCCCCACGGCTTATGCTCCAGCGGCGATACGCCGTAAAGAATAATGCCCGGGCGCGCCCAGTCGAAGTGCGACTGCGGCCACAGCAGAATGCCGCCGGACGCCGCAATGGAGCGCTCGCCGGGCTTGCCTTCGCAGAAGGTGTTAAAGGTGTCGAGCTGCTGCTCGGTCGCCCCGCACTCGGGCTCGTCCGCGCGGGCAAAATGGCTGACGATATTCACCGGCTGGCGCACGTTTTTGCACTGGCACAGGCGCTGATAAAACGCCTCTGCCTTTTCCGGGCGCACGCCCAGGCGGTGCATGCCGGTGTCGAGCTTCATCCAGACGGTCACCGGCTCGCTCAGTTCGGCGGTTTCCAGCGCGGCCAGCTGCTCTTCGTTGTGCACCGCGGTGTGCAGATGCTGGTCGGCGATGGTCGGCAGGTCCGAGGCTTCAAAAAAGCCTTCGAGCAGCAGGATCGGCTGGGTTATTCCACCCGCGCGCAGGCGCAGGGCTTCTTCAAGACGGGCGACGCCAAAGGCGTCGGCATCGGGGAGCGTTCGCGCGGTCTCCAGAAGACCGTGTCCGTAAGCGTTCGCTTTCACGACTGCAACGAGCCTGCTGGCGGGCGCCAGTTCTCGCAGACGTTGCAGGTTGTGTCGCAGAGCGCGGCGGTTAATGACAACAGTTGCCGCTTGCATGTGAATTCCTTAGAAATTACTCATCATCATATTGAGGACCGGCGTAGTTGTCGAAACGCGACCACTGTCCGTTAAAGGTCAGACGTACCGTCCCGATCGGGCCGTTACGCTGTTTACCAATGATAATTTCAGCGATCCCTTTCAGGTCGCTGTTCTCGTGATAAACCTCATCACGGTAGATAAACATGATTAAGTCGGCATCCTGCTCGATGGAGCCGGATTCACGCAGGTCAGAGTTGACCGGGCGCTTGTCCGCGCGCTGCTCCAGGGAGCGGTTAAGCTGGGAGAGCGCCACCACCGGCACGTGCAGCTCTTTTGCCAGCGCCTTGAGCGAGCGGGAAATCTCGGCGATTTCCAGCGTACGGTTGTCGGACAGCGACGGCACGCGCATTAGCTGCAGGTAGTCGATCATGATCAGGCCGATGCCGCCGTGCTCGCGGGCGATGCGGCGCGCGCGGGAGCGCACTTCCGTCGGCGTCAGGCCGGAGGAGTCATCGATGTAGATGTTACGTTTTTCCAGCAGGATGCCCATGGTGCCGGAGATGCGCGCCCAGTCCTCGTCGTCGAGCTGGCCGGTACGGATGCGGGTCTGGTCCACGCGCGACAGCGACGCCAGAGAACGCATCATGATCTGCTCCGATGGCATCTCAAGACTGAAAATCAGCACCGGCTTATCCTGCAGCATCGCCGCGTTTTCAACGAGGTTCATCGCAAAGGTGGTTTTACCCATCGACGGACGCGCGGCGACGATAATCAAATCCGACGGCTGGAGGCCCGCGGTTTTCTTGTTGAGATCGTCATAGCCGGTGTTGACGCCGGTGACGCCGTCGTGCGGCTGCTGGAACAGCTGTTCGATACGCGCAACGGTGGCGTCGAGCACGTCGGCGATGTTTTTCGGGCCTTCATCTTTATTGGCGCGGCTTTCGGCGATTTTAAAGACGCGGGACTCGGCGAGATCGAGCAGATCTTCGCTGGAGCGCCCCTGCGGATCGAAGCCCGCTTCGGCGATCTCATTCGCCACCGAGATCATCTCACGCACCACCGCGCGTTCGCGCACGATGTCGGCATAGGCGCTGATGTTCGCCGCACTTGGCGTGTTTTTCGACAGTTCTGCCAGATAGGCGAAGCCACCGCAGCTGTCGAGCTGGCCCAGACGCTCCAGCGATTCCGCGAGCGTGATCAGGTCAATCGGGCTGCCGGACTCCTGCAGGCGCGCCATTTCGGTAAAAATGTGGCGATGCGGACGGGTGTAAAAATCTTCCGCCACGACGCGCTCGGCGACGTCGTCCCAGCGTTCGTTATCCAGCATTAAACCGCCCAACACCGACTGTTCCGCTTCAATCGAGTGCGGCGGGACTTTTAGCCCGGCAACCTGGAAATCGCGGTCGCGTGGCTCAGTCTGTTTGTTGAAGGGTTTGTTTCCTGCCATAGTGAATGGAGTTACCGAGATAAAGAGTGGGTCGAAAGATTACCATATTTTTCTTACGGAGGGAGCATGGCAACGCGCATTGAATTTCAGAAGCATGGTGGGCCAGACGTACTGAAAGCGGTGGAGTTTACCCCCGCCGCGCCTGGCGAAAACGAGGTTCAGGTCGAAAACAAAGCTATCGGCATTAATTACATCGATACCTACATTCGCAGCGGGCTCTATCCGCCGCCGTCGATGCCGAGCGGGCTGGGCACCGAGGCCGCGGGCGTGGTGACGAAGGTGGGCAGCGCCGTGAAGCACATTAAAGAAGGCGATCGCGTGGTATATGCGCAGTCCGCGCTCGGGGCTTACAGCACGATACACAACGTGCCGGCCGACAAAGCCGCCCTCCTGCCCAACGCCATTTCCTTTGAGCAGGCCGCGGCCTCGTTCCTGAAAGGGCTGACGGTCTATTACCTGCTGCGCAAAACCTACGAAATCAAACCCGACGAGCAGTTCCTGTTCCACGCGGCCGCGGGCGGCGTCGGGCTGATCGCCTGCCAGTGGGCGAAAGCGCTGGGCGCGAAGCTGATCGGCACCGTGGGCAGCGCGCAGAAGGCGCAGCGCGCGCGGGATGCTGGCGCATGGCAGGTGATTAACTATCGCGAGGAGAGCATCGTCGAGCGCCTGAAGGAGATCACCGGCGGGAAGAAGGTGCGGGTGGTGTATGACTCGGTGGGTAAAGACACCTGGGAAGCGTCCCTAGACTGCCTGCAGCGCCGCGGCCTGATGGTGAGCTTCGGCAACGCGTCGGGCGCGGTGACCGGCGTGAATCTGGGCATCTCAACCAGAAGGGATCGCTGTACGTTACGCGCCCTTCCCTGCAGGGCTACGTCACCAGTCGGGAAGAGCTGGAGGAAGCCAGCAACGAGCTGTTCTCGCTGATCGCCAGCGGCGTGATAAAAGTTGACGTGGCGGACGCGCAGAAGTACGCGCTGACCGACGCGCAGCGCGCGCACGAGGTACTGGAAAGCCGGGCGACGCAGGGCTCAAGCCTGTTGATCCCCTAGGCCCTAAAAAGAAATTGGGCTTCCCGTGGGAAGCCCTTTCTTTTTTTAGTTCGGCTGTATGTAGGGTACAGCTCGATGAATTCTGTAGCGGCAGCCATAGTGACAGATTCGATAAGTAAATCCTATTCCGTTCTAAGCCACGCTGCCGGAAAAGTTGCAGGTATGTGACGAACCCCTCAATACCTTAGTAACGGAATCGGTTATTACGCTGATAAGTGGGCAGTTTTGGCGATTTAATCGCCCGTATTACCCACACCACGGCAACCGCCAGCAGGAGCCACGGCAGCAGCTTAATCGTCAGGGCAAACAGGCCGCCGATAAACATCACCACCGTCGCCACGACGAGTGCAGCCAGAATGCCGAGCAGCGAAACGCCCGTCACCATCAGCATCATAAAAAAGCCAATCACAAAAAGCAGTTCTAACATGGTTCTCTCCCACGCGTTCCCGAATATTACCGTCATCATTACAAGAAACGTGCCAAAACTAACCCATTGTTCTAAAAGCAAAACGCCCCGCAACGTTGTGCAGGGCGTGGTGAATTTGACGAACTTTTAGCGAAATTTAGCGCTTATCGGCAACCAGGCGCAGCGCGTGTTCAAGCACCTCGATGTCCGCGCCCGCCTTGTGCGCGTTCTCGCTGAGGTAGCGACGCCACTGGCGCGCGCCGGGAATGCCCTGGAACAGGCCGAGCATGTGGCGGGTGATATGGCCGAGATAGGTGCCGCCGCTCAGCTCGCGCTCAATGTACGGGTACATGGCGCGCACCACGGATACGGGGTCAGTATCAGCGCCCTCGACGCCATAGATTTCGCGATCGACCGTCGCCAGAATGCCCGGGTTTTGATACGCCTCGCGGCCCACCATCACGCCGTCCATGTGCGCCAGGTGCGCTTTGGCCTCTTCAAGCGATTTAATGCCGCCGTTAATCGACATCGTCAGATGCGGGAAGTCGCGCTTCAGCTGATACACGCGCGGGTAGTCCAGCGGCGGGATCTCGCGGTTCTCTTTCGGGCTCAGGCCAGAAAGCCAGGCTTTACGCGCGTGGATGATGAACATCTCGCACTCGCCCTTCCCTGAAACCGTGTTGATGAAATCACACAGAAACGCGTAGCTGTCCTGGTCGTCAATTCCGATGCGGGTTTTCACCGTCACCGGAATGGACACCACGTCGCGCATGGCTTTGATGCAGTCTGCCACCAGCTGCGCGTTCCCCATCAGGCACGCGCCGAACATGCCGTTTTGCACGCGGTCGGACGGACAGCCGACGTTAAGGTTGATCTCGTCATAGCCGCGCGCTTCCGCCAGCTTCGCGCACTGCGCCAGGGCCGCCGGATCGCTGCCGCCGAGCTGCAGCGCAACCGGATGCTCTTCTTCGCTATATGCCAGATAGTCGCCCTTACCGTGAATAATCGCCCCGGTGGTCACCATTTCGGTGTACAGCAGCGTGTGGCGGGAGAGCTGGCGCAGGAAATAGCGGCAGTGTCTGTCCGTCCAGTCGAGCATCGGCGCAATGGAGAAACGGTGTGCAGGGAAAGCGATCTGGGATTCTGACGACATGGCGAAGTTTTAAGCATCTGGTGGAAAAGGGGCGCTACTATAGCACAGGCTCAAAAAGGATACGATTCGGCTTGATGTGATATCAAAAAATGATATCATCACGTTTAACTTTGGCGGGGAAGAAAATTTAAATGGAAGCTATCAAAAATGAAAACACTGAACGCCCGCCACCACAAAACATTGCAGCTCATTTTTTCGTTACCAACACCCAGCTCGCTTGAATGGCGAAAAATCGAAGCGCTTTTTGTCGCGCTGGGCGCGAAAGTCTCTGAAGGGAATGGTTCAAGGGTCAGGTTTGAAATTAATGAGGTTGTGGCTTCGTTTCATCGCCCCCATCCGGATAAAGAAGCGAAGGTTTATCAGGTTCGCGACGCGATGGCGTTTCTCATCGCCGTAGGAGTATCACCATGATTAACACCATGACTTATAAAGGCTATGCCGCAAAAATTGATTACAGCGATGAAGATCTGTGCTTCGTGGGGCATGTTGCGGGCATAAGGGATGTTATCGGTTTTCACGCCGATAACGTCGCTGAACTGCGTAAAGCGTTTGAGGAAGCGGTAGATGATTATCTCACTTACTGCGCTGAGCAGGGTCGAGAACCTCTTCGTCCGGCAAGCGGAAAAATCAGCCTGCGCATCTCACCCGAAATACATTCCGCGATTAACATTGCGGCTGAAGTTTCCGGTAAAAGCGTAAACCAATGGATAAGCGATACGCTGACCAAAGCAGCGCATGGATAAGAAAAGGGCACCCAAGATGGTGCCCTAAATAGTTAAAACGTCATGCTGAGCTGCGCGCCTGCGCCCCAGGTTTCGTCTTCCCCGTACAGGCCCATCAGGTCTACGTGAACCGTGTTAAACGGCGCGAAGCCGAGGCCGCCGGTAAAGACGTTGCTGTCGTTTCCTTTCATATCCGCACGGAAACCGGCGCGCACGGCCAGCCAGCTAAGCGGCGTGATCTCGGCACCGACGCCCGCGTACTGCGAGGTATCTTCGCTCTTGAAGCCTTTGGTTTCGGTGAGATCGCCGTCGGCGGTTAAGGTGACGAGATCGTTGTGCCAGGCCGCACCGGCGGTCACCAGCGGACGGATCTGATAGGTATCTTTATAGCTCACCACCTCGCCCGTGCGCCCGTTGCGGATACGGACATCTTTTGTATCGATATCGCGCGACATCAGGTTTTGCCCGCTCACGCCCACCGTCCAGTGTTCACCGAAATCAGCAGCGATACCGGCGTCAACGTTAAAGCCCGTATCGTCAGTGCGGTAGCGACTGTCGTTCCATTTATTGCTGTCGTAATCGTAAATGGACGTGGTGTAGTTGTAGACCCAGGTTTTCTGCAGCTTCGGCGTCACGCCCACGGATACCGGCACGCCCCCCAGGTCAAACTGACGGGCAACGGCAATGCCGTAGTCGGAGACAATCGCCGCCCGGCCAGACGCCGTTGAGTTGAGGTTTTTGGTAATTTGGTCCGTGCCGTTGAGCGCAGCATCCAGCGCCACGCCGGCCGCCACAAGATCGCTGTTTTGAATACCGCGCAGGTAATCAATATCCTGCGGATCGATTGAGGAGCTGACTCGCCCGTGGGCATAGCCTTTCGCCATAAAGGCCACGGACAGCACATCGTTAGGGATACTCACCGCAATGCCCGCGCCCGCCGTGGCGCGTGCGGTCTTGCCTTTAAGATAGTCCAGTTCATCAGCGAGATCTTTCGCCGCGCCCTGGAACTGGTTTATTGACCCCAGCGGATTGGTAATAATTTCGCCGGGCGTGAGCCCGTCAATCACATCCTGATAGTGATTGATTTTGTCGTTGATATTATCAATCTCGTCCTGAAGATTATCCTTGTCGGTTATCTGAGCGCCGACTGAAGGCAAAATTACCGTCACATCATCATCAGGCTTCGCCTTAGCCAGCAGCGCCGGGTTGATTAACGCCCCGCTGCCGTAGCTGCCCGCCGCAACGCCCGTGCCGCCCATCGCGTCGCTGCGCGCTTCCGTCCAGGTATTGGCCGCTCCCGCCTGATTTGCCATAAACAGGGAGACAGCAATGCTAACCACCGAAAATTTAAAATGTTTTTTCACAGTATGCTCGTCATAAATTTTGTTATGAAATTACCCCTGTCTGTTATCACCCAGACAGGGACGAACTATTGCTGTGAATAAGAACGAAAAGACCCGCTATTTCCCTAAGTTAAATTTCCCGTGTGGCCTGTTGTAATATGTGACGGCCCTCAATATTTATAGAAGAGGAAATTATTTTCGCCCAGGTTTTCCGTCGTGCGGGCCAAAAAACTGGGGAGGATGGTCTACCCAGCGGTCCTCACGCGTTGCCGCGTACACCGGGTTCAGCGGGTAGTAAATACGGTTGTGTTTTTTGTTCGCTTCGCCAACCACCAGCAGGCGAACCTCTTCGTCGGTGTTATTGATAAAGGTGTGGCAAACGCCCGTTCCGGCAGGAAATCCTACGCTATCGCCCGGCTCCAGCTTCCACAGATAGCCGTTGATCCAGGCTTCGGGATAGCCCTCCAGCACGTAGATAAATTCCTCTTCATCGCTTTCGGCATGAGGATAAGAGGTGCGTCGGCCGGGCGGAAGACGTTCGTGATGGATACCCATTCGCCTCAGCCCGAGCTGGCGCGCCAGCGGTGCGCCAATGGCAAAACGCTCGTTGCTGTCTGGATAGGTGGAATCATCTGCGCCTTCTACGTCGCGCCAGTGTCGAATACAGTCAGGTCTTTTCATCGTTCGCTTCCCGGAATGTGATGCGTCAGGTATAGCACAGCCCGGCGGATCTCGGCGTTTTAAGCAGAACATGATAAAGTGAGACTTTCTCACTTACGTCATCCGAGGTGCTTAATGGATAAGACCACAACGCAGGAGCTGTTAGCGCAAGCGGAAAAGCTCTGTGCGCAACGCAATGTGCGCCTGACCCCGCAGCGCCTTGAGGTGCTGCGTCTGATGAGCCTGCAGCAGGGGGCCATCAGCGCCTACGATCTGCTCGACCTGCTGCGCGAGAGCGAGCCGCAGGCGAAACCGCCGACCGTTTATCGGGCGCTGGATTTTCTTCTGGAACAAGGGTTTGTGCATAAAGTTGAATCGACGAACAGCTACGTCCTGTGCCACCTGTTCGATCAGCCAACCCATACGTCGGCGATGTTTATCTGCGACCGCTGCGGCGCGGTTAAGGAAGAAGGTGCGGAAGGCGTGGAAGACATTATGCAATCGCTGGCGGCAAAAATGGGCTTTGCCCTGCGGCATAACGTGATTGAAGCGCACGGCCTGTGTTCGGCCTGCGTGGAGGTGGAGTCCTGTAAGCATCAGGATGCCTGCCAGCACGACCACACAATCCTGGTAAAGAAAAAGCCGCGCTAAGGCAAAAGAAAAGGCGGCTTAGCGCCGCCCTCTGCCAGTACATCCTTGTACCTGCGGGTTTACCGGGTTACCAACGGTAGTCGTTGCGGGTTTCCCAGTCTTTCACTTCGGTTTCAGCCTGATCTTTCTCGTAGCCGTAACGTTCCTGAATTTTGCCGACAAGCTGATCGCGCTTACCTTCGATGACGGTCATGTCGTCGTCGGTCAGTTTGCCCCACTGTTCTTTCGCTTTACCTTTAAACTGCTTCCAGTTGCCGCCGATTTCGTCTTTATTCATAATCGTGTCCTCGTGTTAAGCGTCAATGAGTTTCGTCCGTCACGTACTTTCTGCTGGACGTATTAATTATTGTAGTTAAGGATTCGGAGGTCATTTTCATATTCAGAATCTTTAACCATCGCGACGATTACGAAGACACAAACCAGGTGTCGTTACGCCAGTGGCGATGCCAGATAAAGGCCAGCGACAGCCCGCGCAGAGAGAGGAAAACGGCCAGCGCGAGCCACAGCCCGTGGTTGCCCAGATACGGAACGGTGAGCAAGGTCAGGCCAAACCCGACGGCCGCCACCGCCATGCTGTTGCGCATTTCAGCCCCGCGCGTTGCCCCGATGAACATGCCGTCCAGCAGATAACACCACACCCCCACTACCGGCAGCACCGCCTGCCAGATCAGGTAATGACCGGCAAGCTCGCGCAGCGCGGGCAGCGAGGTAAGTAAGGCAACGATTGACTGGCCGAAACCGGCGTAAATCACGGCGAACGCGAGTGCGACAAGGCCTGCCTGACGACAGGCGGCGCGCCAGACGTCGCGTAGCTGGCCGCTTTTTCCTGCGCCATAGGCCTGACCGGAGTGCGCCTCAACGGCGTAGGCAAAGCCGTCCAGCGCATAGGCGGTAAAGGTCAGCAGCGTCATCAGAACCGCATTGACCGCGACAATCTCAGGCCCAAGCCGCGCGCCGTAAACGGTCAGCGCGCCAAAGCACAGCTGTAGCAGAAGCGAGCGCAGCATGATGTCGCGGTTTAGGGCCAGCAGCCTGCGAATATTGCCGCGCCAGGCCTTTTTCAGCAGCGCAACCGGGATCCCGCGCATCGCCAGCACGCGCCAGACCATCCCTAATCCGATGAGAAGCGTGCCATACTCCGCCACCACCGTTGCCAGCGCCGCCCCCTGCACGTTCATGTGCAGGCCGATGACCAGCCACAGGTCGAGGACGATATTAAGCAGGTTGCCCACCACCAGCAGGATCACCGGAGCGCGGGCGTACTGAACGCCCAGCAGCCACCCAAGCAGAACCAGATTGGCCAGCGACGCGGGCGCGCTGAGCCAGCGGATCGCCAGAAAACGCCTGGCCTGCTCCAGCACCGCCTCGCTGCCGCCCACGATATGCAGCGCCAAATCGATGAGCGGTGTACGCAAGAGGACGATCGCTATTCCCGCGCCCAGCGCCAGGATTAACGGCTGCACCAGCGCGCGCGCCAGCCGCAGCGGGTCTTTCGCGCCATACGCCTGCGCCGTCAGCCCGGTGGTGCTCATGCGCAAAAAGAGCAGCAGCATAAAGAGGAAGCTGGTCGCCGTTGCGCCAATCGCGACGCCGCCCAGATACACGGGCGAGTCAAGATGGCCAATCACCGCCGTATCAACAAGCCCCAGGAGAGGAACGGTGATATTGGAGAAGATCATCGGCAGCGCAAGACGCCACAATGCTTTATCGGAAGCCGTCAGCAGAGACATGGGAAAATACCGGGGACGATAATACGAAACGGGCCGCGGAGAAACCGCAGCCCGTCAGGAAGAGATTACAGCCATTCGCCGTTGCGGATAACGCCAACCGCCAGGCCTTCGATCGAGAAGCTCTGCTCGCGCAGGTCTACCACAATCGGCGTGAATTCGTTGTTTTCCGGCAGAAGCTGCACGGTGTTGCCCTGTTTTTTCAGGCGCTTAACGGTCACTTCGTCATCAATACGCGCCACAACAACCTGCCCGTTGCGCACGTCCTGCGTCTTGTGAACGGCCAGCAGATCGCCGTCAAGAATGCCGATGTCTTTCATCGACATCCCGCTAACGCGCAGCAGGAAATCAGCGCTTGGCTTAAACATACCCGGGTCGACCTGATAATGGCCTTCAATATGCTGCTGCGCCAGAAGCGGCTCACCTGCCGCAACGCGGCCAACCAGCGGAATACCCGTCTCTTCTTCGACGAGCAGACGAATACCGCGAGACGCGCCGGAGACGATCTCAATCACGCCTTTACGTGCCAGCGCTTTCAGGTGTTCCTCGGCAGCGTTTGGAGAACGGAAGCCCAGACGCTGCGCGATTTCCGCACGCGTGGGTGGCATACCCGTCTGGCCGATATGATCCCGGATGAGATCAAACACCTCTTGCTGCCTGGTCGTTAACGCTTTCATTCCGCCCCCTGGGTGTATATACAGTTATGCTGTGAGTATATACAGTCAAAGGCGAATTTGGAACCAAAAACTGCACAAAAAACCAGGGACTTAATTATTCCTCGAGGCTCATCGGAAATGCGACCAAAGCAGCGTGACCCAGGTTATCGCCGCAACGATAATCGCCAGCAGTACGGCAGCGGATCCCATGTCTTTTGCGCGTCCGGAAAGCTCGTGGAAATCGGAACCGATGCGGTCAACCACCGCCTCAATAGCGCTATTGAGAATTTCCACTATCATCACCAAAAGCACCGAACCGATGAGAAGTACGCGGGTTATCGCATCAACGTCAAGGAAACAGGCGACAATAACCGCGACGATAGCGGCAATGCCCTCCTGGCGGAAAGCAGCTTCATTGATCCACGCGGCACGGAAACCTTTCCATGAATAGCCCGCGGCTTTGATGATTCGGGTGAACCCAGTGGTATTATTGGCCATTAAAAGAACCTTTTATTGGAAAGAGCGTCAGTCACTATACACAAGATCGTCCATGCCGCTTTCATGCAGCATGCAGGATGAAGTATATGTAGCCGCAGCCACTATGCTGCCGCCTGAAGTCTGACGGGTAACAACAGAAATTTTGCGCGCTTTCTGTTATCCTTGCGCCGCAATTGCATTATTAACCAGAGGCTTTACATCGTTTATGTCCGGCTGGCCACGAATTTACTACAAATTACTTAATTTACCATTAAGCGTACTGGTAAAAAGTAAGTCTATCCCAGCAGAACCCGCGCTGGAATTAGGGCTCGATACCTCGCGCCCGATTATGTACGTTTTGCCTTATAACTCGAAGGCTGACCTGTTGACGCTTCGCGCGCAGTGTCTGGCGCACGATCTGCCCGACCCGCTTGAACCGCTGGAAGTCGACGGTACGCTGCTACCGCGCTACGTGTTCATCCACGGCGGGCCGCGCGTGTTCACCTATTACACGCCGAAAGAAGAGTCCATCAAGCTGTTCCACGACTATCTCGATCTGCACCGCAGCAATCCCGATCTGGACGTGCAGATGGTGCCGGTCTCCGTGATGTTTGGCCGCCGACCGGGCCGCGAAAAAGGCGAAGAGAATCCGCCACTGCGCATGCTTAACGGCATCCAAAAATTCTTCGCCGTCTCCTGGCTGGGGCGCGACAGCTTCGTGCGTTTCTCCCCGTCCGTTTCGCTGCGCCGTATGGCGGACGAGCACGGCACGGACAAGATCATCGCGCAAAAGCTCGCGCGCGTGGCGCGCATGCACTTCGCGCGTCAGCGTCTCGCCGCGGTGGGCCCTCGCCTGCCTGCGCGCCAGGATCTGTTCAACAAGCTGCTGGCCTCTAAGGCGATTGCCCGCGCCGTCGAAGACGAAGCGCGCAGCAAGAAAATTTCCCACGAGAAGGCCCAGCAGAACGCTATCGCGCTGATGGAAGAGATCGCCGCGAACTTCTCCTACGAGATGATTCGCCTGTCTGACCGCATTCTGGGCTTCACCTGGAACCGGCTCTATCAGGGGATCAACGTCCATAACGCCGAGCGCGTGCGCCAGCTGGCACACGACGGCCATGAGATTGTCTACGTGCCTTGCCACCGCAGCCACATGGACTACCTGCTTCTCTCCTACGTGCTTTACCACCAGGGGCTGGTGCCGCCGCACATCGCTGCCGGTATTAACCTGAACTTCTGGCCAGCAGGCCCGATCTTCCGCCGCCTGGGCGCGTTCTTTATTCGTCGAACCTTCAAGGGCAACAAGCTCTACTCGACCGTCTTCCGCGAATACCTTGGCGAGCTGTTCAGCCGCGGCTATTCCGTAGAATACTTCGTCGAAGGTGGCCGCTCGCGTACGGGTCGTCTGCTCGATCCGAAGACCGGCACGCTGTCGATGACCATTCAGGCGATGCTGCGCGGCGGTACGCGGCCCATCACGCTGGTGCCAATCTACATTGGCTATGAGCACGTGATGGAAGTGGGCACCTATGCGAAAGAGCTGCGCGGAGCCACAAAAGAGAAAGAGAGCCTGCCGCAGATGCTGCGCGGCCTCAGCAAGCTGCGCAACCTGGGCGAGGGCTACGTGAACTTCGGCGAGCCGATGCCGCTGATGACGTACCTGAATACCCACGTGCCCGAGTGGCGTGAATCCATCGATCCCATCGAGGCGGTGCGTCCAGCGTGGCTGACGCCGACCGTCAACGGCATTGCGTCAGAGCTGATGGTGCGTATCAACAGCGCCGGTGCGGCCAACGCCATGAACCTGTGCTGCACGGCGCTTCTGGCCTCTCGCCAGCGCTCGCTCACACGCGAGCAGCTGACCGAGCAGCTCGATTGCTACCTGGACATCATGCGCAACGTGCCGTACTCCGTCGATTCAACCGTTCCTTCTGCCACCGCCAGCGAGCTTATCGACCATGCGCTGCAGATGAACAAGTTTGAAGTCGAGAAAGATACGATCGGTGACATCATCATTCTGCCGCGCGAGCAGGCGGTGCTGATGACCTACTACCGCAACAACATCACGCATATGCTGATGCTGCCGTCCCTGATGGCCGCCATTCTGACCCAGCACCGCCGCATTTCGCATCAGGAGCTGTTACGCCACATTGAAGCCATCTATCCGATGCTGAAAGCGGAGCTGTTCCTGCGCTGGAGCAAGGACGAGCTGGCCGTCGAGCTGGCGAAGATGACGGAAGAGATGTGTCGTCAGGGGCTGATTACGGTTAATGAGAACGAGCTGCTCATCAACCCGTCACGCTCCCGCACTCTGCAGCTGCTGGCCGCCGGGGCGCGCGAAACGCTGCAACGTTACGCCATTACCTTCTGGCTGCTGAGCGCGAATCCGTCCATCAACCGCGGCACGCTGGAAAAAGAGAGCCGGACGCTGGCGCAGCGCCTCTCCGTTCTGCACGGTATCAATGCTCCTGAGTTCTTTGATAAGGCGGTGTTCAGCTCGCTGGTGCTGACGCTGCGTGACGAAGGGTTCATTAGCGACACGGGCGACGCCGAGCCGGAAGAGACGATGAAGATCTACCAGATGCTGGCAGAGCTGATTACCGCCGACGTGCGTTTAACGATTGAGAGTTCGACGCAGGGCGAGTGATGCCCTCACCCCGGCCCTCTCCCACGGGGAGAGGGAGAAAACAAAACGGCAGCCATTCGGCTGCCGTACTTTTATGAAAAGTAGCTCATCGCCAGCCCCAAGAACAGCACCAGGCCCACGTAGTTATTGTTCATAAACGCCTTGAAGCACGCTTCGCGATCCCGCTTCGCAATCAGCTTTTGCTGGTACGCAAACAGCAGCCCCGCCACCAGCACGGACCAGTAAAACTCCCAGTTCAGGCCGTTAAGGCGACCGATGGCCACCATCAGCGCCAGCACCGCCACCTGCAGAATACCGATGATCAGCTTGTCCTGACGCCCGAACAAAATCGCCGTCGACTTGATTCCAATCTTCAGATCGTCGTCGCGGTCAACCATCGCATATTGCGTATCGTACGCCACGGCCCAGAGAATGTTGGCCAGGAACATCAGCCAGCAGCTCAGCGGCACGGACTCGCTCACCGCGGCGAACGCCATTGGGATCGACCAGCCAAACGCGGCACCCAGCACCACCTGCGGCAGATGGGTGTAGCGCTTCATGAACGGGTAGACCCAGGCCAGCGCCAGCGCGGCTATCGAAAGCAGAATGGTCATGGTGTTAAGCGTTAACACCAGCAGGAAGGAGAGCAGCACCAGCACCACAAACAGCGTGCGGGCCTCTTTCTCGGAAACCTGACCGCTCGGCAGCGGTCGATGGGCCGTGCGCTTCACGTGCCCGTCAAACTTGCGGTCCGCGTAGTCATTGACCACGCAGCCCGCCGCGCGCATCAGCCAGACGCCCGCAACAAACACCGCCAGGATCCACAGCGGCGGTACACCCGGCGTGGCAACCCACAGCGCCCACAGGGTCGGCCAGAGCAGCAGCAGCGCGCCGATCGGTTTATCCGTGCGCATCAGGCGGTGAAAGGCCAGCAGCTTGTTCTGCGTCAGACTCCACTCCATTTTATCTTCCTCTTAGTACAGCGGCGATGCCGGTAAAAACAGTTCCGTCAGAATGAGCGGCTTGCCGCTCAGGCGAAGGCAGGAACGGCGCCCCCACAGATCGGCATCGCGACCAATCTCAATAAAATCTCGGGTAAGCTCGGATGAGGTGAAAAGATAGCGCCCCAGCGGCGTTTTTCCCAGCCGCTGCAGGGCAAGCTCGGGTCCGGAAAGGGTGGACTCAGGCACCACCGTCCGTCCGGCAAGCCACGGCTCGCCGTCGGCACAGAGCAGGATCTCGCGCAGCCAGTAGCGTTCTTCAGACGGCAGCAGCGGCAGCTCGCTGGCAATCTCATCGGACGTGACAAACCCTTCGCGGATCATCGTCACCGTGACCGTTTTGCCCTGTTGCTCAAAACGTTTTGTCATGGAATCTTCCAGCAGCAGCCAGTCGAGCTGCGCCGGGTCAAGCGCGGGTATGTGGTCTAAATAGCGCAGCGCACGCAATTGCGTTAGCGCGGGGTGTGACATGCCAGACTCTCCGATACATAACGTAATGGCATTGTATCGCAGAAACGCGGCTTGGGGGCGGTCAAACGTTATTTAACGATCACTATCGCAACAACGGTGCAACACGCACGGACGGCAGGAAAAAAAGTGCGCCCACTCAGGCGCACTAAAACTAACAAATCAGCACTGCGGGGAGACGATCACCCCTTGCCTTTTACACTGCTGATAAAGGTGGAACGGGCAGTGGTTGAACCTAAACGTTCGGCTTCATCAAGCAGCTTCAGCGCCTTATCGACATCGCCACGCTTCACGGCCTGCTTAATCGCGTTGTTGAAGTATGCTTCGGTATCGTTCAGTACCGGCTCCGCTTTCTTCGCCGGGGCTGCGGCTGGCGCGGCGGCGGCCGGTGCAGCAGCCGGTGCGGCGTAAACCGGTGCGGCAGTGTTGCCCACGGTCACAGGGCCATTGCCGGAGGAGCCAAACAGCGGGCCAACCAGCACGCTGGAGCCGCTGTTGGTTTTCACCTTCAGCTTCAGCGTCCCGTCGGTCACGTGGCGGGCAATCGGGTCCGGAATGTCAGGCACGGCGTTGCCGGTGCCCTTCGCGTAGGCTTTTGCCGGATCGAGCAATGTGGTGGTTTTCTGCAGATCCTGCTCGGTGGTAAAGACCAGCACGTAGAGCTTTTGCTGTCCCAGCGCAGGCGTCAGGCGCATCACCCCTTCCAGGCGGTCAGCGCTCATCACGCCCGGCTCTTGGTAGGTAAAGTATTCGCTCGGGAAAAACGCCGATGGCGTCATGTTCTGATCGAGAATCAGCACGTTCGGCGCAAACACGCTGGTTTGTTTGTTCACTTCGCTGGTAAGTGTTATAGCCAGTTCACCAATGTTGGCCGGAACGCTATAGGCGGCAACCGGACCGGTGATGCCCGGCACGTTCAGCTGCTGGCCGCCCGTTGAAAGCTGGGTGGTCTGCGTTTTGGACTGATCCACCGGCGTCCAGGCGAGCTGCTGCAGTGCCGCGGCAGGAATAGCCGGTGCGGAGGTCGTGTTTTGCGGAACGAAGTTCACGTCAGCCAGCGTCACGGCAGGTGCGCTCGCCAGCAGGCCAGCGGACAGGCAAAGGGCAAGGAGAGTCTTGTTCATTTTCATTGTTATCACCTCAGAAAGCACGGGTTCAGCGGTAGCCAGGCAATAGCGCGCTGCCCCAAGGATTGAGGGGCTTTCGCCCCTCAGTTTGGTCATTACGTCAGGTTAAGACGGGATTACCACCAGATTTCCATCTGGGCGCCGAAGGACCACTCGTCGCTGTCGCCGCGGCCGAAGGAACCGCCGTTGAAGCCATCTTTAACCGCTTTACCGAAGTTAGGGTTATTTCCTGGGTTGCCGTTGTAGTCGTAGCCCCACTTCTCATCCCACTTCGCGTAGGTTGCGAAGACGCGGATAGCCGGACGAGACCAGATGCTGTCGCCAGCCTGCCACTGTTGTGCCAGGGTGATTTTGTACTGGTTGTTGGTATCGCCAGTTTCCTGGGATTTCACGTTGTCGTAGCCCACTTCCAGCAGGGTGCTCATGATTGGCGTCCATTTGTACATTGGACGTACGCCCACGGTCCACCACTTGGTGCCGTTGTTGTTATCCCAGTCGATGTCCTGATACATACCGACGTACATCAGGTCCCAGCTATCGCCCAGGGAGATTGCACCGTGGTCGAGGATACGCAGCAGGCTGCCGTTGTTGTTGATGTCATACGCAAAGCCGCTATTGCCATCGATGCCTACGCCAGAACCCTGAGACAGGCCTTTACCCTGAGAGGTCATGGAGTCGGTGGCGTACTGCACCACAAACTTGTTGTAGCCTTTCAGCATGCTCTGGGTGTGTTCAGCGGTGAACATCCAGCCGTCTTTAGACGCGCCGTCAACCAGACGATAGTCGTCACGCGGGTTGGCACGGCCGTAGTCAACGCCCAGCTCCAGGGTGCCGCCCGGGTTCACTTCCATCTGCGCTAAACGCACGTCAAAGACGTCGTTCGCGGTGCGCGTGGTGTAATCATAAATGCTGTTGCTGGCGAAGGAGGAAGAGCCGCCCGCTTCAGAAGAACGGGTTGCTGCCAGAGAGAGTTTACCGAAGCCGACGTCGATGTTTTCCAGACCCGCACCAGGACCAGAGATATCCCAGTAGTAGAAGTCGATCATGTGAACGTCGTGACGCTGATAGAAGCGCTTACCGGCCCAGATGGTGGAGCCCGGCAGCCATTCAATCAGGTTTTTACCCTGCACGTTAGCTTCACGGAACGCGGGATCGGTCGCTTCCCAGTCATTCTGCTGCGCCACGGAGTACGCGACGTTAGTATCGAAGTAGAAGCTCTTATCGCCTTCTTTCCATACTTCCTGGCCCAGCTTCAGTTCTGCATAGGTTTCACATTCGTTACCGAGACGGTATTTACTTTGTGCACCCGTTGCCTGGAAACATTGTTGTTCGCCGCCACTTCCCGTCCAGCCAATGCCGGAACGAGCGTAACCGTGGAAATCAACTGCCAGCGCCTGAGCAGACATTACGCCCGCTGCGACGGCAACTGCCAGTGGAAGTTTGCGCAGAGTAATCATCATTCTATCTCCTGAGATCATTGCTTTTCTTTGAACACTTCACCTGTCGGCTTCGTGTTTTCTTTTGGGATTGCTTAAACGCCTGGCTCTATATGCAGCCGACGACATGCGGTGCCATCCTCACGGAACAGATGGCAGCGCTCTGGCGGCAAGCCGATAGCGAATTTGGCACCCTCTTCTACCAACACCACGTCATTCTGGCGGTAGACCAGGTTCTGACGGATGGCGGGGATCTGGATATGAATCTGTGTTTCGTGACCAAGCTGTTCGACGACCTGAACTTCACCTTCGAGGGTCACATCCGCGATGTGGCTCGGCAGCAGGTGTTCCGGACGAATGCCGAGGGACATATTTGCCCCGACCTGCACGTTCGCGCTGTCCACCGGGAGCCAGACCTGCTGGCGGTTTGGCAGCTCGACCTGCACCTGTTCAATCGCCGTTGCGGTCACTTTGACGGGCAGGAAGTTCATTTTCGGCGAGCCAATGAAGCCCGCAACGAAGCGGTCTGCCGGGTAGTGATACAGCTCCAGCGGTTTGCCGACCTGCGCCACGCGGCCGGCGTCCAGCACCACAATTTTGTCGGCCAGGGTCATCGCCTCGACCTGATCGTGGGTGACGTAAATCATCGTGCGGCCAAGACGCTTGTGCAGACGGGAAATTTCGATACGCATCTGGACGCGCAGGGCGGCATCCAGGTTGGAAAGGGGTTCATCGAGCAGGAACACGCGCGGCTCTGCCACCAGCGTACGGCCAATCGCCACGCGCTGTCGCTGGCCACCGGAGAGCGCTTTCGGCTTGCGCTCCAGCAGATGCGCCAGCTGTAACACCTCGGCGACCTGGGTCACGCGCTGGTTGATAACCTCTTTCTTCGCACCGGCCAGCTTGAGGCCAAAAGACATGTTTTCGGAAACGGACAGGTGGGGATAAAGCGCATAAGACTGGAACACCATGCCCACGCCGCGCTCGGCAGGCGGGATGTCGTTCATACGGGTTTCACCAATAAACAAATCACCGCTGGTGATCGTTTCAAGACCGGCAATCATACGCAGCAGAGTAGATTTACCACAGCCTGAAGGACCGACGAACACCACGAACTCACCTTCGTGGATGTCCAGATTGATGTCTTTCGACACCACTACGTCGCCCCAGGCTTTCGTTACATTACGCAGCTGTACGCTCGCCATGCCCTTCTCCCTCGTTACAACCTGTCACCGACAGAAACATTCAACATAAGTTCACTATGCGTCTTCCATTACTTTCGTGAATCCTCCACCCCCTGGCTTTTTCATGGGGGAGGAGGCGGGAGGATGAGAGATGACGCTCTGCGACCGCAGCGGGCGGGCTGAGGCGAAAATCGTGAAGCGGCCTGCAAAATTCAGTGGGGTTTTATGTGCGCCACCACTCATAACTTAAATTTATGTTACAGAGATCACACAAACGGGGGGTGGGGCGTAGGGGCCGGGAGGATGGAAAGAGGATGTCAAATAAGGAGACTGAGCCACGTTGAACCACCTCATGTATCCACGAGCACATCACCAAAAAGGATGGCAGATATGAAGATCAAGACTGGCGCACGCGTTTTCGCATTGTCCGCCCTGGCAGCAATGATGATTTCCGCACCGGCTCTCGCCAAAATTGAAGAAGGTAAGCTGGTTGTCTGGATTAACGGCGACAAAGGCTATAACGGCCTGGCCGAAGTGGGCAAAAAATTCGAGAAAGACACCGGTATCAAGGTCACCGTTGAGCACCCTGACAAGCTGGAAGAGAAGTTCCCGCAGGTCGCGGCAACGGGCGACGGCCCGGACATCATCTTCTGGGCGCATGACCGTTTCGGCGGCTACGCGCAGTCTGGCCTGCTGGCAGAAGTCACGCCGGATAAAGCCTTCCAGGACAAGCTGTTCCCGTTCACCTGGGACGCCGTTCGCTATAACGGCAAGCTGATTGCTTATCCAATTGCCGTTGAAGCGCTGTCGCTGATTTACAACAAAGACCTGGTGCCTAACCCGCCGAAAACCTGGGAAGAGATCCCGGCGCTGGACAAAACGCTGAAGGCGAAAGGCAAATCGGCCCTGATGTTCAACCTGCAGGAACCGTACTTCACCTGGCCGCTGATTGCTGCCGACGGCGGTTACGCCTTCAAGTTTGAAAACGGCAAATACGACGTGAAGGACGTCGGCGTGGACAGCGCGGGCGCGAAAGCGGGCCTGACCTTCCTGGTAGACCTGATCAAGAACAAACACATGAACGCGGATACCGATTACTCCATCGCGGAAGCGGCGTTCAACAAGGGCGAAACCGCGATGACCATCAACGGTCCGTGGGCCTGGACCAACATCGACAAGAGCAAAATCAACTACGGCGTGACGCTGCTGCCAACCTTCAACGGCAAGCCGTCTAAACCGTTCGTGGGCGTGCTGAGCGCGGGCATCAACGCCGCCAGCCCGAACAAAGAGCTGGCGAAAGAGTTCCTCGAAAACTACCTGCTGACCGATCAGGGTCTGGATGAAGTGAACAAGGACAAGCCGCTGGGCGCCGTGGCGCTGAAATCCTTCCAGGATCAGCTGGCGAAAGATCCGCGCATTGCGGCGACCATGGATAACGCCCAGAAAGGCGAAATCATGCCGAACATCCCTCAGATGGCCGCGTTCTGGTACGCCACCCGTACCGCGGTAATCAACGCTGCCAGCGGTCGTCAGACCGTCGACGCCGCGCTGAAAGATGCACAGGGTCGTATTACCAAGTAATGCCGTAGTTCCCTCTCCCTTTGGGAGAGGGTTAGGGTGAGGGTTGTCGCGATCCGCACGCCCTCACCCCGGCCCTCTCCCCCAGGAGAGGGAGAAAAGATCACACGTTGTAGAGGAAGAACCCCATGGATGTCATTAAAAAGAAACGCTGGTGGCAAAGCGACGCGCTGAAGTGGTCAGTGATTGGTCTGCTGTGTCTGCTGGTGGGTTACCTTGTTGTTTTAATGTACGTACAGGGGGAATATCTGTTCGCCATCATGACGCTGATTTTAAGCTCTGCTGGCCTGTATATTTTCGCTAACCGCAAGGCCTACGCCTGGCGCTATGTCTATCCGGGCGTGGCCGGGATGGGGCTGTTTGTCCTGTTCCCGCTGATCTGCACCATCGCCATTGCGTTCACCAACTACAGCAGCACCAACCAGCTCGCGCAGGAGCGCGCCACCCAGGTGCTTCTCGACCGGTCCTATCAGGCGGGCAAAACGTTTAACTTCGGCCTCTACCCTGCGGGTGACGCGTGGACGCTGGCGCTCACGGACCAGGAGACGCAGAAGGTGTTTATTTCTGACGCGTTTAAATTCGGCGGCGAGCAGAAGCTGGCCTTAAAAGAGGCGACCGCCCTGCCGGAAGGCGAACGCGCTAACCTGCGCGTCATTACCCAGAACCGTCAGGCGCTGACTCAGGTTACCGCCGTGCTGCCGGACGAGAGCAAAGTGACCATGAGCTCGCTGCGCCAGTTCTCCGGCACGCAGCCGCTCTACACCCTGGCGGATGACGGCACGCTCACCAACAACCAGAGCGGCGTGAAGTACCGTCCGAACAACGATATCGGCTTCTATCAGTCCATCACTGCCGACGGCAAATGGGGCGATGACAAGCTCAGCCCGGGCTACACCGTCACCATCGGCTGGGACAACTTTACCCGCGTGTTTACCGACGAAGGCATCCAGAAGCCGTTCTTCGCCATCTTCGTCTGGACCGTGGTCTTCTCGGTGCTGACGGTGATCCTGACCGTTGCCGTGGGCATGGTGCTGGCGTGCCTGGTGCAGTGGGAATCCCTGAAGGGCAAGGCGATTTACCGCGTGCTGCTGATTCTGCCGTACGCCGTGCCGTCGTTTATCTCGATTCTGATTTTCAAAGGGCTGTTTAACCAGAGCTTCGGTGAGATCAACATGATGCTGAGCGCGCTGTTCGGCATCAAGCCGGCCTGGTTCAGCGACCCGACCACCGCCCGCTCGATGATTATCATCGTCAACACCTGGCTGGGCTACCCGTACATGATGATCCTGTGCATGGGCCTGCTGAAGGCGATTCCGGACGACCTGTACGAAGCCTCGGCGATGGACGGCGCGGGTCCGTTCCAGAACTTCTTCAAGATTACGCTACCGCTGCTCATCAAGCCGCTGACGCCGCTGATGATCGCCAGCTTCGCCTTTAACTTTAACAACTTCGTGCTGATTCAGCTGTTGACCAACGGCGGCCCGGACCGTCTGGGCACCACTACGCCGGCGGGCTATACCGACCTGCTCGTGAGCTACACCTACCGCATCGCCTTCGAAGGCGGCGGCGGTCAGGACTTCGGCCTGGCGGCGGCGATTGCCACGCTGATCTTCCTGCTGGTAGGCGTGCTGGCGATTGTGAACCTGAAAGCTACGCGTATGAAATTCGACTAAGGAGGGCACTGAATATGTCAATGGTCCAACCCAAATCTCAGAAGCTGCGCCTCCTGGCGACGCACTTAGGCCTGCTGATTTTCATCGCGGCGATCATGTTCCCGCTGCTGATGGTCATCGCCATCTCCCTGCGCTCCGGTAACTTTGCGACCGGAAGCCTGATCCCGGATGAAATCTCCTGGGAGCACTGGAAGCTGGCGCTGGGCTTCAGCGTGGAACACGCCGACGGCCGCGTGACGCCGCCGCCGTTCCCGGTGCTGCTGTGGCTGTGGAACTCGGTGAAAATTGCGGGCATCACCGCGATTGGCATCGTGGCGCTCTCCACCACCTGCGCTTACGCTTTCGCCCGCATGCGCTTCCCGGGGAAAGCGGCGCTGCTGAAAGGGATGCTGATTTTCCAAATGTTCCCGGCGGTTCTCTCGCTGGTTGCGCTGTACGCCCTCTTTGACCGCCTGGGCCAGTACGTGCCGTTTATCGGCCTGAATACCCACGGCGGCGTGATCTTCGCCTATCTTGGCGGCATCGCCCTGCACGTGTGGACCATTAAGGGCTACTTCGAAACCATCGACGGTTCGCTGGAAGAAGCGGCGGCGCTGGATGGCGCAACGCCGTGGCAGGCGTTCCGCCTGGTGCTGCTGCCGCTGTCGGTACCGATTCTGGCGGTGGTGTTTATCTTGTCGTTTATCGCCGCGATTACCGAAGTTCCGGTCGCGTCGCTGCTGCTGCGCGACGTGAACAGCTACACCCTGGCCGTGGGTATGCAGCAATACCTCAACCCGCAAAACTACCTGTGGGGCGACTTTGCCGCAGCGGCCGTGCTCTCCGCCATCCCGATTACCGTGGTGTTCCTGCTGGCACAGCGCTGGCTGGTCAACGGCCTGACGGCGGGCGGTGTGAAAGGCTAAGTTTCATCTGTAATGCCACTGCAACCCTCAACTTTAGACGTATTGTATTGAACCACCTTGTGACTGTTAGGCGCTCCCCGGAGCGCCCTTTTTTTATTCGCGCTTCAGGCGCTTCGAGTTGCACAGCCAGAGGGTAATGACCAGCAGCAGGATCGCCGCCGAATAGATCAGCACGTCGAGCGGGGATTTGTGATCGACGATGATCAGCCGCACAATCGCGGTGATCCCGATGTAGACAAAATAGCGCAGCGGGAAGTGAAAGCCGGACTGAAAATACTTCACAATCAGGGCGATAAATTCGAAGTAAAGAAAGTAGACCACCAGGCCTTCCACCAGCGCGTATTTGCTGGTTTGCTCGGGGGCGAACAGCACATCCGCCAGATGCACCGTCTCTTTACCGAGAAAAACGACCAGGATCAGGCCAAGGCTCAGCAGACCGAGGTTCAGCACGGTCTGGAGGATCGTTGAGATAAACTCAACGCGCGGGCGGGTCTGGGATGTCATACAGCACCTCGTTCTCCAGGGCGAGGTTCCTGTATAACGCAAAAGTGTGACGGGGATCTATATTTTTTGTTTATGTTTTGTCCGCATGAGCATTTTTGCCGGGCGGCACTGCGTTTGCCCGGCCTACAAAACACTATCGTAGGCCCGGTAAGCGCAGCGCCACCGGGCAAACCGGCATTAGCGGAAGTTAACGCTCTTATCGCTCGTCATGTCATACAGCTGGAACTTACGCCCAAGCTGCTGGCCGCCGTCGCGGGTCAGCGGCGTCCAGCCCACGGCCGCGCGGCTGCGGGTTGGGCCTGACGAGAAGAGATCCAGCGGAATCGAGACATACACCCCTTTGGTGAAATCCCCTTCCCCGTATTCGTCCGGCGAGACGTTGGTGATGGTGGCATAGCCGCCCACGACCACGCCGCTGTCGAAGTGTTTCGAGATGTCCAGCGTGCCGCCCTTATCGCCTGCCAGATACTGACCAACGCTGGCTTTCACCAGCACGTCCTGCGCGAACGACGGCGTCCAGTAGGCGGTCAAATGCCCGGTTTTCACGCTGTAGTCGGTGAACTTCATCATGTCCTGCGCGCTGCGCCAGTCGCGCTGCTTCACGTAGTTGGCGTCAACGCCGAACGCCCAGTTGCTGTCGACGGGGCGATACAGCACCTCCGCCCCCGCGCCGCCGAACATGGTTTCCAGATAGCCGCCGTAGACCTGGCCGTAGAAGCCGTTGCCGAAGTACTGGAAGTAGTTGGCCTGCAGGTTGTTAACGTAGACGTCGTTCTGCACATATTCACGCACGCGAGTTCTTACGCGCGGCAGTTTTGAATCGTTCGGCGGGTTGGTGTAGTTGAACTTGTCGTAGTTGTTGGCGATGTTGCCGAACAGGCTGCCGGTGGTAAGCAGGTGGTCGGTGACCCACAGATCCGCCGTCGCCATCGCGCCCAGCTGATACATGTAGAAGTTTTCCGGCCCGCCGACGGACTGGTTCAGCACCGGATCGATATGGAAATCGAAGCGGGATTTGTCGATATACCAGCCCTGCTCGGTGGTCTCCGGCACCACCGGCTCAACGCGCTTCTGCACCAGCTCGGTTTCGTGGCCCAGCGGCTCGCCCTCAAGGTGGCGCTTGAGGCTGGCGACGTCCGTTTCGGTCGTCACCTGCGGCAGGTTGAGGCGGTTTTCCGTCACGCGGATCGTGCGGATCCCCTCCGGCAGATCGTTCATCACGATCCGGTTGGCGCGTTCGATCCCTTCGCGCGAGTCGCGGTATTTCACCTGCTCGCCGGTGACGTACAGCGTGTCGCCTTTGGTCTGGATCTTCGGATCCGCCAGGCCCGCGTTATATTTCAGCAGCGTCAGCTGGTTCGCCACCACGGAGTGCTGAATAATCGCATCCTGCGGCTCCGGCTGGTATTTTGGCCGCGCGTTGTCGTTGTAGTGCGGGCGCATGTCGTTGAAGTTGGTGCGCAGCGTAAAGCCAAACATCAGGGTATTGCCGCGCTCGTAGCTGAGGTTAACGTCGGCCCAGTCGGTGACGCGGTAAATGGCGCCGACGTTAAACTTGCTCTTCTGCTCAATCTTCCCGGCGAACTCCTGGCTGTAATCGTTTCCTTCATACTCCAGCTTCAGGCGCAGCGGCTGCCACGGCGTTTGATACTCCACGCCGCCGAACAGCGACGCCGGGCCGTGGAACATCTGGTCGCCGTTAATCGAGCCGGCTTTCTTATAGCTGTTGTCGCGGTAGCAGTATTTGTCGCTGTAGGAACAGAACGGATTTTTCACGTTGCCGCTGGTGCCGAGATAGCCCCATCCCAGCCCGAGCGAGAAATCAAACGGCCCCCAGGCCTTGCTGGCGACCATGTATTCCGCATCAAACAGGCCGGTCCCGCCGATATCCTTCGCGCCGATGGAGACCTGCGGCATCCAGTAGCTCTCTTCCCACAGGCGCAGCTTCAGGTCGAAGGCTTTGTCTTTGTAGGTCTGGTCGCCGGAGAAGGCATCCACGCTGCTGTACTGCTTCGTGCGCACGTCGGTGTAGCGCAGCGTGGTTTCGAGCCACGGGAACAGCTGAACGGAGGCGGAGTAGTAGCGGTACTGATCGTTATCGCGATAGTTGAGGCTCAGCTCGCCTTCGCGGGCCATGCGCGCGGTGGGCGTCTGCAGCAGGCCCACGCCGCCGAAGTCAGACTGCGAGGGCCCAACGGGCGCCGGAAAGGTTTCGGCATGGCAGGCCGCGCTCACGCACAGCGCCAGCATGCTGTAGAAGTAGGTTTTTTTCATTAATCCGGTATCCGCTGCGTCAGGGAGCGAAGGATATCGGCGTTAATGCCGTCATAGGCCTTCGTCCAGAAGTGGTCGGCAAAACCGACAAAAATGATGCTGCCGGGCATGGGCTCAACGTGGCGCTTATTCCAGTAGGCTACCGGTACTTTTTGTGTGCGCCCGTCGGGGTAGATCACCCACGCGTAGCTGTTATCCGCGCCGCTGAGCAGGCTTTGCTCGTCAAGGTAGTTCGCCACGTCGCGCCCCGGCGTGAAGGGCTTTTTGCCGGGGCTGCTTATCAGCCCCATCACGATCACGGTGGAAGGCTTCGCCGGAAGCCAGAGCGTATAATCGCCCTCAAGCGCCGGATTGCCGTGTTCCGCCACGCGCACCTCGTCCGGGTCGAGGTTGATGGTTTGCCGTCCCGTGACCTTCACCGCCGCAAGCTGCTGGCGCAGGGCGCTAATGGCCGCCGCGTCGTCGCCGTCTTCCTGCCCGGCGAGCCCTGTCAGCCTCGCCAGCAGCGCCTTGTGCTGCTGTTCTGCCGCCACGCTCGCCCGGCGCTCGCTGATGACCGCCCCCGGCCACCAGCTGTTGGCGAGCCGCGGCTGCCCGACGAGATCGAGCAGGTGCCCGGCGTCGGCTAAGGTTTTCGGTTTTTCACCGTCCGGCGTGTAGACCTTTACCGTTCCCGCCGACCACGCCAGCGGCGCGGCAAGACTCGCGATGAGCGCCGCAGAGATGAGCTTTTTCATGATTTCGCCGCCTTAATCAGGGTGGTTTTCACCGGGAAGAAATCGGCGCCGAGATACTGTAAGGACTGGCGGATTTGCCCTTCGTCATCCACCCAGAAGCGGTTGTGCCACGTCGCCTGGTCGGTCGTGACCTCTTCATCCAGCACGCGGACCCGGGTTTCGTCGCTGCCGACCTTCACGCTATCCGTGCCGTCCCAGCGGAAGACCGAGCGGGCCGTGGCGTACCGCACCTGCTTGTGCTCGGTCCAGCCCATCGTGCGCGTCCAGCCCGCGCCGTCGGTAATCTGGTTTGGCTTGATAAGCGGATCGGCCGCGAGGTTGTTCACCTCTAGCAGGTTGTCGCCGCCCAGCAGCGTTTTTACGATGCGCCCATGCCGCGTCACGAGGGTAGCCTGATCCTGCGTCACCCATTTCTGCTGCCCGTTTTCGTCGAAAGCGAGCACCACAAACAGCTGCGGCCCGTTGTTAAGCTGCATGTACTGGCTGGCGTAAGGCATGTTTTGCAGTTCGTCATCGGTTAGCTGCACGCCGGGCGTGCCGAACAGGCTGTCCCACAGCGAATGTCCCAGCCCTTTGGTGCTGGCCGAACAGGCCTGTAAGAGCAGGCAAATCAGGATGATTGCAGGTCGCTTCACGACTCTTCTCCGAAGGGGCGAAATAACCACACCGAAGTGTGGTTATGATTAAAACACCCGGTATTACTGGGTGCTGGTCGTCGTGGTGGTCGTGGTTCCGGTATTGGAGCCATCACCGCCACCGGTTGCCGCCAGCGCGACACCCACGGCTGAACTTACGGTGCTGGTGCTGGCCGCGGTAGAACTCCCCGCAGACGCAGACGTCGCTGCCGAACCTGCCGCTTCCCCGACCTGAACCGGAGCCGCATAGGCAGATGTCGCCGCAAGCGCAGATATGGCAAAAATGCCATACAGTACTTTCTTCATAACAATTTCCCTTCAATGAATGAATGGAGATTTACCTGAAAAGAAATTCAGGCGGAATCGAGTATACACAACTAAGGCAGTGGGATTGCCGTGCGGGGAAATAGGGGGAAGGTTTTCAGACTATTAGAAAATTCAGCGGCGCAATATTAATGACCAAAATATCAAAACCTGCTAAATCAATTAATTATAAATATACTGGTTATAATTCCGCCTCCGTATATTCCTAAAATAATCCGCAGCGCCGCGCGGGTTAACGGCCTTTTTCAGATAAAACTCAGATCCGTAATTTGAGATAAATAACAGACATGCGGAATTATCCGATAAAAAAATGCCGGCATATTGCCGGCATTATTCATGACGTATTAATTACGCACGCCAGGATTTATAACGGTTGATCAAACCATTTGTTGAGCTGTCGTGGCTTTCAATCGCTTTATCATCACCCAGCTCCGGCAGAATGCGGTTCGCCAGCTGTTTGCCCAGCTCTACGCCCCACTGGTCAAAGGTGAAGATGTTCAGGATCGCGCCCTGGGTGAAGATCTTGTGCTCGTACAGGGCAATCAGCGCGCCGAGGCTGAACGGCGTGATTTCGCGCAGCAGGATGGAGTTGGTTGGGCGGTTGCCTTCAAACACTTTGAACGGCACAACGTGGTCCAGCGTGGCCGGATCTTTACCCTGGTCACGGTATTCCTGCTCGACAACCTCGCGAGACTTACCGAACGCCAGCGCCTCGGTCTGTGCGAAGAAGTTAGACAGCAGCTTCTGATGGTGGTCGGAGAGCGCGTTATGCGTAATGGCCGGGGCGATGAAATCGCACGGTACCATTTTGGTGCCCTGGTGAATCAGCTGGTAGAACGCGTGCTGGCCGTTGGTGCCCGGCTCGCCCCAGATGATTGGGCCAGTCTGGTAATCCACCGCGTTGCCGTTACGGTCAACGTACTTACCGTTGGATTCCATGTTGCCCTGCTGGAAGTAGGCCGCAAAGCGGTGCATGTACTGGTCGTACGGCAGGATCGCTTCGGTTTCAGCGCCGAAGAAGTTGTTGTACCAGATACCAATCAGCGCCAGCAGCACCGGCAGGTTTTTCTCTGGCGCGGTGGTGGAGAAGTGTTTATCCATCGCGTGCGCGCCGGAGAGCAGCTCAACGAAATTGTCGAAGCCCACGGAGAGAATGATGGACAGGCCAATCGCCGACCACAGCGAGTAGCGGCCGCCGACCCAGTCCCAGAACTCGAACATGTTCGCGGTATCAATGCCGAACTCGCCCACCGCCTTACCGTTGGTGGACAGCGCCGCGAAGTGCTTCGCTACGTGCTTGTTGTCACCGGCCGTTTTCAGGAACCAGTCGCGCGCGCTGTGGGCGTTGGTCATGGTTTCCTGCGTGGTGAAGGTTTTAGACGCCACCAGGAACAGGGTGGTTTCCGGGTTGACCTTTTTCAGCACTTCGGCGATGTGGGTACCGTCAACGTTAGACACGAAGTGCATGTTGAGGTGATTTTTGTACGGGCGCAGCGCCTCGGTCACCATGAACGGGCCCAGGTCAGAGCCGCCGATGCCGATGTTTACCACGTCAGTGATCGCCTTGCCGGTGTAGCCTTTCCAGCTTCCGGAGATGATCGCTTCAGAGAAGGTTTTCATCTTCTCCAGCACCGCGTTCACTTCCGGCATGACGTCTTTGCCGTCAACGATGATTGGCGTATTGCTACGGTTACGCAACGCAACATGCAGCACGGCGCGGTCTTCGGTGCGGTTGATCTTCTCACCGGAGAACATGGATTTAATGGCGTCTGCCAGCTCGGTCTCTTTCGCCAGATCCTGCAGTTTTGCCAGCGTCTCTTCGGTGATGCGGTTTTTGGAGAAATCCACCAGCATCAGGTCGTCGAAGGTCGCGGAGAACTTGCTGAAACGATCGCCATCTTTCGCGAACAGATCCGCGATGGTGACGTCTTTCATTTCATCAAAATGTTTCTGGAGTGCCTGCCAGGCAGCGGTCTGCGTTGGGTTGATGTTTTTCATTAGCAATACTCTTCTGTTGAGAATTGTGACTGCGGTCGATTGTAGCGCCTGCAAATAAAAATTGTGATGGTTTTTATGCCATTGGCCTGGTCTGCATCAAACGCAGGTGAAAAGACCCGAAAAGTATAGCTGCTGCACCGGCGCCGTGCGGTGGGGAAATGTGCCCCCTTTCGCGGTAAAACGGAGCATAAAATATGGCCCTGTTATAAGTCCTGTTTCTCAGGGGTACCCACCCATAAAAAATCCGCATAATCCCAGCGTTGACAGGACACCCCCTACATCTTATTTATAGGGCCGTATTTGCGGCTGCACCTGTTATCGTTTCAATCTTGTGCCCTGGTCGCTTTATTCTTTCCCTGACACGAGGTTGTTATGACGAGTTTTGTGGTCGCTAAGTTTGGCGGCACCAGTGTGGCGGATTACGACGCCATGAACCGCAGCGCCGATGTGGTGCTGGCCGATCCGAATACCCGCCTGGTAGTGCTTTCTGCCTCCGCTGGGGTGACGAACCTGCTGGTTTCACTGTCTGAAGGACTGGAAGCGACCGAACGTTTCGTCAAGCTGGACGCGCTGCGCAAAATTCAGTTCGATATCCTCGAGCGCCTGCAAAACCCGAACGTGATCCGCGAAGAAGTCGAGCGCCTGCTGGAAAATATCACCACCCTGGCGGAAGCGGCGTCGCTGGCGACCTCAACCGCCCTGACGGACGAGCTGGTCAGCCACGGCGAGCTGATGTCGACCCTGCTGTTCGTTGAGATCCTGCGCGAGCGCAACGTTCAGTCCCAGTGGTTTGACGTGCGCAAAATCATGCGCACCAGCGACCGTTTTGGCCGCGCCGAGCCGGACGTTGAAGCGCTGGCCGAGCTGACCAGCCAGCAGCTGGCACCGCGTCTGGAAGAAGGCATTGTCATTACCCAGGGCTTTATCGGCAGCGAAGCCAAAGGCCGCACCACCACGCTGGGCCGCGGCGGCAGCGACTACACCGCCGCCCTGCTGGGCGAAGCCCTGCACGCGACGCGCGTGGATATCTGGACCGACGTGCCCGGCATTTACACCACCGACCCGCGCATAGTTTCTGCCGCAAAGCGCATTGACGTGATCGCCTTTGAAGAGGCCGCCGAAATGGCGACCTTCGGCGCGAAGGTGCTGCACCCGGCCACCCTGCTGCCCGCGGTGCGCAGCGACATTCCTGTCTTCGTTGGCTCGAGCAAAGATCCGAAAGCGGGCGGCACGCTGGTCTGCAAAAAAACCGACAACCCGCCGCTGTTCCGCGCCCTGGCGCTGCGCCGCAAGCAGACGCTGGTTACGCTGCACAGCCACAATATGCTGCATTCACGCGGCTTTCTGGCAGAAGTGTTCGGCATTCTGGCGCGCCACAATATCTCCGTGGATCTGATTACCACGTCGGAAGTGAGCATTGCCCTGACGCTGGACACTACCGGCTCCACCTCTACCGGCGACACCCTGCTGACGCAGTCTCTGCTGATTGAGCTGTCCGAGCTGTGCCGCGTGGAAGTGGAAGAAGATTTGGCGCTGGTTGCCATCATCGGTAACAAGCTGTCGCGCGCCTGCGGCGTGGGCAAAGAGGTGTTCGGCGTGCTCGACCCATTCAGCATCCGCATGATTTGCTACGGCGCCTCAAGCTACAACCTCTGCTTCCTGGTCCCTGCCGATCAGGCCGAGCAGGTGGTGCAGAAACTTCATCAGAATTTGTTTGAATAAAAGTCGTTAGCACGTTAAACACTATTCATAAGCCGGGCGCAGACCCGGCTTTTTCATAACTAAACAACACGACAATACTGCAAGGAATACACTATGTTATCCGCCATTACCCGGCTGTTCCCGCTGTGGGCGCTGCTGCTCTCCGTCCTCGCCTATTACACGCCAACCACCTTCACTGGGATTGGCCCGTGGGTCACCACGCTGCTGATGCTGATTATGCTCGGCATGGGCGTGCACCTGAAAATCGATGATTTCAAACGCGTGCTTTCCCGTCCGGCACCGGTTGCCGCGGGCATTTTTCTGCACTACCTGGTGATGCCGCTCGCCGCGTGGCTGCTGGCCATGGCCTTTAAGATGCCGCCGGATCTGTCCGCCGGAATGGTGCTGGTGGGGAGCGTCGCCAGCGGCACGGCGTCCAACGTGATGATCTACCTGGCGAAAGGAGACGTCGCTTTGTCGGTGACGATCTCTTCCGTTTCCACGCTGGTGGGCGTGGTTGCCACCCCGCTGCTGACGCGCCTGTACGTGGATGCGCATATTCAGGTGGACGTGATGGGAATGCTGCTCAGCATTCTGCAAATCGTGGTGATCCCGATTGCGCTGGGGCTGGTGATCCACCACCTTTTCCCGCGCGTGGTGAAAGCGGTTGAGCCCTGCCTGCCGGCCTTTTCGATGGTCTGCATTCTGGCGATTATCAGCGCCGTGGTCGCGGGCTCGGCGTCGCACATCGCGTCCGTGGGCTTCGTGGTGATCATCGCGGTGGTGCTGCATAACACCATCGGCCTGCTCGGCGGCTACTGGGGCGGGAAGCTGTTTGGCTTCGATGAGTCCACCTGCCGCACGCTGGCGATCGAGGTGGGCATGCAGAACTCCGGCCTGGCGGCAGCGCTCGGTAAAATCTACTTCTCACCGCTGGCCGCGCTGCCGGGGGCGCTGTTCTCCGTCTGGCATAACCTGTCCGGCTCGCTGCTGGCGGGCTACTGGTCCGGCAAGCCGATTGACGAACAACCTAAAAAAGATGCGGTTAAACAGGGTTAATTCGCGGCAGTTGCTTTACACTGAGGCCTCCCCTACAGGAGGCTTCAGCAATGGCGACACCACGATTAACCCAGAAAGACATGACGGAAGCCGAGCAGCGTGAACTTAAAACGCTTCTCGACCGCGCACGCATCGCACACGGCCGCACGCTGACGAACGCCGAAACCAATCAGGTTAAGAAAGAGTACATCGACAAGCTGATGGCCCAGCGCGAAGCGGAGGCGAAGAAAGCCCGCAAGCTGAAAAAAGAGCAGGCTTATAAACCGGATGCAGAGGCGACCTTCTCCTGGTCCGCCAACACATCGACCCGCGGAAGGCGCTAATCAGCGCCCTTTCTTTTTGCGGCCCGGCTGGACAAAACGCTTGCCGCTATTGGCGGGCTTACCGCGATTTTTGTCTTCAGACTGTGGCGCCTTCACCACCGGGCGCTTAATCCCCTGGGCTTTCGGCTTGGACTTGGTTTTCGGCTTCGCTTCGGAGGATGAATTCTCGATAAGCTTGAACAGCTCAATCAGCTCGTCGCCCGTTAAGTCGCGCCACTCGCCCAGCGGAATGCCGGACAGGCTGACGTTCATGATGCGCGTGCGCTCGAGCTTTGTGACCTCGTAGCCAAAATGTTCGCACATGCGGCGGATCTGACGGTTTAAGCCCTGCACTAGCGTAATGCGAAACGCAAACGGCGCCTCTTTCTTCACCTTGCACTTCTTCGTCATGGTGCCCAGAATCGGCACGCCCGCGCCCATTCCGCGAATGAATTCATCCGTCACCGGCTTATTAACGGTCACGATGTACTCTTTTTCGTGGTCGTTACCGGCGCGCAGGATCTTGTTCACCAGGTCGCCGTGGTTGGTGAGGAAAATCAGCCCCTGAGAGTCTTTATCCAGACGCCCAATCGGGAAGATGCGGCTGCTGTGGTTAACGAAATCGACGATGTTGTCCCGCTCGCCGTCTTCGGTGGTGCTGACGATGCCAACCGGCTTGTTCAACGCGATAAATACAAGGTCTTCCGCGTCACGCGGCTCAATGAGCTGACCGTTGACTTTGACCACGTCGCCAGGCACAACCTGGTCGCCAATCGTGGCGCGTTTGCCGTTAAGAAACACGTTACCCTGTTCGATGTAACGGTCAGCCTCGCGACGTGAGCAGATCCCGCTCTCGCTAATGTATTTGTTTAATCGGGTTGATTGAGTTGGCAGCATAGTTTCTCCTGTGAAGGGCGAAATATACCTTAGGTTTGGTCCGGTAAAAAGATTAGCCAACGGTAACTGAGACGGGTTTTCCTAATTTACCCAGCATCATGACCAGCGTGTCGAGCGTAAACTTGCTGGTCTTGAGGTTCACAACGTCAGAAACACGAGGTCTGGACACATTCAGCCTGGCCGCAGCATCAGCCTGACGCAGCTTATTTTCAGCAATCCATGAGGAAATCTCCTGCATAAGCTGCCGCTTGATCGCCAGCAGTTGCTCAACCTCTTTTTCTGCGCTTTCTTGCAGTATCCCGGCCTCATCCTCTCCAAAACCCAGTTCAGTAAAAATGTTTGCCTCTGCCGCCGTCACGTGGCGAATTTTTGTATCTACGCGGTCTCGCATATTCAATTCCTCCGGGCATCAAGTACGGCCTGAAAGCGTGTCCTGGCGATATGCTTATCATGGCTTGAGGTACGCTGTGTTTTCTTATTAAAGCAATGCAGCACATACACGGCGTCGTCAAAACGGGCCAGATAGAGGATTCGATAAGCCCCCGTGCTGCCACGAAGCCGTATTTCCGCCACGCCTTTGCCAACCTCAGACATCGGCTTCCAGTCTGCGGCCTCTAAGCCAGCCTGGAGGCGGTGTAACTGATAGCCCGCATCCCGACGGATCTCCTCTGGAAAACCGCGCAAATCATCAAAAGCACTCCCCATCCATGCAATCAACCTCATGGCTGGCCTTTGTGAAAGCATAACACATCCTTGTATAAAATTTTATACATCACTAAACAAAAGCATTGCTCCACGAGCACGTCACGACTCGTGGAACACGTTATGTTTTCTTCAGGATTTGGTCACGCCTCGCAACACGGTTTTGCGAGGCGCTTTCAGAGATCAATAATCATCACGCTCGTCGTCTTCGTCCGGCTGCTCCATCACGCTGTAGGCCACCGCGCAGAACAGGGAGTTGAGACGCTTCATATCCCCCAGCAGCCCGAGGTGCAGGGAGCTAGTCTCGATGCTTTGCACGTTCTGCTGGTGCAGACGCTCAACGTGGGCGTGCGAGTAGCGGCGGTTGAGGATGCGGAAGCGATGCTTGTTGCGGCGCAGGCGGCGGGCGCTCGGCACGTCGCTGGAGAAGAAGACCGACATCGCCAGCTTGAGGTTGCTCACCAGCTGTTCATGCAGCGCCTCCAGCTCCTTCAAACCTTCGCCCGAAAACGCGCGGCGGGCGGCCAAGGATTTGTCCGCAATCTCGCTGCCCATGCGCTCAACGATATCCGACGCCTGCTCCAGGTTAAGCGACATTTCGATGATTTCCGCCCAGCGGCGGGACTCTTCCTCCGCCAGCTCGTCCTGCGGGATGCGCGCCAGATAGAGCTTGATGGCGGTATACAGCACGTTGATGTCGTCCGCCAGCCTGCGCAGCTCTTTCTCTTCGCGCGGCTCGCCGTGCATCACCTTTTGCAGCCCCTCGAGCATGGTTTCCATCGCGTCGCCCATGCGCAGGGTTTCGCGGGCGGCATTGGCAATCGCCAGCGCGGGGGTGTCCAGCACGGATGTATCCAGATGCTTCGGCTTGAGGCGCGCGTCCAGCTCCGGCTCGTCGCGGATGAGGCGCTCGCAGAAGCGGGCCATCGGCGCGGCAAACGGCACCATCGCCAGGCAGCGCACCAGGTTGTAGAAGACGTGGAAGTAGATCACCAGCTCCGCTTTCGGCAGCGGCAGGTTGTCCATCAGGTTCGCCAGCGGATGGACAAACGGCAGAATAATCAGGCTGCCCACCAGCTTAAACAGCAGGCTGCCGAGCGCCACGCGGCGTGCGGCAGCGTTGGCCGCGCTGTTGTTGAGCATCGCCAGCAGGCCAGAACCGAGGTTCGCGCCGATGACCAGACACAGGGCGACCGGGAACGATATCGCCCCAGCCGCGGTCAGCGTCGCCGTCAGCAGCACGGCCGCCAGGCTGGAGTAGCTGACGATGGCGAACACCGCGCCGATCAGTGCGTCCAGCATGATATCGCCGGTCAGCGAGGAGAAAATAACCTGCACGCCGTTGGCCTGGGTGATGGGCGTCACCGCCTGCACGATCAGCTCCAGCGCCAGCAGGATTAGCCCAAGGCCAATGCCCACGCGCCCCAGCTGTCCGGCACGGCTTTGCTTACGTCCGAGGAAGAAGATGACGCCGATAAAGATCAGCAGCGGCGACAGCCAGGAGAGATCGAAGGTCAGGATACGCGCCATCAGCGCGGTTCCCACGTCCGCGCCCAGCACGATCACCAGCGCCGGGGCCAGCGCGACAAGGTCCTGCGCGACGAATGAGGTCACCAGCATGGTGGTGGCGTTGCTGCTTTGGACCAGCGCCGTCACGCCAATCCCCGCGCAGAAGGCGAGCGGTTTTTTCTCAACGCTGCGGCTCAGCACGGTGCGTAACCGCGCGCCGAACACGCGCATCACGCCGGTACGGACAATATGTGTACCCCAGACCAGCAGCGCCACGGCAGAAAGCAGATGTAGCAGAGTCAGCACGGAAGGGTTTTCTCCTTATCGTTATGTTTTTCCATACTTCAGTATAAGGCTTTGAGCGTAAGAAAGAGACAGGGCGCCCGATGAGCGCCCTGTTTGTTGTAAGGAAAGGTGATTTTAATCCGCGTCGTAGCCTAAATTCGGGGCCAGCCAGCGCTCAACCTCGGAGACGCTCATCCCCTTGCGCAACGCGTAATCTTCGATCTGATCGCGCTGGAGCTGCGCCACCGCGAAGTACTTGCTGTCCGGATGGCTGAAGTACCAGCCGGAAACGGACGCGCCTGGCCACATGGCGAACGACTCGGTGAGCTTCATCCCCGTGTGCGCTTCCACGTCCAGCAGCTGCCAGATGGTGCCCTTCTCGGTGTGCTCCGGGCAGGCCGGATAGCCCGGTGCCGGGCGAATGCCCTGATAGTTTTCGCGGATCAGATCTTCATTGCTGAGGTTTTCATTGGCCGCGTACCCCCAGTGCACCTTGCGCACGCGCTCGTGGAGATATTCCGCGAACGCTTCCGCCAGGCGGTCGGCAATCGCTTTCACCATGATTTTGTTGTAATCGTCGTGCTGCGCGTCGAACGCATCGGCGAGCGCATCTTCTTCCAGCCCGCCGGTGACGGCAAACGCGCCGATGTAGTCGGCCTTCCCGGAGAGCTTCGGCGCAACAAAGTCGGCCAGGCAGTAGTTGGCGAAGCCCACCTTCTCGGTCTGCTGGCGAAGGTGGCGGCTGACCGCCAGCACGTGGGTACGGGTTTCATCGCGGTAGATTTCCACGTCGTCGCCCACGCGATTCGCCGGAAACAGGCCCACCACGCCGTGCGGGTTAAGGGTTTTCTCCGCGCTCAGCTTATCGAGCATGTCGTTCGCGTCTTTGAAAAGGCGCTTCGCCTCTTCACCCACCACCTCGTCTTCGAGGATGCGCGGGTATTTGCCCGCCAGCGACCACGTCATAAAGAACGGCGTCCAGTCGATGTAGTTGCGCAGCGTTTCAATGCTGGCGCTCACCTCCTGCACGCCCAGACGGTGCGCTACCGGCGGCGTATAGGCTGACCAGTCGAACGCCAGATCGTTGTCGCGCGCGGCCTGCAGGCTGACCGGCGGCGTGCGCGGCTTCTTGCGCCCGTGCTGGATGCGCACGGTTTCGTACTCTTTGCGGGTGCGCGCCACGAAGTCATCGCGCTGGGTGTCGGACAGCAGCGCGGACACCACGCCCACGGTGCGCGAGGCGTTCTGCACGTACACCGTCGGGCCGCTGTAGTTCTGCTCGATTTTCACCGCCGTGTGCGCCTTCGAGGTAGTCGCCCCGCCGATCAGCAGCGGAATGGTAAAGCCCTGGCGCTCCATCTCTTTCGCCACGTTTACCATCTCGTCCAGCGACGGCGTGATCAGCCCGGAGAGGCCAATCAGGTCCGCATTCACCTCGCGCGCGGTCTTGAGGATTTTGTCCGCCGGGACCATCACGCCGAGGTCGATAATCTCGTAATTGTTGCACTGCAGCACCACGCCGACGATGTTCTTGCCGATGTCGTGAACGTCGCCCTTCACGGTGGCGATCACCATCTTGCCGTTGCTGGAGCCCTTCTCTTTGCTGGCTTCGATGTAGGGTTCCAGGTACGCCACGGCCTGCTTCATCACGCGGGCGGATTTGACCACCTGCGGCAGGAACATTTTGCCCTCGCCAAACAGATCGCCCACCACGTTCATGCCGTCCATCAGCGGGCCTTCGATGACCTCAATCGGGCGCGCGGCCTGCTGGCGGGCCTCTTCCGTATCAATCTCGATAAACTCGGTGATGCCTTTAACCAGCGAATATTCCAGGCGCTTTTTCACGTCCCAGGCGCGCCACTCGGCCTGCTGCACGTTGACAGCCTCGTCGGATTTACTGCCGCGGTACTTCTCGGCCAGATCCAGCATGCGCTCGGTGGCGTCGTCGCGGCGGTTAAGGATCACGTCCTCCACCGCGTCGCGCAGCTCGGCGGGCAGATCGTCGTAGATCGCCAGCTGCCCCGCGTTGACGATCCCCATGTCCATGCCGTTGCGGATGGCGTAGTAGAGGAACACCGCGTGGATCGCCTCGCGCACCGGATCGTTGCCGCGGAACGAGAACGAGACGTTGGATACGCCGCCGGAGATCAGCGCGTGCGGCAGCTCGCGCTTAATGTCTTCGCACGCGCCGATAAAGTCCTGCGCGTAGTTGTTGTGCTCTTCAATGCCGGTCGCCACGGCGAAGATGTTCGGGTCGAAGATAATGTCTTCCGGCGGGAAGCCCACCTCCTCGGTCAGAATGCTGTACGCGCGGCGGCAGATCTCAATCTTGCGCTCGCGGGTGTCGGCCTGGCCCACTTCGTCAAAGGCCATCACGACGACGGCGGCGCCGTAGCGGCGCACCTGTTTCGCATGGTGGATAAAGGCGTCTACGCCCTCCTTCATCGAAATGGAGTTAACGATGCCTTTGCCCTGAATGCACTTCAGTCCTTTTTCAATGACGTCCCATTTTGAAGAGTCGATCATGATCGGCACGCGGGCGATGTCCGGCTCGCCAGCGATCAGGTTGAGGAAGCGCACCATCGCCGCCTCGGCGTCGAGCATCCCCTCGTCCATGTTGATATCGATAATCTGCGCGCCGCTTTCCACCTGCTGGCGGGCGACGTCCAGCGCTTCGCTGTACTTCTCTTCTTTGATCAGGCGCTTAAATTTGGCCGAGCCGGTGACGTTGGTGCGCTCGCCCACGTTAACAAACAGGCTGTCGTCGCCGATGGAGAGCGGCTCAAGGCCGGAGAGACGGCAGGCGACGGGGATCTCGGGCAGCCTGCGCGGCGGCAGGCCCGCCACCGCACTGCTCATCGCCGCAATGTGCTCCGGCGTGGTGCCGCAGCAGCCGCCGACGATGTTGAGGAAGCCAGACTCGGCCCACTCGCGGATCTGCGCCGCCATGGTATCGGCGTCGAGATCGTATTCACCGAAGGCGTTCGGCAGCCCGGCGTTCGGGTGGGCGGTGACGTAGCATTCCGCAATGCGGGACAGCTCCTGCACGTACTGGCGCAGCTCGTCCGGTCCCAGCGCGCAGTTCAGGCCGAAGGAGAGCGCCTCGGCGTGGCGCAGCGAGTTGTAGAACGCTTCCGTCGTCTGGCCGGAGAGCGTGCGCCCGGAGGCGTCGGTGATGGTGCCGGAAATCATGATCGGCAGATCGACGCCCAGCGATTCAAATTCTTCTTTAACCGCATAGATGGCGGCTTTGGCGTTGAGGGTATCGAAGACCGTTTCAATCAGGATCAGGTCGGAACCGCCTTCCACCAGCGCTTTAGTGGACTCACGATACGCGGCCACCAGCTGGTCAAAGGTGATGTTACGAAACGCCGGATCGTTGACGTCCGGTGAAATCGACGCGGTGCGGTTGGTGGGGCCAAGCACCCCGGCAACGTAGCGCGGCTTGTCCGGCGTGCGGGCCGTCCATTCATCGGCACAGGCGCGGGCCAGCTTTGCCGCCTCGAAGTTGATTTCCGCCGACAGGGATTCCATCTGGTAATCCGCCATGGCGATGGTTGTCGAGTTGAAGGTGTTGGTTTCAACGATGTCCGCACCGGCTTCGAAGTAGGCGCTGTGGATATCTTTAATGACGGACGGCTTGCTGAGCACCAGCAGGTCGTTATTGCCCTTCAGGTCGCACGGCCAGTCGGCGAAACGCTCGCCGCGGAAATCCTCTTCACTCAGGCGATAGCCCTGGATCATGGTGCCCATGCCGCCGTCCAGCACCAGGATCCGTTCATTTAACTGCGCACGCAGCTGCTCTACTTTGTTGCTCACACTTGCTCCCGACAACGCTCGACAAGGCCAAAAGGCTCCGTTCCATACTGGCATAATCTCGAAGGAGGGAAAAGTCACCCGGCGGTAACATGAGACATGTTCACCATCACTCCTCCGATCAGTCAGGATGCGGTTGCAAATTCACCAAATAAAACGAAAATAATTTCCACGATACAGAAAAAGGAGTTCGTCATGGTTGCTACCGTTCCCGCAAAACGCGGCAGAAAGCCTTCTGCCACCCCCGCTGCGCCGCAGGGCGGACAGGTTCAATCGCTGACGCGCGGCCTGAAGCTGCTGGAATGGATTGCCGAATCCCACAGCAGCGTGGCGCTGACCGAGCTGGCGCAGCAGGCGGGCCTGCCAAACTCCACGACGCACCGCCTGCTGACCACCATGCAGCAGCTGGGCTTTGTGCGTCAGGTGGGCGAGCTGGGGCACTGGGCGATAGGGGCGCATGCGTTTGTCGTGGGCAGCAGCTTCCTCCAGACCCGCAACCTGCTGGCCATCGTTCACCCCATACTGCGCAAGCTGATGGAAGAGTCCGGCGAGACGGTGAACCTGGCGGTGCTCGACCAGAGCGATCACCAGGCGATCATCATCGATCAGGTGCAGTGTACGCAGCTGATGCGCATGTCCGCGCCGATTGGCGGCAAGCTGCCGATGCACGCCTCCGGGGCGGGCAAGGCGTTTCTGTCACAGCTGAGCGAAGAGCAGGTCACGGGGCTGCTGCACCGCAAAGGGCTGCACGCCTATACCCACGCCACGCTGGTGTCGCCCGTCCATCTGAAAGAAGACCTCGCCCTGACCCGCAAGCGCGGCTATTCGTTTGACGACGAAGAGCATGCCCTGGGGCTGCGCTGCCTTGCCGCCTGCATATTTGACGAGCACCGCGAGCCGTTTGCCGCCATCTCCATTTCCGGCCCGATCTCCCGCATGACCGACGACCGCGTCACCGAGCTGGGCGCGCTGGTGATCAAGGCCGCGAAAGAGGTGACGCTGGCGTACGGCGGGATTCGATAAGGGCTGAGCGTATGAAGCCGCCTGCGGAGGCGGTTTTATGACCTTCCACAATCACCTTCGCGTTCAGCCACGAAAATGTTCGTTCCATGAGTCGCGATACATAATATTGCCTTCCGTGTACTTCCATGTGATGGCCTCGTAGCGCAATTCGAGCGTTTCGAGGTGGGTGCTGCTCATAACGTTAGGGGTCAGGAATGGCGCAACCGTAGTGAACTTTACGTTCTCCAGAATGATGTTGAAATACTCGGTCTCAATGCCTGAATCCAGAATACGGTACATCTTTATAGTTGCTTTCTTCATGGTTCGGCCTTCACAGACGGCGCGATACAAAAGAGGTGTTGTCTGGTCGAACTCTTTTACAATCGTAATGGGGCGATGAACGCGCGTACCGGTGAGCTTACCCCAGTTTGGATCTACCGGGATGGTAACGCCATGTGAGAATGACTTCAGTTCGATAGAGCCCAGCCGCAGCGGCATCAGGCATGCGCCGACAATCGGTGAGCCGTTCTCATCTTCAAGCCATAAATGCGCGGGTGTAGACATAATGAATATCCTTATTAATAAGCACCAAAATAATGAAGTGCTTTGTGGTTCACCCTTTCAGATAGCCCCTCATTACCGTATCTCAGTGCCAGATCCGGTAAGCCAGTCCTAGCGTTGCTAAATAAAACAACAGAATGAAGCCCTGACTTACTGCAGGAAAATAAACGTCGAGTATGTAGCCGAATAGGAATGTGAGAATGATGGGTAGGTAAGTCCAGAGGAAAATCTGGGCCTGGTGTTTAAGCCAGCGTTTAAAAAAGCCCATTACTGCTTTCCCATTAATCTTATAATCTTGTCGTCAACGCCAGGAACGTTATGGCCATCCGTCCATTGCTGAGAGAGCACGCCAGCACGCATAAAGATGGGCTCCACAAGAAAGTACATCATCTCTATCTCGCGAAAATAGAGCATCTGGTAATAGGCGGGATGCTGAATCTGCAGGCGTCTCGCGCTTTCCGCCGCATGCTGCACGATCCCATAGACACCAAGACTTCCCACTACCGCACTTGTTAAACCTGCTGCGGCCTTCAGGCCTGAGAGGGGAAGAGTGACATGAAGGCTGATAGCAGTCGCGACGCCGGTTGCAAAAGCATAGGACGTGAGCGAACTAGTAGAGATATACACGTTTACGTGCATTAAAATTCTTTGAATCTCTGCGAGCTGGTCGGGAGAGAAATCCTTAACCATCTCCTCGACGTACGCGCTGATCATCTCGCTGACAATATTCCTGCGGGTAACGAGATGGACGATTCCCTTTCGAAACGTGAGTCTTCGAGATGCTGTTTGGTGCAGACGTCGTAATACTCATCCGTCAGGCAAGAGGTATAGTAAAGCAGGTGTTGTGCTCCGGCACCGATATTGCTCACATGCTGCTTTACCTCTTCGCCAACAGCCCGCACCGCACGGTCTAGCTTCATGGCCAATACATTTTGGCTTTGCAGCTGGCGAATGACGTCTTCTGAGTGATACATCCTTAGCTCCCGGCGCTTTCGCGGGATGGCTGTAGCCCAGGCGCACGCAGAAGGTTTCCAGTCGTTGAAGAGCGTTTGCATGCCGCACTCAACCGCAGCACTAAAACCGTCATAAACCCCATTCTTTATCCTTTGAGAAATTGCGGCAATAAGGCCAAGCCTATTCCCCAACCCACAAAGAATGTCCAGAGCCGATCACGGTTCCGCCTTGCGTCATTCATTTTCAGAGGATCACCAGGCGTTTTTTAATCAAAATTAAGCCGTTAGCGCAGAAGCGTAATATGCCGGGCGGCATCCATGCCTCACCCGGCATACGTTAACGATTTTACGCCTTACGCCTCAGCAGCCGCAGCGCATTTGCTGTGACCAGCACCGTCGCCCCGGTATCTGCCAGCACCGCCAGCCACAGCCCGGTGATGCCAAGCAGGGTGGTGACGAGAAATATTCCCTTCAGCCCCAGCGCGATCGTGATGTTTTGCCGGATATTGGCGCGCGTCGCGCGGGCGAGGCCAATCATCTGCGCCAGCCCGGTCAGCCGGTTGTGGGTCAGCGCCGCGTCTGCGGTTTCGAGCGCCACGTCGGTGCCGCTGCCCATCGCAATGCCGATGGTCGAAGCCTTCATTGCCGGCGCATCGTTGATGCCGTCTCCCACCATCGCTAGCGGCGCCTGGCCGTTGAGCTCGGTAACGGCGGTGACTTTATCCGCCGGCAGCAGGCCCGCCCTATAATCTAGCCCAAGCTCACCGGCAATCGCAGCGGCCGCGCGCGGGTTATCGCCGGTCAGGATCACGCCCTGCACGTTGAGCTGGCGCAGCGCGGCAATTGCCTCTTTGGCGTCATCGCGCAGGGTATCGCGCAGCGCAAGCACGCCTTTTAGCGCGCCGTCCTGAACGACAACGATCACCGTTTGCCCTTCCTCCTCCAGTGACGCAATGCGATCGCGCAGCTCCGGCGCCGGGAACTTATCCGCCGCGACGATCAGCACCTTTTTGCCCGCAACGTCTGCTTCAATCCCTGAGCCGACCAGCGCGCGCTGCGCCGTGGCGGCCGGTATCGTCAGCCCGCGGGACTGGGCTTCGCGCACGATGGCCTGCGCCAGCGGATGCGTTGAGCCTTGCTCCACGGCGGCAGCAACGGCGAGCAGTTCGTCTTCGTGGCTATCCTGCGGATAAATGCCGGTGACCTGCGGCCTGCCGACGGTCAGCGTGCCGGTTTTGTCGAACGCGATATGCTGCACCTGACTGAGCTGCTCCAGCGCAGCACCGCCCTTGATCAGCGCCCCGCGACGCGCCGCGGCCGCCAGGCCCGAGGTGATCGCCGCCGGGGTGGAAATCACCAGCGCGCAAGGACAGCCAATCAGCAGCAGCGTCAGCCCTTTATAAATCCAGCCCTCCCACGGCTCGGCGAAGAACAGCGGCGGGACGACGGCCACCAGCAGCGCGACCAGCATGATGGCGGGAGTGTAGATCCGGCTGAAGCGATCGATGAATCGCTCAACCGGCGCGCGTCGCTCCTCGGCCTCTTCAATCAGCTTCAGGATGCGGTCGATGGCGCTGTCGCCCGGTTCGGAAAGCACGGTCAGCTGCACCAGGCGGTCAACGCTGGTCGCGCCCGCCGGGACCTTTTCGCCCGCCGCGCGCTCTACGGGAATGGATTCCCCGGTGAGGGCGCTTTCGTCAAAGCTGGCGGTGGCGGTGAGCAGCGTGCCGTCAGCGGGCAGGCGCCCGCCCGCGGCAACCTCAATCACGTCGCCGGGGCGCAGCGTGGTGATGGCGACGGCTTCACGCGCGTCGCCGACGACCCGCGTGGCGGTTTCCGGCTTCAGCGCCATCAGGGCGCTTACCCCTTTACGCGCCCGGCTTGCCGCCCAGCCCTCAAGGCGCTCGCCAATCAGGAACAGCAGCAGCACCATCGCCGCTTCGGCGGTCGCGCCAATAAACAGCGCGCCGATCGCCGCCACGCTCATCAGGGTTTCGATGGCGAACCAGCTGCCGCTTTTGATCAGCCGCAGCGCCTGACGCGCAATCGGGAACAGCCCAACCAGCGTGGTGGCGATGAACGCCAGGTTACCGAGCGGGTGATTGACCTGCTCCAGCCCCCAGCTTATGGCCATCATGATGATGAGCGCGAGCAGCGGCAGGTTTTCCCGCAGCGGAGAGGTTTTCTCAGCGGGCGCGGATTCGCTGCGCAGGGAATACCCGGCCTTGCCGACGGCGGCTTCAACCTGCCTGCTGACGTCGTTTTCGGCGCTGACCAGCAGCTTTTCGGTCGCGAACAGCACCTGCACGTGGCTTACGCCCGGCACCTGCCTGACCGCATTTTCAACCTTGCGGGCGCAGGCGGCGCAGTCCATGCCGTTGACCACCCAGCTGTAGCGGCTTCCGCTTTCGGGCATGGGTTCAGCCTGGGTTTCGCATGCGCCATCGGCGCAGCATGGCGCTTTCGCTGGCATCGGATTGAGCTTAAGCGCAGAGAATTGTGGCACTTTTTTTGACGATTCAGGAGCAGACATAGCAGCCTCCGGCTAATGATAATTTTCTCATTAACCGGAGTATGCACTCTGGAGTCGACTCCAGAGTCAAGGCTTATTTAGATATAGAGCGAACGCACAATCAGGAAGTGACCCGCGAAGTAGCACGCGGCGGAAATCGCGTTATCCGCGCGGAAGCGGCGGCGATAGTGGCTGCCCAGCCAGACGCTATTGCCGATCAGCAGCAGCGCCGCGCCGAAGAAGGCGGACATCGCCTGCGAGGTCGGGCGGAAGAACCACAGCTCGCCCGCCAGCCACACCATCACCAGCGTCATGGCGATAAAGGTACACACCGGCCAGCGCATCTCTTCGAGCCGCGTCCAGATCACGGCGATCAGCAGCGCGCCGATAACCAGCAGCACCAGCGGGAGCGGCCAGAAGAAGGAGAGCGTCATCTGGCTGGCGAAGTAGAGCGTATACAGCAGGTGCGACAGGAAGAACGCCCCCACGGCGTACAGCAGGCGCTGGCGCGGCAGCAGCGTCAGGGCATCCCCTATCAGCGAGGCGCAAAGCCCGGCGAGCACCAGATAGCTGACGGCGTTGAACATCGGCGCTTGCCAGGCAAGCAGCAGCAGGAGCAACAGCGTGACGGGCTTAAACAGCCAGCGCTGCCAGGCAGGGCCACGATAAGACGCATCGACGTAGAGCCATGCGGAAAAACAGACAGCGATAAATGACCAAAGCATATTAACTCCCTGTATCTGTTACGGCTGAATAATCAGTTTCACACCCAGTGTAGTGACGCAGCAAGGCGTTTGGCAATGCCGGGGAAGCCGGGTATCCTTAATTCCGCAAAATCTGATGGGATACCTCAATGAGCAAGATGCCGCTTTTTTTCGTGGTGGTGGTGGCGATTATCGTCATTGCCGCATCGTTTCGCTTCGTCCAGCAGCGCCGCGAGAAGGCCGATAACGACGCCGCGCCGCTGCTGCAAAAGCGGGTGGTGGTGAGCAACAAGCGCGAAAAGCCGATCAATGAACGCCGCTCGCGCCAGCAGCAGGTGACGCCTGCGGGCACGGCGATGCGCTATGAAGCCAGCTTCAGGCCGGAAAGCGGCGGCCTCGAGATGACGTTTCGCCTGGACGCGCAGCACTATCACCAGCTGACCGTCGGTGACAAAGGCGTGCTGAGCTATAAAGGGACGCGGTTTGAGGGGTTCAGGGCCGAACCCTAAACTCCCCTCCCTCCGCTTATTGCTTCATCTGCGACAGTATCGTCCGACACTGGTTCGCATCCCCTTCCGACGGTGAGATCAGCGCCAGCAGCGCCGCCGCTGGCGTGACCAGCGTTGCCAGCGCGGCGGCCACCGCGCCGCGGGCGATCAGCGGCCCGGCCTTCACACCGGCCTGCGGATTTTTGAAGGTGCCGCGCACGTAAAGCGGCGAGCGCAGCGTGATGATGCGAATGCCCTTGCTCTCGGGATCGATCGTCAAATCAAGCTGTTCAGACGCCATGCTGGCGGTCCCGGTGACGTTGATCACCGCATTTTCGGTGTCAAAGGCGAAAATCTTCGGCCGCGCCACGCCGTTAACCAGGTCCAGGTTCGCCGCCGCGCAGTTCACCCGCACCTCTTCGTCCCCGAAGATCTGCCCGACAATAAAGTTACCGACGTTAAGCCCCAGAATCTCCATCAGGTTGCGGCTGATCAGCCCGTCGTTCATTAAGAGCTTCAGGTCGCCGTTGCTGCTTCCCAGCAGCGCCGCCACGGAGTTGCCGACCCCGCGAATGTCGGCATCGCCGTTCATCTCGCCCAGGGTTTTTTGCATCAGCTCGACGTTCGGCATCAGCTCCTTAAGCTTCAGCCTGCGCGCCTGGATTTCCGCCCGCCCCTGCATCGGCTTTTTGTCGCCTTCCAGATGGATGTTCGACGAGATGGTCCCGCCCGCCAGGCCAAATTTCAGCGGCTGCAGGCGCAGGTCGGCGTTTTTGAGAAGAATATGGGTAGAAAGATTGCTGATGGGCAGCGTGCTGCCGTGCTCGATTTTACCGCCCTTAAACCGCACGTCGGCGTCCATCACGTCCCACTTGTCGGTTTCAAAGCGATCGTACGGCAGCACTTTGCCCGCGGGCTGAACGTCCTTTTTGACCTCTTTCGACTTGGTGCCTTTACCGGAATCCACGCCAATCAGCGGGCCCAGGTCGGCCAGGCGCAGCTGGCGAGACTCTACGTCGCCTTCGAGCTTCGGACGCGGTTTGCCGGTGGTGTAGGTGAGCGTGCCGTGAATATCGCTGTCGCCGATGCGCCCGTTAAATCCGCGGTAATCGAAGACGGAGGATTTTTCGGCGTTGATTTTCGCCACCAGATGCCCGTCCGTTTCAAACGGCGGCGTGTCCGGCAGCAGGACGCCCGTCAGGTCGTACAGCTCACCCAGCGAATCGCCGGCGAACTTCAGCTGAAGATCGACGCCGCCCATGTTCATCGGGTCGTTTACCGTGCCCACGAACGCCACGCGGGTGTTGCCGGAGCGGAAATCCGCCTGCACCGGGAACGGCGTGCCCTCGCTGCGCAGGGCCAGCATGCCGCCGATTTTACCGGTTCCGGTAAGCGGCTGGCCGTTGTAACGCCCTTTCGCCGTCAGGCCAAAGACGTAATCGCCCGCTTTGGCGTTATCCCCTTTGGCTTTACTGCCCGTCACCTCGCTAAACGGCAGCGGCTTGCCCAGCGGATCGACCAGGATCTCCACGTCGGCCTTGCTGACCTTGTCGTCGATGGCGATCCGCCCGCGATCGAACAGGATGTTGTCGAGCCGGAAAGACCAGGACGACGGCTGCGCGTTGGGATCTTTTTCGTCGCTGCTCGCAAGGTTGAACGTCCAGTTGTTGTTTTTCTCGGACAGCCTAATCAGGCGCGCATCGGGCTGCTTAAGCTTGATCCACGGGAGATAGACCGTTTTGGTCAGCAGCGCGAGAGGCGCCAGCGTGGCTTCCACGCGCGGCAGGTGGACCATGGTCACTTCAGGAATATCGGGCGGGTTGCCGAGAACAATGTCGTCGGCGTGGACGTGCGGCCACGGGATCCAGCTTCGCCAGCCGGTCTCCTCTTTCTGGCGCTCCCACACTACGCCCAGATCGCCGCGTATGGCGAAGGGCCGATTCAGCTCGGTTGAGACTTTCTGGTTGATGGTCGGCTTGAGGCGATTCCAGTCAAACGTGGCAATGATGATGATTGCGACCACGATCAGCAACAAGAAAATCCCTATAACCCAGGTGGCAATCCTGGCCGTTTTCGTCATTGTTTTCCCCTTTCCTGATGACATGCTTTCATGAATATAGTTCATGGCTCGGGGAAACGGGGATGCTGTGTCCGGGAATAGTGCGTAACTGCAACGCACCATTATGGGAAACAGCTTTATTTACAATGAGATAATCACATTATCCAGCGTATCCATCGGCACCGGGCGCGAGAGAAAATAGCCCTGCGCGGCGGCGGCCGGGGAGTTTTGCACGTCGCGCCACTCTTCAAGCGTTTCAACGCCTTCGACAATAACGCCCTGGCAATAGCGGTTCATCAGCTGCAGCAGCAGGGTGAAGAGATTTCGGCCTTCGGAGGTCTGACGCAGCATAATGAACAGGTCGCGCGCCACCTTAATGTAGTCGTAGCGGACCTCGCTGAGCGCGGAGAAGTTCGCCATTCCGGTCCCGAAGTCATCCAGCCAGAGCGGGCCAAACTCACACATCGACGCAAAAGAGGAGTCCTGCGGCAGGCGGATGTGCTCCACCAGCTCAAAGCGCATCCACGGCAGCGTTGCGATCAGCGCCTGCAGCGTCGCGTTCTGACGCAGCGCCATCAGCGTTGGGCCATCCACGTTCACCGACGCCAAGATACCGTGCTGTTCAAAGAAGGCCCGGCGAGCGAACAGCATGTTGAGCTGCTCTTCCAGCGCGTCGATGCGCTGGCGTACCGCCACCTCCGCAAAATAGCGGTCAGGCGCGATACGCTGTGAAGGATTGGACGGATGCGTGACGATCGTTAAGATCTCAATCGCCATCAGCTGACCGCTGGTGCGGTAGATCGGCTGATAGGTGTACGCCCGTTCACATTGCAGCCAGTAGCGATGCTCCTGCAAGCTCTCAATACTTGCCTCAGGCGTCATGTTCAGCCGCGGGATAACCTGCTCTGACTTCATTTCAGATGTCCTGTTGTATGGGGAAATGGCCTTTCTGGACTCGTCACTGGGTTATCGGCGCGGCAAATGAGAACTTTATGTTCGGTTCGGCGGGAAAATGAAATTAAGATGACAGAAATTAGCAGGAACGCGTGCTGGCTCAAATAAAATATTGGAACGACGTTTTAATATAGTTGACCGCATTATTCACTCAACGCACACTACTGTTAATTACTCTGTTCAGGTTCCCGACTATGTCCAAAAAAATTGCCGTGATTGGCGAATGCATGATTGAGCTGTCGCAAAAAGGCGCGGAAGTCAGCCGCGGTTTTGGTGGCGATACGTTGAACACATCCGTTTATATTGCCCGTCAGGTTGCCCCCGAGGCCCTGAGCGTCAGCTATGTGACGGCGCTGGGAACGGACAACTTTAGCCAGCAGATGCTGGAGGCCTGGCAGAGTGAAAACGTGCAGACCGGGCTGATCCAGCGCATGGAGAACCGCCTGCCGGGGCTGTACTACATCGAAACCGACAGCACCGGCGAGCGCACCTTCTACTACTGGCGCAACGAGGCCGCGGCCCGATTCTGGCTGGAAAGCGATGCCGCGCCTGCAATCTGCGAACAGCTGGCGACGTTTGACTATCTCTACCTGAGCGGCATTAGCCTGGCGATATTAAGCCCGGAAAGCCGCAACACGCTGTTTGCGCTGCTGCGCGAGTGCCGCGCCAACGGCGGCAAAGTCATCTTCGATAACAACTACCGTCCGCGCCTGTGGTCCAGCCGCGAAGAGACGCAGCGGGTGTATCAGCAAATGCTGGAATGCACCGATATCGCGTTCCTGACGCTGGACGACGAAGACGCCCTGTGGGGTGAAAAGCCGGTTGATGAGGTTATCGCCCGCACGCAGGCGGCTGGCGTGGGTGAGATTGTGATTAAGCGCGGGGCGGACGCGTGCCTGATCGCGATACAAGGCGAGGCGGCCGTTGAGGTTCCGGCGGTGGCGTTAGCGAAAGAGAAGGTGATTGATACCACGGCGGCGGGCGATTCGTTTAGCGCGGGCTATCTGGCAGTACGCCTGACGGGAGGCACGCCGGAAGCGGCGGCGAAGCGTGGCCATCTGACGGCCAGCACGGTGATCCAGTATCGCGGGGCGATTATTCCGCGTGAGGCGATGCCTGCTTAACAACGGTGCGGGCTGATGCCCTCCCCTCACCCTAACCCTCTCCCCAAAGGGGAGAGGGGATCGCCCGGAGCCGTCTTTTCTCCCTCGCCCCTTTGGGGAGAGGGCCGGGGTGAGGGGCGCTAGTCTCTTACTGCCCCTGCGGGATATCCGTTGCGTCCGGGTGCAAATCATCGGCCGCCGCAGCCTGTGCAGGCTGTGAGTCTGGCTCCATGATCGTTTTCCAGGTCGCCTGAAGTTCCTTCATGTCATACTCCGGCTCGCCTTTCGGCTGCAGCAGCACCAGCGCCATGTCCTGCGAAAGCTGCTGGCGCAAATCCTGATTGAGCATGTCTACGGTCAGGCCGCTCAGGAAGTCCTGACGCAGCTTCTGATACTGCTCCGGCGCGATATCCACCACCTGATTTTGCAGCGAGCGGATGCGCTGGCTAATCAGAATATCGGTATCGGCACGCGCGTAGGTCGCAAACAGCTTTTGCAGCTCAAGCTGCTTCTGCGCCACCAGCGCGTTGAACTCCTCTTCAGACAGCCCCTCTTTACGCACTTTCGCCAGCTCTTTGGCGACCACGCCCAGGTTTGCGTTCAGCTTGTCGCCGGGGGATTCAACGTTAATGGCGCACTGCGCGCGCTGGAAAAGCACCCGGCAGTCGAAGCCAAGCCCAATATCCTTCACGTTGTTCTTGCTGAGCGTCTGCTGAACGTGCCAGAACAGCGCTTCGCGCGCCAGGTCCGCGCGCCAGTAGCGGAGCAAGGCGGCCGATTCGCGAATCGGCTGCCAGGCGGTATCCCACATCATGGAAAGGCGATCCTGACGCACGGTGTCCGTCATGATGCTGACCGGCTCAGCGCGAAGCGGAGACAGCGTCGGCACCGGTGCGGGCGTTTCACGTTTGCCCTTGAGATCGCCAAACGCTTTGTTGATCTGTTCCACCACCGCGCGGCTGTCGACATTACCCACGACGATCAGGGTCATCGCGTCCGGCGTGTACCATTTTTCATAGAAGGATTTCACCTGCCCGGCGTCGACGGGCTGCTTCAGCGGCTCGGCCGGATCGTGGCCCAGCAGCGCGGAGCCCTTCAGGCGGTAGCGCCACCAGCCCTCTTTGGTGTCCGCAGGCCAGGTCGCCACCATGTCGCTGTTGCTCAGGGCATAGTTTACGGTCTCTGGCGTGATGGACAGCTTGCCCGTGGCGTCTGACAGGTAAGTAAGCGCTTCTTTCAGCAGGTCGTTACGGTTGTTCGGCAGGCTCAGGTTAAACATGGTGTAGTCATAGGAGACCACGGCTGGGGGCAGCGGGCGTTTTGGGTCGATGGCCTGTTGCCACAGCGAACGCACCTGAACCGCTTGCAAACTGCCGCTCTGCGTGAGCGCCAGTCGGGGAATAAAATGGCTTAAGCCGGTCTGCTGGGTGCTCTCGGTCAGGGAGCCGGTATTCACAGACAGACGAATTTCGATACGGTCGCTGGGACGTTGCGGCGTAGTGAGAACTTGCCACTGAAAACCGTTTGCCAGAGTCCCTTGTTGCCACGCCGGGTCCGGCTGGAGCGCATCTGCCTGCACATAACTGGCTGCTGCCATCATCAGCAAACCGCCGGTTAAGAGTCGAATTTTTGTGCCCTGCATGTGAACCCCTGATCAACATTCCTGATTAAAAAGAGCGTCTCGCGACGTGAGCACTCTTAAAGATGACGATGAAAACACGTCGATTAGACCGCGTGTTCTGCAAAACGTCACGGCTCGAAGTGAAATATACCCAAAAAAAATCTTATCGAATTATGACAGGTATGAGCAGTTATTATGCGCAGGTGCCCACATTCCGACAAGGGAATGCGGGCAATTGACGAGATATCAGGAGGATAATTCGGTTTTTTGGCTCTCAGGCGTGCGATTATTCAGCGTATCGTCGAGTTTTTTATGGTCCAGCTCTTTCACCCACTTCGCGACGACCACCGTCGCCACGCCGTTCCCCACCAGGTTGGTGAGCGCGCGCGCTTCAGACATAAAGCGGTCGATGCCGAGGATCAACGCCAGGCCGGCGACCGGCAGATGGCCCACCGCAGAGATCGTTGCCGCCAGCACGATAAATCCGCTTCCCGTGACGCCCGCCGCCCCTTTCGACGAAAGCAGGAGCACCACCAGCAGCGTGATCTGGTGGAAGATATCCATATGGCTGTTGGTCGCCTGAGCGATAAACACCGCCGCCATCGTCAGGTATATCGACGTTCCGTCGAGGTTGAACGAGTAGCCCGTCGGGATCACCAGCCCCACCACCGATTTACGGCAGCCCAGCTTCTCCATCTTATCGAGCATCCGCGGCAGCGCGGATTCGGATGACGACGTTCCCAGAACAATCAGCAGCTCTTCGCGGATGTAGCGGATGAACTTGAAGATGTTGAAGCCCGCGGCGCGCGCGATGGACCCCAGCACGACAACGACGAAGAGAATACAGGTGATATAGAAGCAGATAATCAGCTGACCCAGCTGCACCAGCGTGCCCACGCCGTACTTGCCGATGGTAAACGCCATCGCGCCAAATGCGCCAATAGGGGCCAGGCGCATGATCATGTTGATGATGCCGAAGATGACCTGCGAGAAGCTTTCGATAACGTTAAAGATGATTTGGCCTTTGCTGCCCAGGCGGTGCAGGGCAAAGCCAAACAGTACCGCAAACAGCAGCACCTGCAGGATGTTGCCGCTGGCGAACGCGCCGATGACGCTGCTTGGGATAACGTCCAGCAGGAAGGCCACGACGCCCTGATCTTTCGCCTGCTCGGCGTAAATCGCCACCGCTTTGGCATCCAGCGTCGCCGGATCAACGTTCATCCCTGCGCCGGGCTGCACCACGTTCACAATAATCAGACCAATGATCAGAGCAATGGTACTGACCACTTCGAAATAGAGAAGCGCCACGGCGCCGGTGCGCCCCACCGCCTTCATGCTTTCCATGCCAGCGATGCCGGTAACCACCGTACAGAAAATTACCGGTGCGATGATCATCTTGATGAGCTTAACGAACGCGTCGCCAAGCGGTTTCATTTGTGCGCCCAGTTCAGGGTAGTAATGACCAAGCAAAATACCGACTGCGATGGCCGTCAGGACCTGAAAGTAAAGGCTTTTGAAGAGTGAGGTTTTCATAGGGTGTCCTTGGGAAGAAAAACCACAGGCTTTATAAGGTTATGGTTAACCTGCGGCTCTAAAATAACACCCACATAACAGGACAGAAATAAACCTGGTTCAAATTTGAAACACAAATGTTAAGAAGTTTGAGCTGGCTCGCACAAGCCAGCAACAAAATTACACTTTTGCGTGATGGCTGTCGGCAGAAAGGTAGCGCTGCTCGAAGATCTCCGGCGGGACGGCGCGGGCAAACAGGAACCCCTGACCGCTCTCAACGCCCGCGTCGGCCAGCCACTGGCGCTGGTCGTCGGTTTCAATTCCCTCCGCAATCAGGTGCAGATTGAGGCTGCGCGCCATCTGGATAATGGCCTGCACCATGCTGCTGTCGTCCGGCAGCCCGTCGACGAAGGTTTTATCGATTTTCAGGACGTCAACCGGCAGCGTTTTCATGTGCTGGAGCTGGCGCAGCCCGGCGTAGCCCATGCCAAAATCATCCAGCGCGATGCGAATACCCGCGTTTCGCAGCGGCTTGAGGATGGCGACGGCCTCATTCGGATCGTCAATCCGACGGCTTTCCGTCACTTCCAGAATCAGCGTGTCGGGCTGGATCCGATAGCGATGGATCAGCTCCAGCATTTCCGGGACCATGTTGGGGTGCAGCAGCTGCAGCGCGGAGAGATTCACCGACAGTGGCAGCGTGACGCCGCGCTCCTGCCACGCGGCAAGCTGGCGGCAGGCCTCTTCCAGCACCCAGTGGCCCACCGTCACCATCAGGCCGCAGGACTCAATGCGCTCGATCAGCCCCTCGGGAAGCTCCCACGCGCCGTCCGGCTGCTGAACGCGCAGCAGCGCTTCGGCGCTTTTCACCTCGCCGGTTTGCAAATTCACCTGCGGCTGCAGCCAGAGCGCAAACCGGCGGTTGTCCAGCGCGGTCAATATGTCGCTCTCTTCGGTAAGACGCTGCTGCGCCTTTTCCATCTGCTCCGGGTCGAAGAACTGGATCTGGTTTTTGCCCTTGCGCCGCGCGGTGAAGGCCGCCGAGAAGGCGCGACGATAGAGCTGCTCTGCCGTCAGGTCGCCATAAAACATCGCTATTCCTATGCTGGCGCTCGGGCGCAGCTGAATCCCCTGCACGGGCAAACGCTCGTTAATGACAGTGAGCACTTGCTGACCTAACGTCACCGCGTGCCAGGGCTCCTTTACGCCGTGAGCGATAATCACGAAGTCATAGCCGCTAACCTGCGTCAGCACCATGCGCGGAGCCAGAACCGACTTCAGCTTTTCCACCAGCGTCAGAAGCAGTATTTCGCGCTGGCTTTCCTGCAGCACGCCCGCGGTATCCTGCAGCGTTTCGCAGGCCACCGCCATCAGTGCGGTCGTTTGCTGGCGCGCAACGGTCTGCTCCAGCAGCGCCATCAAAAACGCTTTATTCGGCAGGTCCGACACCGGAAAGCGGGTCGCGTTGCTGTTCAACTCGTCCTGCTGGCGCTGAATACGCTGCTGGTTGAGGTTATAGCTGCGTATCAGCATGCCGATTTCATCGTCATGGTGCAGGCGCGGCAGGGCAAGCTGATGGCCAACCTGCTCCTGCGCGGGGAGATTATTGAGCTCACGGGCGATGCGGCGCAGAGGGTGCACAACGAGGCGATTAATGCACCACGTCAGCCCCACGCTCAGGATCAGCGTCAAAAGTAAGCAAGTGGTCACTAACGTTGTAACCCAGCTCATCACGAACTTGTACATGCGGTATGAATCCGCCTGCATCACCAGATAGGCTAACGGCTGGGGGTTTGACGGACGCTCAAGCGAATAAATCGGCAGGGAAATCTGCACCGGCAGCTCAAACATCCGCATGATCATCATCGGAACCGGCCGCTCGGGGATAAAGCTCATCCTCAGCGCCTGGAACTGGTTAGGCAGCACCACGTCGGCGCGGCTGACGATGCCGGTCGGCTGGATGCGCTTTAAGATGGTTTCTGCTTCGGGGATGTCCCCCTTCAGAATGGAGGCCGAGAGAGGTTCCCGCACCGAGCGGGCGATACTTTCGAGTTGCGAAGCCGTGTTGTAGCGATTCTGCTGAACGGAATGAAACAGCAAAATGACGCAGAAAAGGGAGACAAACAGCATGGTAACGGCAGAAACCATCGCCATCTGTTTGATAGTTAAAGAACGGCTGACACGCAAAATGACTCTCCATAAAACTCGAAGCGCTAGGCGCACCAGGGGATAAACCTGGTGCGATTGAGTATACCCGATTGCTACACTTTTAAGAGAGACTTACAAATCGATTAAGTTAATCTTATTACCAGTCCGCGTACGGTATGAGCGGCTCAGGCGGTAAATCCATATCGCCCTGCCAGCCCGCGGCGGAATATCGAACGTAAAGCAGCGCGTGGCTTGGGGTGTAGTCTTTCGCTTCCTGGATGTCGACACCCATCCCAACGAACCAGTTTGACGTCACGCGGCGCTCGATAATCGCCCGGGCGGTATAGCCAGTTCCGGACGAGCTGCTGCCGGTTTCCATCGCCCCTCTGTCGGTATAGCGGCCCGGCTCATCGGTGGGGATCAGCCCCTGATCGGGGTAGCGCATCACATCGTCCGTTTTTGAGTGCGACCACGAGACCGAGCCGCCCAGCTCCCAGGACCAGTTCTCGGTGCGCTTGCGCCAGGTGACCGGCAGCGCAAACGAGACGTACTCCTGCGGGCTGTAGTAACCGCCCTGGCCAAGCGTATAGGCGCTCAGATCTTTGTCGTAATGCCACAGCATATTCGAGACGCCGACCGTCAGGCGCTCGTTGTTTTTGTTGATCAACTTATAGTAATAGCCGGTCATCCAGCGCACGCGCCAGTTATCTTCCACATTTTTCCCGGTCAGGCTGTCCGCGTTAAGGCTTGACCAAACCCCGTTCGCTTCGCCCTTGTCATAGCTCAGGCTCACGCCGCCGCCGGTGGATCGGACGCCGCCCCAGGTGGTGCCGGTGTTGGTATCTTTTTGCCCGGCGAACGCCAGCAGGGAGCTGGAAATCGGGCGACGGTGCGCGTTAACGGTGTAGCCGATTGGCCCCAGATCGCTGCTGTAGCTTACGCCGCCGACCACGTCCACCACGTCAAAGCCCATCGGCGTGGTGCCGATGTCCCACGACCAGGTTTTATTCTGCCAGCCCACCGCCACGCTGGCGCCGTTGGCCGTCTGGCTGGTGTTGCCGCTACACGGCGTTTCGGCGCAGGTACCCCACTTCGGATCGTAGGTGCCGTTGGTGGTGGCGAAAGAACCGGCGTCCATGTTCACCAGATCGCTGCGGAAGAACATGCGGCCATCGGACAGCGGCGCGTCAACCTGCAGCATCGTGGTGTGCGCTTTCAGGTCGGAATAACCGCCCGTGCCGCTGGAGCCCCAGTAGTCATGCTGCAGCGTGACGTTAAGGTCCTGCTGACGGTATAGATCCCCGGCATCGCTGCGCACGCCGCGCTTCAGCCAGTCGTCTTTTTCGTCGTTGCGCGTCAGGCGGGTAAAGCTGTCGTTGTCAGCGGGACGCGCGGTCGTGATGCCGGACGCCACCATCGCGTCTTTGTACGTCTCCAGCGCCTGCTGCGGCTGGCCGTTCTGCGTCTGGAAGCGGGCCGCATCGCGCAGCACCAGCGCGTTGTCCATGGACGGCGGCTGCGATGTTGCCTGCGGGATCAGCTTACTGAAGGTCTGTTCTGCGGCGGCGGCATCGCCGAGGCTCGCCTGCGCCATCGCGATGCGGCGCTGCACGTTAAGCGACTGCGGTTCGCCGCTTTGCGCGCCCGGCAGCTTTGCCAGCTCGCCGCGCGCCGCGTCTTTGTTGCCCTGGGCTATATAGACCTCGGTCAGCCCGAGGAGCGCGTCTTCGTTTTGCGGCTCGCGCTGCAGCACGGTGTTATAGGCGGTTTTCGCGGCGTTGTGATCGCCACGCTGTTCCGCCCAGTCGGCCAGGGTTAAATCGATGCGGGCAGAAGACGGCTGCTGGCGAAGCAGGCTTTCGGCTTCCTGCTCTTTACCGGCGTCGCGCAGGCGATTCGCCGTCTCCAGCACCTGGTTGCTTTGCAGGCGGTCCGCCAGCTCCTGAATATTGCTATTCCACTGACCGCGCGGCAGCGTGTTCAGATGCGCCAGCGCGGCGCGGTCCCGATCGCTGCCAGAAAGATAGAGCCCGTAGGCATAAACCTGCTCCGGATCGGTCGGTTTTTGGCTGGCGAGCTGGCGCATTATCGTATCCGCCTGGCTGCGCTGGCCCGCGCTGTAGAGATCGCGCGACAGGCGATAGGTTATCCACACGTCGCCGGGCGCCAGCGCCAGACGGCGACGCTGAATTTCTGCGGCTTGCGCGTAGTTGCCCCGATTTTCCAGCTGCTCCGCCTGCGCGGCGAGCTGTTCGTTGGTGAGGCTGCGTTCGATATCGTCAATGCTGCGGCGCTGGCTGGCCGACAGCGACTGAATAAACTGCGCGGCTTTTTCCGGCGACTGGGCGCGATAGATATTCGCCAGCCCGCGCACGGCGTTGCTGTTGCCGCTGTCCATGCGCAGCGCCTGGCGGTAGTAACGCTCCGCCGCCTCGTTATCCTTGCGCGCCGCCGCCGCATCGCCCAGCCCCAATACGGCATAGCTGTCGGAATTATCAACGCTGCGCGCCTGCTGGTAGTAGCGCTCCGCCTGCGCGGTGTTATTGGCCTTCAGCGCGGCGTCACCCTGCTGGATCAGCAGCCAGTAGCGGTTTACCTTGAGCAGGCTGTCCCATTTGCCCCGGTTGTCGCTCTGGGGATCGAGGGCGATGGCCTTCTGGAACTGGGCTACCGCGCGGGCGCGATCGCCTTTCTGGGAATAGGCCTGCCCCAGCGCGCCCACGGCTTCGCTGTCGGCATGGTTTGCGCTCACCGCTTTTTGCAGCTCGGCCACCGCCTTACTGCCCTGCCCGGCATCAACCGCCGCGATGCCTTCCGCTTTCGCGCGGAACGCTGGATCGGCAAGCTGTTTCTGCTGTTCAGCAAGCTGCGTACGCGCGGCGGCTACGCTATCGCCGTCGCTGAATACGCTGAGGTATTTTTGCAGCGCGCTCACGCTGGCGCTGCTGGCCGGCAAATCTTTAACCTGCTGATACCACATGTCGGACGCCTGATTGCGGCCGCTGTTGGATTTAGCCATCTCCTGCAGCACCGCGAAGCCTTCATCGCGTCGACCATTCTGGAACAGCAGCTGGGCCAGCGTCGCCTGCAGCTGCGCGTTGCCCGGGCTGCTGGCGTTGATCGTTTTCAGCTGGTTAATGGCCGAATTACGGCGCGCGGGCTCTTTGGCCACTACGCTCCAGTATTCCGTGGCCAGATCGCCGCTCGGCGGATTTCCGGAGAACAGCTTGTCGTATGCGGCAATCGCTTCCTGGGTATGCCCCGTGGTGGCAAGCAGGCGAGCCTGCTGTAGCGCCTGGCGACCGTCGGGGGTGGAGAGCAGCATCGTATTGCGCGACGACTGATACGCACCGGAATCCGGCGCGATGCCCTTCAGGCGATCGAGCTCTTTCTGCGCGCCGGACGTGTCGCCCTGGCGTAACAGGTAGCGAAAACGCGCGGCAATGACGTCCGGATTGTTCGGGTCGATCAGCTCCAGTCGATAGAGAGACTGACGAACCAAATCTTCACGCTGCGTCGACTCGCCCAGGCGAACCTGCTCCAGCAGCTGTTTCTGCTGCGGAGAATTGGCCGCGTGGGCCATCGGCAAAAAGGCCAGGCCTAGCGATAAACTGAGTAGACTTACTGTGAACTTGCGCATTCCTGGCCCCAATCCGGTATTAATTCACCCTTAGCGGTGAAGCGAAAACGATGCTGATCCCAGCCTTGCCCAAAGAGGGTCAGTACATAGCTGAAGTAGGCATTTTTATCGGGAAAATTATCGGCGACGCGCTGGCGCTGTACCGCCTGCGCGTCTCTGTCTTGTAAAAACGGAAGCAGCGAGGCGGAAAAGCCCACCGGACCGTTGCCCGTGGTTTTTCCGGTCGCCACGTCAACGACTTCCGGCGGGACGCCGTTACGATCGGTCAGCGCCGCCATCGGCCTGAAGCGCGCCAGCAGCCGGGGCTTTTGCGGATCTTTTTCGTTCATCATGCCGACCCAGAGATAGACACGGATCGCGTCATAGCTGCCCACCAGCGAGGTATCCTGCTTCAGCTGCCAGCCTTTATCTTTCACGTAGCGCACCCAGTTCGGCGAGAAGCCCTTCGGTGCGGTCTCCAGCAGCAGGCGCAGGTTGGTTTCGCGAAGCGTGCTCCAGGGCGCGCCGTAGCGGGTGAAATAGCTGGCTAGCTGCGGCGGCAGATAGCTGGGGTTGAAGCGCCACGCATTCTCTTCGGCGAACCCCACCTTGCCCGGCAGCAGCATCGATCCCAGTCCGGGCACTTTCACCACTTCGTCACGCGCGATGCGGTTCAGCAGGGCCTTGCCGACGCGGGTATAGTCCGGATTTTTCCACAGGCGTCCGGCTTCCAGCAGCGACCAGGCGATCCAGATGTCGGCATCGGACGCCGAGTTCGTGTCGATCACCGCCCAGCTCTGCTTATCCTTCTGCCCCCACAGCCAGGCAGGCAGATGCTGCGCCAGATCGCCCTCGGCAAGGTTATCGCGCGTCCACGCCAGCACCTCGTCAAACGCCTTGCGGTCGTTGGCGACAAGGGCAAAGAACAGCGCGTAGCTTTGCCCTTCAGAGGTGGTGATTTTGCGCGAGTCGCTGGGGTCAATCACCCGCCCGTCTTCGCTAATGTAGTCCTGCTTGAACTGCGCCCAGGCAGGCCAGCTACAGGCGGCGCGGAGATCTCCCGCCGCCAGCATCAGCGCCGCCAGGACGCACCCGCGAAAGACGTTCATCACGGCTTACTCACGATCCGGATTGAGGCGACGACGGCTGATAATGCGCAGCAGACGCCACAGCACCCATGCCAGCAGCACCACGCTTATCGCCGCCAGCACCGCCAGCAGCACCGGATGGTTAGAGAGCGCGTACCACAGGCGCTCAAACCACGGCAGGTGGCCCACGTAGTAGATATCGCCTACGCGAAGGCTGTTAACGCCGGATTCGCGGATCACCGACACGGAGCCGAACATCGCCGCGCGCTTGCCGCTGTCGTTCATTGCGTTGTTGAGCAGCTCGTACCCGCGCGGGCTGTCTGCCAGCAGCGCAACCACGCTGCGCTGGTCGTTATACGGCGACTGGAAGCCCACAATCGCGGCCATCGGCGCTGTCGACGTGACGGTCGTTTGCGCGCTGGCCTGGCGGTCGTTTTTGTCCGGCATGATGCTCGGGAAGGCCGTCTGGCGCAGCGGCGTGTTGACCCAGGACTGCGCGGCCTGCACCAGCAGGTCGATACGCTTGTCGTCCTTCAGCTTGTCCGGGATCGTGCCGATCACCATCAGATCGGCGTCTTTGTTCTGGATCTGGCTGCCGTCGTCGGTCAACGTCACGTTGATCGCAGGAAGGCCGGTCTGCGCGCCCACGATGGCCATCGTATCCAGCAGCGTCGTCAGCTGAGATTCGCTTGGCGCTTTTGGCATCACGACGATGGATTCAGACAGGTCGGCCATGCGGCTGAACGGGAAGCTGGCGTTAGCGAACGCCCGCAGGTCCGGCATGGCGATGAAGTGATAATACTTCGAGAAGTCGATGGTTGAGTCATCGCCAATCACCACGCGGTTCTGCACCGGCTGGAAGGTGATGCAGTTATCGATTGAGCCGCCCGGCATCGGATTCATGTACTGGAAGTCAAAGCGCAGCTGGTTAACCGCCCCCAGCTTCAGCGCCGGAATAGAGACGTCGGTTTTCCCGTCCAGCAGCCCCTGCAGCACCGGCAGGCGCAGCATGAGCCGATTGGTTTCCTGATTGGTGGCCAGGCTGAACGACTGGAGGAACTGGTTGTTCAGGCTGATATCCATGCGCGAGCTGTCTTTCGTGACCGGCGCGGTATAGCGGTAGTTCAGATTGATGTCGATCCCGTTGGTGCGCAGCAGATAGAGATCCGGCGGCAGGTTGAGGGACAGGCTGACCGGCGCAGGCTCAAGCCCCGTCGACTGGAGCTGCTCCTCATAGGTTTTCAGCTCGCCGAAGGTGATCGCGCGGTCGGTACGCACCCAGTTTGGCGCGTCGTAAGGCTTACGCGCCAGCAGCGGCTTGACGTCATCCACCACCACGCTGTTGCCGCGGAAAAGCACGTTCCCCTGGGCAATGCCTTTGGCCGCCTGAACGAGATCCTTATCATCGCGCCCGAACACCACCAGCAGCTTGACGTACGGGTTGTCCGGATGGCTCATCATTTCCACGGTCGGTGCCGTTACGTTCGGATGGTCGCGCAGGAAGGCCGGGCGTTTGTCGTTGGTCGCGAACACAATGGCGTTACGATCCGGCAGCTTATCAAACAGAACCGGGAAGGTTTGCCCGCGCCAGCCGGCGCGAGAGCCAAACCACGAGGTCACGATTGTCGCCGCCCGCTGCTGGGTGATATCCGGCGAGCCGGCAAACACCACCGGCAGGTTTAGCTGACGGTTGTCGCGCGGGTCAAAGAACGGCACCGGGAAAGCGGAGAGGTCGTTTTTCAGCGCCAGCGACTGGTAGGTCATCTGCAGCGACGAGTTGCGCCCCACGTCCATCCACAGCGTGCTGCTGGCCGGGTTTTCGCAGACGTCGCGGTAGTGGCCGACGAACTCAAGGCGAACGCGGTTAAAGTCGGTGATAAACAGCGGGTTGATCGGCACCTGCGCCAGCGTTTTTTTACCCAGCTGCTCCTTAGTGACCGTCAGCACGTCCATCAGCTCGTCGTTCAGATAGACCTTGAGCTGCGACTGCACGGGCAGCAGTGACGGTGAAGGCGTGTATTCCAGGTTCAGAACGGCCTGCGAGACGACCTCGTCGCTGCGCATGCCAAACTCGACGCCGCCGTTAGGGTTGACGCCGCGAAGCACCATGCTCCCCGGAGGCGGGGCAATCTGCGCGAAGGTGAGCTTCACGTCACGCGATGGCGCATTTTCTACGGCAACCGGTGCATTGGCCCCCTGTACGCCGGGCATCACCTGCCCTACGATCTGCGCTCCCGCCTGCGCGGCGGGCAGCGTGTTGCCCTCTACCGGCTGGTTGGGAACAACCTTCTCCGTTTGCTCGGGCGCTGCCGTGATAACCGGATCGGTCGCCTGTGCGACCACGGGCACCGTTGGCGCAGGGGTCGCTGCTGCGCTATCAGGCGCGGCGTTCGCCATTGTTGCGGGAAGCGCACTCATCCCCATTGCCACTGCACATAACCAGGAAAGTTTTGTTTTCATCGCGTTATCATCATTGTTGAGCCATAACCGGGTCCGCCTGCTTCACCACGTCCCGCTCGGGTCGACGAGGAATGAACGACACGACCCAGGAAACCAGCGAAGTAAGAGACCGGAAAATTAATTTCACCGACGACGGGGCAAATTCTGCAAGGTGACGATAGCCACGGAACCCCAGCTTCAGAATATCCAGCAGGCTTTCCAGAGGCTTGTCTTCCGGGAAGCTGTCCTGCCAAAGCGCCCACGTATCCGCGCGGGCGAACGTACACTGCACAAAATCGATATGCTGCTTTTTGGTCAGCGGCATCAGCTGCAGACCGACTTCAATGCCCGACACGCGCACGACCTGCGTCGGGAAGACATATTCCTGCTGGCCGCGCTTGAGCAGTAAATTCACCTTCTGCCCTTCCAGCACCTTCGCCTGGCCGTTGATTTTGATCCCCACGCCGCCGTCAGAGAAGTCGTGGACGGTACAGGAGAAGAGATGGCCGTCTTCGCGGGCAATCGCCGCAGGCATGCAGATTTCGACGCGATGCGCGCGGCGAACCTGCTTGCTTTCTACCGACACCGCCACCGCGCCGCCGAGGATAATCAGGTTGTAGAACACCCACGCCATGCTCACGAACACGGTCAGGATTTCGTTTTCAGGGCCGTAGAAGTAGCGCCAGACGCCGACGATCACGCCCACAATGTTGAGCAGCACGAGGAAGATATACGGACGGGAAATCACCCAGTCGACGTACTCTTCCTCCACCAGCCCGCCCTTCGCGGTGACGTTAAACTTGCCTTTGTGCGGGTTAATCAGCGCCACCATCGTGGGCGGCGCGATGTACCAGGCCAGCACGGTTTCGTAGATTTCACTCCAGAACGAATGGCGGTATTTGCCCTGGATCTTCGAGTTCGTCAGGCTGGCGTGGATCATGTGCGGCAGCACGAACAGCGCGATCATCAGCGCGGGCGCATAGATGATGTAAGCGTGAAGCAGCAGGAACGCCAGCGGCGCGGTCAGGAAGATGAGCCTCGGGATGCCGGACAGGAAGTGGAACATGGCGTTGACGTAGCACAGGCGCTGCGCCAGCTTCAGCCCTTTGCCCATCAGCGGGTTATCCAGGCGGAAGATCTGCACCATGCCGCGCGCCCAGCGAATGCGCTGGCCGATGTGCGCGGAGAGCGATTCCGTTGCCAGCCCCGCCGCCTGCGGTATGCGCATGTAGGCGGAGGTATAGCCAAGACGGTGCAAACGCAGCGAGGTGTGGGCATCTTCGGTCACGGTTTCAACGGCGATGCCGCCGATTTCGTCCAGCGGCTTGCGGCGAATGACCGCGCAGGAGCCGCAGAAGAAGGTCGCGTCCCACATGTCGTTCCCGTCCTGCACCAGGCCATAGAACAGCGTGCCCTCGTTAGGGGTTTTGCGAAAACGCCCCAGGTTGCGCTCGAACGGGTCCGGCGAGAAGAAGTGGTGCGGCGTCTGCATCATCGCCAGCTCTTTCTCCTTCAGGAACCAGCCCATCGTCATCTGCAGGAAGGAGCGCGTTGGCACGTGGTCACAGTCGAAAATGGAGACGAACTCGCCGGTGGCATATTTCAGCGCGTTGTTGATGTTACCGGCCTTGGCGTGCTCATGCGTGGTACGGGCGATGTATTCGACCCCCACCTCATGCGCAAACTGGCGGAACTCCGCGCGGCCGCCGTCGTCCAGAATCCAGATTTTGAGCTTATCTTTTGGCCAGTCGATGCCCAGCGCCGCGTAAATGGTATTTTTCACGACGCTAAGATCTTCGTTATAGGTTGGCACGAAAAGGTCAACGGACGGCCACCGGGCGGTATCTTTTGGCAGCGGCACGGGCTGACGATTAAGCGGCCAGACCACCTGGAAATAGCCCAGCACCAGCACAATCCACGCGTAGGTTTCGGCAAACAGCAGGACCAGACCGCACACAAGGCTGACCGGATCGTCCCAGTTTAGCGTTGAGGTGTAGCGCCACCAGATATAGCGACAGGAGACGGTGAGCGACAGCACAATCAGCATCAGCGCGGAGAAGCGCCCCGGTATACGCCGCACCAGCAGCGCGACGCCCCACAGCAGGATCAGGAAGGTGAACTGCGCCAGCGGGTTGAAGGGCTGCGTCACGCAGATCAGCGCCAGAATGAGCGAGAACACCACTATCACGCCGAGAATAAAACGCCGAAGGCCCGGGTGCAGGTGCCCGAGCTCTTTGTGATCGTCCAGATGGCTGGTTTTGTCGCCCACCCGTTCGGGCAGGCTGTCCAGCCACTGATGGTAGCGTTCGCGCAGGTTTTGCACGCGGTCGAAGCTGCGCCAGCGCGGTGTCTTCTCTGCCGTTCGCGGCGAGGTCATCACCAGCCAAGCGGCCTGAATAAAATAGCGCGCCGGATCCAACGGCTTCGGCCTGTCCGGATTGATGTGCGGGTAGAGCTCGGCTTGCCTGGCCCGGATGCGCTGCCAGCGCGGGTGTTCGAGCGGAATGAACGTCCAGGCCAGGATCGTCCAGAAACAGCCGAGCGCGGCGCTGAATGCCGACGCGCCGTGTCGGCGATAGTGCCGATAGCGCTCGCTTAAACGCGCGCTGACCGGTGGAATGAGTAGCCAGGCGGATAAGCGGCTCATACCGCGCTCCCGGCAGACTCCCGGCGTCCTGCGTAATGCAGCAGGCACCAGTTCGCCAGCGTCAGGATCTCCTCTGCCGCGAGGGAATCGCTACGGTATTCGCCGACAGGCTGTTTCGAGGCGAGGCATTCCGCCATCGCCTCATCACGGTGGATAACGAGCGGCAGCAGGCGGCGCTGGCTTTGCAGCCAGACCTGATAGAGATCGTCCTGAATCTGGCTGCCAATGCGTAAATCGTTAATCAGAATTTGGGCGTTGTCGGGCAACGCCTGCTGGTGCAGACGGATGTGGCAATTCGCATCCACGTTCACAATCGCGAGCACACGATCGCATTGCGCCATGAGCTGGCGCGTCAGCGATGCCGCGCCGTGCGGCAAATCCAGCAAAATCCATTGGTAGTGGCCCTGCTCCTTTAGGCTTTGCAGCGCGGGCACAAACTGGGAAAACAGGCGCTGATACGCCGCTTCATTTCCGCGCTCCGTTTCGGTCAGCTGGCCGAAAGGCAGTAAATCGAGCTGAGAGGTGTAGCGCATGCCCGCATCGCGCCAGTCTTTGTCATCAAGCAGCGCGCGGGCCCAGCCATCTGTGCGCGTAAAGTCGACGTTGAATGACATACGCAACAAATTGTCGGAGCTGGCGTCAATAACCAGCACCGATTCACCTAATAGCTGTAATGACCACGCCAGCGCCGCGGTCACGGAGGTTGTACCCACTCCGCCACGGACGCCCTGTAATCCGAGTATGGCCATCAATGGCTCCCTTAATGTTGTTGGGCAAATTCAGCTAAAAGCGGCCAGCGCTTAATCGCCGCCGCCAGCTGTTCCCGCTGGGAAATATCGGTGTAATCTATTTCGGGTAACGAAAAAGCCTTCGTCAGTGCCAGGAAGTCGTTTTGGAATGTGTACCCCAGAGTGGAATCGACTGGCGTTACGGGTTCATTATTATGCATTCTTATTCTATCCCTTCGAGTCACTTTGCATGTTTCGGTCTATACGGGCGTCCTGCCCTCGAATTTTGATTTACATGCTAAATCTGATGTTCTTTAATTTCAATGTTAGGTTTATTTCTGGGCTTTCGCTAGTAAACTGAGATACAGATAAATTAGATCAAATGAGGGACACCGTGGGCTCCATATTTTCTATTGGCATTCAGCCATTATGGGATGAATTGCGCCACATGCCGGTTGGAGGAGTCTGGTGGATTAATACAGACCGGGACGAGGATGCTGTCCGTCTTGTAAACCAGACCATCGCCGCGCAGGATAATCATACCCGCGTCGCCGTCATTACGATGGGTAATGACCCCAAAAAAATCATTACGCTTAAAAGTGAGCAGGGACCACAAAGTGTACGGTTATTTACCATGCCTGCGGATGCAGATAACCTCTCTCTTTTCCCGCGCGATATTGATTGCTCCATTGATCCGGATCACTATTTATTGATACTTAAATGCGCTAATAACGCATTACACAATATATCTTCTGAGAAATTACTCAATTGCCTGGAAAAACTGCATAAGTGGACCAAAAACCGAAAGTGTACCGTTTTGGTCATCAATCCCGGCAGTAATAATGACAAGTTATTCTCTCTTCTAATGACTGAATATCGCTCTCTTTATGGCCTGGCAAGCCTCCAGGATCGGAGCGACAGCTATCTTTACGATATTGCGTTTTGGTGCAACGAGAAGGGCGTGAGCGCCCGACAGCAGCTGACGCTGAAGTCGGTCTCCGGCGAATGGCATCTTGCTCAGGAGGAAGAAACCGTTGTTCAGCCGCGCAGCGATGAAAAACGTATTCTTAGCCACATTGCCGTTCTCGAAGGCGCGCCTGCGCTTTCTGAAAACTGGTCATTGTTCGACAACAATGAAGCCCTTTTCAACGAAGCCCGCACAACGCAGGCTGCAACCATCGTTTTCGCCCTGGCCCAGAACAACCAGATCGAAACGCTGGCGAGACAAATTCATACGCTGCGCCGCCAGCGGGGAAGCGCATTAAAAATCGTGGTGCGAGAAAGCAGCACCAGCCTGCGAGCCACCGACGAGCGGCTGCTGCTGGGCTGCGGCGCCAATATGGTTGTGCCGTGGAACGCTCCGCTGTCCCGCTGCCTGACGCTGATTGAGAGCATTCAGGGGCAGCAGTTTAGCCGCCACGTGCCGGAAGATATTTCCACGCTGCTCTCAATGACCCAGCCGATGAAGCTTCGCGGATATCAGAAATGGGACACCTTCTGCGATGCGGTCGGTAACATGATGAACAACACGCTGCTTCCGGCCGACGGCAAAGGCGTGATGGTCGCCCTCCGTCCCGTTCCCGGCATCCGCGTTGAGCAGGCGCTGACGCTGTGCCGCCCAAACCGTACCGGCGATATTATGACGATTGGCGATAACCGTCTGGTCCTGTTCTTATCCTTCTGTCGGGTGAACGATCTCGATACGGCGCTTAACCATATTTTCCCGCTGCCGACCGGAGATATCTTCTCCAACCGCGTGATTTGGTTTGAAGATAGCTTGATCAGAGCAGAACTCGTGCAGATGCGTTCTATTACTCCCGAGCAGTGGGTAAAACCCCTTCCAATGACCAACGACATCAAACCCGTTCTCAATGCCAGGCATGATGGTCACGTCTGGCGTCGGGTACCGGAACCGCTTCGCTTATTATCCAGGAATGAAGAGAGCGCCTCATCATGAACATCAGCGATATCATTCAGCTGGTCATACTTTGTGCACTGATTTTTTTCCCGCTTGGCTACTACGCGCGCCATTCGCTTCGCCGTCTTCGCGATACAGCCAGAATGTTGTTTGTAAAACCTCGCTACGTTAAACCAGCCGGAACACTGACACGAGCTCCGCAAGTCAAGGCAAACCGAAAACATGACTAACTCTTCCTATACCGCGTCGGCCCCCTCGCCGCTGTGGCAATACTGGCGCGGCCTTTCCGGCTGGAATTTTTACTTCCTGGTGAAGTTTGGGCTGCTGTGGGCGGGCTACCTTAATTTCCACCCGCTGCTCAACCTGGTGTTCATGGCATTCCTGCTGATGCCAATCCCCAGCCTCAGGCTTCACCGCCTCCGCCACTGGGTTGCCATTCCGTTCGGCTTTGCCCTGTTCTGGCATGATACCTGGCTCCCCGGCCCGGATAGCATCATGAGCCAGGGCTCGCAGGTTGCCGGCTTCAGCGCTGACTATATCCTTGATTTGACCGAACGCTTTATTAACTGGCAGATGATTGGCGCGGTATTTGTGCTGCTGATTGCCTGGCTTTTCCTCGCTCAGTGGATACGCGTCACCGTGTTTGTGGTGGCCATTATGGTCTGGCTGAACGTGCTTACGCTGGCTGGACCAAGCTTCTCACTGTGGCCTGCCGGTCAGCCAACCACGACCGTGACGACGACAGGCGGTTCTGCGGCGGCGACGGTTGCTACGGCTGGCGATACGCCAGTGGTGGGTGACATTCCGGCCCAAACGGCACCGCCGACCTCGGCAAACCTGAACAACTGGCTTTCAAGTTTCTACACCGCTGAAGACAAGCGTCAGACCAAATTCCCGGATGCGCTCCCCGCAGACGCACAGCCGTTTGAGCTGCTGGTGATTAACATCTGCTCTCTGTCCTGGGCGGATGTGGAGGCTGCCGGTCTGATGTCGCATCCCCTGTGGTCGCATTTTGACATTCAGTTTAAAGACTTTAACTCAGCGACCTCCTACAGCGGCCCGGCGGCAATCCGACTGCTGCGCGCCAGCTGCGGCCAGCAATCGCACAAGAATCTCTATCAGCCGGCGGGTAACCAGTGCTACCTGTTTGATAACCTGGCCAAGCTGGGCTTCACGCAGCACCTGATGCTGGGCCATAACGGTCAGTTCGGCAACTTCCTGAAGGAAGTGCGTGAAGAAGGCGGTATGCAGGCTGCGCTGATGGACCAGACCGGTTTACCTGTGCCGCTGCTGGGCTTCGACGGATCGCCGGTTTACGACGACACCGCCGTGCTGCAGCGCTGGTTAGATACCACCGGGAAGGACGATAATCCGCGCAGCGCAACGTTTTACAACACCTTGCCGCTGCATGACGGTAACCACTTCCCGGGCGTGAGCAAAACCGCTGACTATAAGGTGCGTGCCCAGAAGCTTTTCGATGAGCTGGATGCGTTCTTTACCGAGCTGGAGAAATCAGGCCGCAAGGTGATGGTTGTGGTTGTACCGGAGCACGGTGCGGCGCTGAAGGGCGACAGAATGCAGGTTTCTGGCCTGCGTGATATCCCAAGCCCTTCTATCACTAACGTGCCTGCCGGTATTAAATTCTTCGGCATGAAGGCCCCGCACGAGGGTGCGCCGATTGAGATTACGCAGCCGAGCAGCTATCTGGCAATTTCAGAGCTGGTCGCACGCGCGGTAGACGGGAAGCTTTTCGTGGAAGATACCGTGAACTGGGATCAGCTCACCAGCGGCCTGCCGCAGACGGCAGAGGTCTCTGAGAACGCAAATGCGGTGGTGATTCAGTATCAGAAAAAACCTTACGTTCGTCTGAACGGCGGGGACTGGGTGCCATATCCGCAGTGAATGTAAACCAGCAAAAAGGGAGCCGATGGCTCCCTTTTTTATTCCGCACTTCGCAGCGAAATCTCTCCGCCAACCCAGGGCTTAATCACCCCATCCTGCTCAAGCAGCAGGGCACCTTGTGCGTCAATTCCGCGCGACGTTCCATAGACCTCTTTTTCACCAATCAGCAGCTTCACCGGCCGGTTAATAAAGTTATCCAGTTTTTTCCAGCGCGAAAGGAACGGTGCCAGCCCCTCTTGCTCAAAGAGGGTGAGCGCCGTACGCAGCTCTTTAATCAGCCGCACGGCGAGGGTGTTACGGTCTATTTTAACCCCGGCCTCCTGCAGGTTCGTCCAGGCCTGATTGACCACCTCGCTCTGCACGTTACGCATCACCATGTTGAGGCCAGCGCCAATCACGATCTGAGCAGCATCGCCCGTTTTCCCCGTCAGTTCGACCAGGATACCCGCCAGCTTGCGATCCTTCAGATAGAGATCGTTGGGCCATTTGACCCGAACGTCTTGTGCTCCCAGATCCTGCAGCACTTCCGCCATGATGATACCGATCACCAGACTCAGCCCAATGGCCGCAGCCGGACCCTGTTCCAGGCGCCAGAACATGGAAAGATAGAGGTTGGCACCAAACGGAGAGAACCATTTGCGCCCGCGGCGACCGCGCCCGGCCTGCTGATATTCAGCAACGCAGGCATCACCAGATTCCAGCTCGGCCAGACGATCAAGAAGATACTGGTTGGTTGAGTCTATGACGGGCAGTACGGCAACCGTTCCCTGGCCTATCTGGCTGCGGATAAGCGCTTCATTCAGCAGCTGAATAGGCTCCGGCAGGCTGTATCCTTTCCCGGGGACCGTAAAGACGTCTACGCCCCAGTCCCGGAGGGTTTGAATGTGCTTGTTGATCGCGGCACGACTCATACCCAATTGTTCGCCAAGCTGTTCACCGGAATGAAACTCACCGTCCGCAAGGATACCGATGAGCGTCAGGGGGACAGTATTGTCCTTCATGCGATGACCTCCACGGCATTGATTTCACCCGTGCGTCCGATGAAGCGCACTTCAGGTTCAAGCCAGACGTTAAATTTTTCGCCAACGCGCTGACGGACATGATGGGCCAGCTGGACAACATCCTCGCTGGTCGCATCGTTTTGGTTGATCAGCACCAGCGCCTGCTGGCGGTGCACGGCAGCGCCCCCCACCGTGGTGCCTTTTAATTCGCATCGATCGATGAGCCAGCCTGCCGCCAGCTTCACGCTGCCATCGGCCTGTGGATAATGCGGAGCCGAAGGCCAGCCAGCAAGAAACGCTTTTGCATCTTCGCCGCTGATCACCGGGTTTTTGAAGAAACTTCCTGCATTACCGTTCACTTTCGGATCGGGAAGTTTGGTCATTCGCATGTGGCAAACCGAGTCAAATACTTCATGAGGAGTGACCGTTGCCGAATCGAGGCGGGCTAAATCGCCGTACGTCAGAATCGGCTTCCATTGTTTCGCGAGGCGCAGGCCGACGGCCACAATAACGTAGCGATCCTGATATTCGTGCTTGAAAATGCTGTCACGATAGCCGAAACGGCACTGCTCAGCGGTTAAGCGCCGGGCGCTTCCCGTTGCTAACTCAATGCAGTCAACGTATTCGCAGACGTGTTTTAGTTCGATGCCATAGGCACCGATATTTTGAATTGGAGACGATCCCGCGCAACCCGGAATGAGGGCGAGGTTTTCCAGCCCTGCCATTCCTTTTTCCAGGGTGTACTGCACAAGATGGTGCCAGTTTTCCCCGGCCCCCACGTGCAGATGCCAGCTGTCAGCGCGCTCTTCAACATCGATTCCCATGATGCGGTTGACGATGACCGTCCCCGCAAAATCATCGAGAAACAGGACATTACTTCCCTCGCCGAGGATCAGGACAGGTTCGTCTTTTTCTGTTGCGCTTTGCCATGCATCCAGCAGTTGCTGAGCATTATCGACACGTACAATTTCATTAGCATTCCGTTGAATGCCAAAGGTATTCCAGGGCTTAAGGGAGTGGTTCATAGACGCTATCCTGATGCAAAAACCGGGATAGTTTACCGTATATACGGGCGAATAGGTGATCAGTTTATGGAAAGGAGGAGGGGCCAAAAACGCAAAAAGGCCATCCTTTCGGATGGCCTCTTCACTTGTTTGATGCCTGGCAGTTCCCTACTCTCACATGGGGAGACCCCACACTACCATCGGCGCTACGGCGTTTCACTTCTGAGTTCGGCATGGGGTCAGGTGGGACCACCGCGCTA
>NZ_JBGKEB010000012.1:0-155446 GCF_041399425.1 Enterobacter sp. KBR-315C3_2022
CATTTAAATAACATTGATATGGAGGAATATGCTTTCTGGAAAAAGGGGAATATAAATGAGTAACGCTATAAAAAAATATTTGTTTTGTTTTTCATCTCGATCACATTGCTTTTTATGTTTTTAATGGCAATTAAAATCATGGCTTATAGAAACGCAATAAAGAATGATTCAATATGGAATCGTGATAAGAACTGTGAGTTAGTTACTTATATTCCTGATTATCGTCCGTATGGTGGAATTGGAAGCGTGTTGAGATTGTTTTCTAATCAATCATTTTTTAATGTATATGACCAGAATGGAAAAAAATTAAAAGCTCTGCGTGGTATTTTTGGCAATCACAATTTTCTGATTTGGTAGCACCGGAGTGGCATGGGCAGAACGCAATATATCCTACAAGTGATGGATGGGACGGATGGCATATTCCTGAATGCGGTTAACTTCTTCGCAATTGATTGTTAAAGCACTCATAAAGAAGCCCAGTCCTTGCCGGAGGTGGTGGAGCAGGTGCTGCGCGGCCACGGGCTGGAGGGGCCTGATTTTGAGTTCCGGCTGGAGTGCACCTACCCGGCGCGTGAAATTATCACTCAGTGGCGGGAAACGGACCTCGAATTTATCCAGCGCATTCTGTCTGAGGTGGGCATTTTCTGGCGCACGGAGATGGACAACAGCCGCGAGCTGGATACCTACATCTTCGCCGACAGCCAGCTTCACTACCAGTTTGATGTGCATCTGCCGTACAGCGAGCCATCGGGCCTGTTCGACGGCGAGGCGGAATCGGTGTGGGACGTGCGGACCTGGCACAGGGTTGTCACGGGCACGGTCGCTACGCGGGATTACAACTATCGCACCGCCGCCACGCCGATGGATGCGGCGGTCAGCGTGACGCGGTCATCACCGGAGAGCATTCCACTACGCAGCGCCTTACCGCGAGGTGGGTGATGACACCAGCCCGGAGCTGGAAACCGAATCGGGCGCGTTTTTCGTCCGTTCGAAAAAGAAGAGAGCGAGTCCTCTTTATCACCAGGGTGTTTATCCTGTAAATGAGCAGCCAACATCCTTACTGAGAGCTGAGGGTGTTCGCATTCCAAAATGTGAACTCAGGCAGTCAATTACGCACGCATCGCTCAAAAAACGATCTTTCCCAGGCAGATACTGAAATCAGAAAAGCATATGACCTTGAACAGCAAATACTATGACTGGAGGTATATGCGATGAACCAACAAGAATTACATGCACTAAAGAACTTTGATTTTCTGGCGCACAGTTTTGCCCGGATGCACGCTCTGGGTCAGCCGATAGATGTTGCTGCCGTAACCGGCAATATGAGTGATGAACAGCAAGCATGGTTCCGGGAGCGATACGACCACTACCGAAAGCAGGCCGAGCGGGCGAGGGTAAGAGAACTGCGGTGATGCAACAGACAACGGGCTTAACGGCCCGTTGTGCTTTTCAGTATCCAGTTAACCGACCGCGCTGCCTATCACCCAAGCGACTGCTGCGCCGATTCGGACTCCCGCAAGCTTCCGCGCCTGTCGGAAATATAAGATCTTTCAGGCACGGCCTCCCCGTTTGAAAATGAGGAGGCGGTATGATGTTAATCCCGCATATACTGATAAATTTCTGCAGCCGTTAAATCCCAGCGGCTGCCATTAAATGGTGGTATATAGCTGCCGTCATCATGACCGATTTCGTCGGCGATGAGCTGATTCAGCTTGTCATTCATTTTCATCAGCAGTTCCCGATGTTTTTCCGGCTGGGCCAGCAATGTGCTCATGTCGCGACCTTTTCTACCCGCCAGAACCTTATCCCGTTTTGATTTAACAGCGCCTGTCAGGCCAACCAGCGTGGGCACTAAATCCAGATGGCTGGTGACGCTGTTACAGCGGACATTCCCCGGATAAGCCGGATGACGAATAATCATGGGCACATGTATTTGTTCTTTATAAATCGAGGAGCCTTTGCCATGCATCTGGCGCGAACCGCCTAATTCCCCGTGGTCAGCGGTAAACACAATAATCGTCTTATCGGTTAATGACAGGTTATCCAGTTCGTTGACAATGGCCTCAAGATGCTGGTCATTGTCGCGAATACAGTTGAAATAATAATCCAGTAACTTGCGCCAGCGGCGGTCTTCGTCCGGAAACTGCCCCTACATTGCTGCCCGCGCATTCTGGTACTCCTGATGGGCCGCAGGTCTGCCCGGTTCGTTCAGAGGTTGATGGCGGTTTGCGGGCAGCGGATAGTCGGGCCTTCTGCTGGCCAAACTGCCGCTGAAACGGCGAGTCGGTAGTTCAGCCATTGCGTCCCGGGTCAGATTGCCCAGTTTGTATTCCGGAGAGACAAAGTGATCGCAGCTGTAAACATCGCCATTTTTCTCCACCAGCAGGCTTTGTCCGCAGGTGGGCTGCATGGTGCAAAGCGTGGCGGGTTGGCCTGCCCACTCGCCAGGAAGATTGTCAAAAAAACTGGACGAATACCTTTCCCACACCTGCAGAAGGTACGTAAAAGTGCTGGCTAACGCTGAATGAGCCTGGACTGGTATTGAAAATAAAAGGGAAGATTCTTTAACCAGACGCAACATGCTAAGCCGAAGGCATATCAGGTGTTCAGATTAAAAATTAAGGGATTACGAGAGATAAAGGAATGGTGCGTCTGAATGGACTCGAACCATCGACCCCCACCATGTCAAGGTGGTGCTCTAACCAACTGAGCTACAGACGCAGAATGGTGCGTTCAATTGGACTCGAACCAACGACCCCCACCATGTCAAGGTGGTGCTCTAACCAACTGAGCTATGAACGCAACGTGTTGTCGGTGACAACGGGGACGAATATTAGCGGCACTGCCCGGTTGAGGCAAGAGGGAAAATGCAATTTTCTCTCTGATTTCACGCGATTGCTTCATTACCGCGCAAAGTGAAGAGAAAGTAGCCGCCAGCGGGCGGCTACTGCCTGATTAACGCGCAGCGCGCTGCAAAATCACCGTGGACGGCTGGCGCTGCAGGAAGCGCATCCGCAGCATCATCATGATGGCCGCCGAGGTCAGGCCGATGATAAAGCCCATCCAGAATCCGGCCGGGCCCATGCGGTCAACCACCAGATCGGTCAGCGCCAGCACGTAGCCCGTCGGCAGGCCGAGCACCCAGTAGGCAATAAAGGTGATAAAGAAAATGGAGCGCGTATCTTTATACCCGCGCAGCACGCCGCTGCCGATAACCTGGATAGAGTCCGATATCTGGTAAACCGCCGCCAGCAGCATCAGGTGAGACGCCAGCATCACCACCTGCGGATTGTCGTTGTAGAGCAGGGCGATTTGCTCGCGCAGCGTGATGGTGAACAGCGCCGTGCAGACGGCCATACACACGCCCACACCCAGCCCGGTCCGCGCGGCGGTTTGCGCATCCAGCGTGGAGCCTTGCCCCAGACGGTAGCCGACGCGAATCGTCACCGCAGCGGCCAGCGACATCGGCAGAACGAACATCAGCGAGCTGAAGTTGAGCGCAATCTGGTGCCCGGCCACGTCGATGATACCCAGCGGGGAGACCAGCAGCGCCACAACGGCAAATAGCGTCACTTCAAAAAACAGCGCCAGCGCAATCGGCAGGCCGAGCTGAATTAGCCGCGTGACCACGTTCCAGTCCGGCGTGCTGAATCTCGTCGCGTTGCGAATATCGCGCATGGCGCGCGCGCGCTTCACGAAGGTGATCATGCTGAAGAACATCACCCAGTAAACCGCCGCGGTGGCTACGCCACAGCCCACGCCGCCCAGCTCCGGCATGCCGAAGTGGCCGTAGATAAAGACGTAGTTCACCGGAATGTTGACCAGCAGGCCGATAAAGCCCATCACCATGCCCGGCTTGGTTTTCGCCAGCCCCTCGCACTGGTTACGCGCGACCTGGAAAAAGAGGTAGCCCGGCGCGCCCCAGAGAAGCGCGCGGAGATAGCCGACGGCCTTGTCGGCAAGGGCAGGATCGATGTTGTGCATCGCGCGGATGATGTGGCCCGCGTTCCACAGCACGACCATGATCAGGATCGAAACAAAACCCGCGAGCCAAAAGCCCTGGCGTACCTGATGGGCAATGCGGTCGCGACGTCCGGAACCGTTAAGCTGCGCGATGACCGGCGTAAGGGCCAGCAGCAGGCCGTGACCGAACAGGATCGCCGGAAGCCAGATAGAGGTACCAATCGCGACGGCGGCCATGTCGGTGGCGCTGTAGCCGCCGGCCATCACCGTATCGACAAATCCCATTGCGGTCTGAGCGACCTGCGCGACGATCACGGGTATCGCCAGTGCCAATAATTGACGCGCTTCAATCATGTACTTCTGCACGTGAACACCTTTGTATTGTTGTTATTTGAGAGACAAAAAAGCCGCCGAAACAGGCAGCAAGAAGAAAATGAAGGGAGATGCCAGCTATTGTAGCGGGGTTTAACTAATTATCTAGTGAAAAAATCGCCAGAAAATGCGCTCCGCTGGCAACCTCTTTTTCCAACTGTTATTGTGGTGGGATTAAACGGTGCCATCACCGTAAGGAATGAACAGGAGCTATAGGCATGTTTACTGGTATTGTGCAGGGCACGGCGAAAGTGGTGTCTATCGATGAAAAACCTAATTTTCGTACCCACGTTGTAGAGCTTCCGGAATATATGCTGGACGGCATCGAAACCGGCGCCTCGATTGCGCATAACGGCTGTTGCCTGACGGTGACCGAAATTAACGGTAACCAGATTAGCTTTGACCTCATGAAAGAAACGCTGCGCATCACCAACCTGGGCGAGCTGGCGGTGGGTGACGTTGTCAACGTTGAGCGCGCGGCGAAGTTCAGCGATGAGATCGGCGGGCATTTGATGTCCGGCCACATCATGTCCACGGCCGAAGTGGCGAAGATTGTAACCTCGGAAAATAACCGCCAAATCTGGTTTAAGATGCAGGATCCGGCATTAATGAAATACATCCTGTATAAGGGATTTATTGGCATCGATGGGATTAGCCTGACGGTCGGTGAAGTGACGCCGACGCGTTTTTGCGTGCATCTCATTCCCGAAACGCTGCAGCGCACGACGCTGGGCGCTAAAAAACTGGGGCATCGGGTAAATATCGAAATCGATCCGCAAACCCAGGCGGTGGTGGATACCGTTGAGCGCGTGCTGGCCGCAAAAGAGGCGGCGATAATAAAAGCGGTAGAAGAAGAATAAAAATAACCCCGGCTTGCCGGGGTTATTTATTTAGCGTGCGACGCGCAGACCGTTCTCAATTCCGCGGCTAAACACTACCTGCCAGAGCTGAATATCGCGCGCGCGGAAAGCGCCCGCGCAGGCGTTCAGATAATAGGTAAACATGCGTTTGAAGCGTTCGGAATAGTTATCTGCAATTTCCGGCCACGCGGCCAGGAAGCGCGCGTGCCAGGCCATCAGCGTGGTGTCGTAGTCCGCACCGAAGTTATGCCAGTCTTCCACGATGAAGTGAGGCTCGCTGGCATTCGCAATATGGCGGACCGACGGCAAACAGCCGTTCGGGAAAATGTACTTATTGATCCACGGGTCGACGTTATTGTCGGTCTGCTTTGAGCCGATGGTGTGCAGCAGGAAAATACCGTCCGGTTTTAAATTACGGTTAGCAACCGTGAAATACGTATCGTAATTTTTCGGCCCCACGTGCTCGAACATCCCGACGGAGACGATGCGATCGAACTGCTCGTTGAGGTCGCGATAGTCCTGCAGGCGAATATCCACGTCCAGATCCTGGCACCGTTCCTGCGCCATCTTCTGCTGTTCGGCAGAAATGGTCACGCCCACGACGCTCACGCCGTAGTGTTTCGCCATAAACCAGGCCAGCCCGCCCCAGCCGCAGCCAATATCCAGCACGCGCATGCCGGGCTTGAGCTGCAGCTTTTCGCAGATCAGGCGCAGCTTGTCCTGCTGCGCTTCTTCCAGCGTGGTGGCTTGTTTCCAGTATGCGCAGGAATATTGCATCAGCGGGTCCAGCATGCGGCTGAAAAGATCGTTGCCGAGGTCGTAATGCTCTTTACCGACGATCCACGCGCGCTTTTTGCTTTGCAGGTTGAACAGGCGCGCGGAGGCGATGCGCAGCGTGTCTTTTAGATGGCGGGGAAGCTGTTTCTCCAGCCCCGCGCGCAGCACGCTGGTGAAGAACATGTCCAGACGCTCGCACTCCCACCAGCCGTCCATATAGCTTTCGCCCAGGCCGAGGGAACCTTCCTGCAGCACGCGTTTAAAAAAATCGGGATGTTTAACCTGCGGATCCGCAGGAGACGGTCCGTTAATCGTGATGCCGGCTCGACCCAACAGTTCACTGACGATCCGGGACCAGTTGTCGTCCGGAACGCTGACTTCTTCTATACACGATGAACTCATAGCTTCTCCATCACCTTGCTGTGATCAGAACCTTCAAACAGCGTAGACGCTTTTTATGGTTTGTGAGAAATCTCACGGATAATCCCGCGAGGCTAGTATCCGACGTAGAACAGAGGAAGGGAGATAACCCTTGCCGAAAAGCCTTCCATGGTAAAACGGGAGCACTCCGGCTCCCGTTAACGCTTAATATTTATCGTATTTATTGAACCAAATTTAGTATAGGCCTCAAAAATGGCTGATTCAATATAAAATTCTTAGCAACCTAATCACTGAAACGTAACATAATATCAGCCGCGATTAGGCATGCGAGCGATCGGCTTCGCTGCGGCTTTCCTCAGCGGCTTGCGCAGAAGATTGCATCCGGTAGCCAAGGGCAGCCAGGAGAACCGTTGCCAGCATCACGCTGGTGGTCGTCATCAGCGGCGTGGCGATCAGCGCTGAGACCACAAGGCTTGCCAGGAAGCACAGGCCGAGCTGAAGGGTGTTTTGCAATGCGGCAGCGCGACCCGTTGCGTGAGGGAAAGGCCGTAAGGCCTGAGCCACCACGATAGGGTAAATAGCGCCGTTAGCAACCGCCATCACGCAGAACGGGATCAAAATTTCTGCCAGTCCCGCGCCCGGAATAAAGCCTACCGCCCAGGTCCCAACGACGCTAAGCGCGTACAGCACCAGCAGCCACGGCAGCATCTGCTGGCCTTCCCACTTTTGCAGCGCGGCGCGACAGCCGTAGCCGCCGACCAGGAAAGCGATGGTCTGCGGGACATAGCTCAGGCCGATCGCTGCCGGGCTGTAGCCCATATCGTGCAGAATAAACGGCGAGCCGGTTAGCCACGCGAAGAAGCTGGCGGAGCAGGCGGCGTAAATCAGGACGTTGCCGCGGTAGGCCCTGGTCTTAAGCAACGAGATGAAGGTGATCGGCTTCGCGTCAGCATGCTCCACTTTTTTATGCGCGGGCTTGAGCGCGAACGCGGGCAGCATCAGGACCAGGGTAATCGCAAACAGCGTGGCAAAAATCGCCTGCCAGTCAAAATGCGCGAGGATCCAGCTGCCCAGCAGCGGGGCAAGGGCCGGAGAAAGGCCAACCAGCGGCATGATGGTGGCAAAAATTCGGTTGGTGCGCGACGCCGGGTAGTAATCGGTCACCAGCGCCTGCCAGGTGACCGCCGCGGCGCATACGCCCACCGCCTGAATAAAGCGCAGCACCAGCAGCCAGGTGGCATCGCGTACCCACAGCATGCCCAGACAGCCGACGGCAAAAATGGCCAGCCCCAGCAGCAGAACCGGCTTGCGGCCAAAGCGATCGGAGAGCGGCCCCCACAGCAGCTGTGCGAAGGCAAAGCCGGCAAGAAACAGGCTCAGGCTCGCGCTGATGGCGGCGGCAGGGGTTTGCAAATCTTCCTGCATGGCGGCAAAGGCGGGCAAATACATGTCGGTCGCTAAAAAGCCCAGCACGCTCAGGCCGCCGAGCCAGACTAAAAATCCTTTCCTGGGTTGCACTCGTTTTTCTCCTCAAGGAGGCAGGGATATATTGGCGCAGAGTGTAGGGAGTGCAAAGCGGCTTGTGAAACGCTAATATTTGGCGGTTGCATTCAAAAATTTTGCAGGCAGAAAATGTGGTCAGATTATTCTCTTGAAGTGGTCGATGCCGTTGCGCGCAACGGCAGCTTCAGCGGTGCCGCGCAGGAGCTGCACCGCGTTCCCTCGGCGGTAAGCTATACCGTGCGGCAGCTGGAGGAATGGCTCGCCGTTCCGCTGTTTGAACGGCGCCATCGCGATGTGATATTAACCCCGGCCGGGGCATGGTTTTTGAAAGAAGGACGTTCTGTTATCAAAAAAATGCAGATCACCCGCGAGCAGTGCCAGCAGATTGCCAACGGCTGGCGCGGGCATCTCTCCATCGCCGTCGATAATATCGTCCGGCCGGAGCGCACGCGGCAGATGATCGTTGATTTCTACCGTCACTTCTCGGACGTCGAGCTGCGGGTGTCGCAGGAGGTGTTCAACGGCGTGTGGGACGCGCTGGCGGACGGCAGGGTAGAGATGGCTATCGGCGCGACCCAGGCGATCCCCGTGGGCGGGCGCTACGCTTTTCGGGACATGGGCATGCTGAGCTGGACCTGCGTTGTTGCGCGCCATCATCCGCTGGCGGCGATGGAAGGACCGCTGAGCGATGACGCGTTGCGCAACTGTCCGTCGCTGGTGCTGGAAGATACGTCGCGGTCGCTGCCCAAGCGTATCACCTGGCTGCTGGACAACCAGCGGCGCGTGGTGGCGCCCGACTGGGACTCTTCAGCAACCTGCCTGAGCGCGGGGCTGTGCGTAGGTATGGTGCCCGTCCACTTTGCGCGTCCGCGTATTGATGCCGGTGAATGGGTTGCCCTGACGCTGGAAAATCCGTTCCCGGACGCGGCCTGCTGCCTGACCTGGCAGCAAAATGACGTGTCGCCCGCAATGGCCTGGCTGCTGGAGTATCTGGGAGATAGCGAAACGCTGAACAGGGAGTGGCTACGGGAGCCAGCGTAGCTGGCCCCGGAGAGGATTAACGGCGGTAGTCGCGGAAAGGACCGTCCGCAACGGAGCGACGCTCAATCAGGCGAGGGTGAACCTCAATGGACTGCGACTCTTCGCGCTTGCTGACAATCCTGTCCATCAGCATGTTGAAGGCCGTTTCGCCCAGCGAATCTTTCGGCTGGTGAATGGTCGTCAGCGCCGGGGTGAAAAAGCGCGCGTTGCGCACGTTGTCATACCCGATCACCGAAATATCCTGAGGCACGCGAAGGCCGAGCTCGTCTGCCGCACAGAGCGCGCCCATCGCCATGATGTCGCCGCCGCAGAAGACGGCGGTAGGGCGGTGCTGCTGCGACACGATCTGCTGCATCGCGCGGTAGCCGGACTCCGGCTCAAAGTCGCCCTGAACAATCCAGTTTTCCGGCACGCTGATCAGCGCCTCTTCCATCGCCTTCATGAACCCGGCCAGACGACCCGCGCCGGTGTTGCGCTCCAGCGGGCCAGGGATGACGCCGATATCGCGGTGTCCGCGCTCGATCAAATAGCGGCCGGCCATGTAGCCGCCTTCAAAAGCGTTATCGATGACCGAGTCGGTGAAATCGGCGCGCGCCTCGCCCCAGTCCATAACCACCATCGGAATGTGGCGATACTCCTCCAGCATGGAGAGAACGGACTCAGGGTATTCAGAGCACATGACCAGCAGGCCATCGACACGCTTTTGCGCCATCATCGACAGATAGGCGCGCTGCTTTTCAATGTTGTTCCACGCGTTGCCCAGAATCAGGGTATAGCCTTTCTGGAAGCAGTTTTTCTCAACGGCTTCAATAATTTCGGCAAAGTAGGCCGCTTCGCTGCTGGTCGCCAGCAGGCCGATAGACTTGGTGTGATTAACCTTCAGGCTGCGCGCAACCGCACTCGGTGAGTAGTGCAGTTCTTTGATTGCAGCCCAGACGGCGTTGCGCGTCTCTTCCGCCACGAAGCGGGTTTTGTTAATAACATGTGATACGGTTGTAGTGGAAACGTTTGCGCGTTTTGCTACGTCTTTAATTGTTGCCATTAAATGTCACTCCAGACCCTATCCTAATGCCCTGAAAAATGGGGAGGTAAACGTTTGCCTTCTCTCACCCTTATTACGCAATTTTGAATTGCGACACGCCGGGAAAACGACACAGGACGTCAGGAGGGGGTCAATGGCCGGTACGCTAATAAATTTAGCGTGGAATTTTGTCCTATCTTGAGGAAAAGGGGAAGAGCAAAAGTGGTTATCATTTTAAATCCGGGAAGATTTTTGACGTAAACTGTGTAAAAATGAGCAAGCTCACTTTCCGTGTGGGGATTAAAAGGAGAAAAATTGATGAGTACCGATCTTAAGTTTTCGCTGATGACCACCGTTATTGTTCTGGCGCTGATTGTTGCCGGTGGGCTGACGGCTGCACTGCACTGATTTTGACGGGGGGAGATTCTTCTCCCTCCTGTAACCTTCCTGATTGTTACGTCTCCGGCAAATATCTTTTGCCAAATTGTTAACTTCTCATTTTTTGTGATTGATGTCATGCTTTTGGCTTCTTTGTTCTGCGTCGTGGTACGTCGCGGCATCCGGAGTTAATGCATGAAAATCAATTTCCCCCTGCTGGCCCTCGCCATTGGCGCGTTTGGGATCGGCACCACTGAATTTTCCCCAATGGGGCTGTTACCCGTTATCGCCAGGGGCGTAGATGTCTCGATCCCGGCGGCGGGGATGCTGATCAGCGCCTATGCGATCGGCGTGATGGTCGGGGCTCCGCTGATGACGCTGCTGCTTTCCCATCGCGGACGCCGCAACGCGCTGATTTTCCTGATGGCTATCTTCACCCTCGGCAACGTGCTCTCGGCCATTTCGCCCGATTACACCACGCTGATGCTGTCGCGCATTCTCACGAGCCTCAACCACGGCGCGTTCTTCGGCCTGGGCTCGGTTGTTGCCGCAAGCGTTGTACCCAAGCACAAGCAGGCCAGCGCGGTCGCCACCATGTTCATGGGGCTGACGATTGCGAATATTGGCGGCGTACCGGCTGCGACGTGGCTCGGCGAAGCGATTGGCTGGCGGATGTCGTTCCTGGCCACGGCCGGACTGGGCGTGATCGCCATGGTGGCGCTGTTCTTCTCGCTGCCGAAGGGCGGGGCGGGCGAAAGGCCGGACGTGCGCAAAGAGCTGTCGGTATTGGTTCGCCCGCAGGTGCTTTCCGCGCTTCTGACGACGGTGCTGGGCGCGGGCGCCATGTTCACGCTTTACACCTATATTGCTCCCGTCCTGCACGAGATCACCCGCGCGACGCCAGCGTTCGTTACGGCGATGCTGGTATTGATTGGCGTGGGCTTTTCCATCGGCAACTATCTCGGCGGCAAGCTCGCCGATCGTTCGGTTAGCGCAACCCTGAAGGGCTTTTTGACCCTGCTGATTGCCATCATGGTGGCCATACCGTGGCTCGCGCAAAGCCAGGTGGGAGCCGCCGTAGCGATGGTCGTTTGGGGCGCCGCCACCTTTGCGGTCGTTCCGCCGCTGCAAATGCGAGTGATGCGCGTTGCGCACGAGGCGCCGGGGCTCTCTTCTTCGGTGAATATCGGGGCGTTTAATCTGGGGAATGCGCTGGGCGCGGCTGCCGGTGGTGCGGTGATTTCAGGCGGGCTGGGATATGGATTTGTGCCGGTGATGGGCGCGATCGTCGCGGCCCTGGGGCTGCTGCTGGTGCTGATGTCCGGTCGTAAACAGTCGGAAACGGCCTGCGCGGTAGACTAAACAAAAACGCAGAAGGGCGAACCCTTCTGCGTGTCTCTTACGCGGCGAAGTTCTTCGCCACAAACTCCCAGTTCACCAGCGCCCAGAAGTGCTCCAGGTAGTTCGGACGGGCGTTACGGTAATCGATATAGTACGCGTGCTCCCACACGTCCACGGTCATCAGCGGCGTTGCGCTGCCGGTCAGCGGCGTACCAGCGTTCGAGGTGGAAACGATAGCCAGCTTGCCATCGGCCTCTTTTACCAGCCAGGTCCAGCCGGAACCGAAGTTTTTCACTGCGGCATCGGTAAACTTCGCTTTGAACTCTGCGAAGCTGCCAAACGACGCATTGATGGCATTCGCCAGCTCGCCGGTTGGCTCTCCGCCCGCGTTCGGCGCCAGGCAGTGCCAGTAGAAGCTGTGGTTCCACACCTGCGCGGCGTTATTGAAGATGCCGCCTTCTGAACTGCGCACGATCTCTTCCAGCGTTTTGCCTTCAAAGTCGGTGCCTTTGATCAGGTTGTTGAGGTTGGTGACGTAGGTCTGATGGTGTTTACCGTAGTGGTATTCCAGGGTCTCCGCGGAAATGTGCGGGGCCAAGGCGTCTTTTGCATATGGTAGTGCAGGTAATTCGAACGACATTGCTACTCTCCTTATTGTTTTGATGTTGCCAATAACCTTACAGACAACAGGGATAGAGTAGCAAATTGAAAGGGTATGCAAAAGAGGAACTTACCCCGCCGCCAGAGCGGCAGGGCAGGGTTTAGCGGATTGTTTTCGGCGTCATCACGCGGCGTGCGCCGACGTAGTGGCGTACCCAATAATCTTCGCTGAGCGAGGTAATCTGGATGTCCTGACCGCTGCGCGGGGACTGGATAAACTTACCGTTGCCGACGTAAACGCCAACGTGGTCGGCCGTGCCGCGACCCTGGGTGCGGAAGAAGACCAGATCGCCATTCTCCAGTTCGCCCCGGTTTACCGGAGATGCGTCGCGAAGATGGTACATCTCGTTTGCCGTACGCGGAATGCGGAACTTGACCAAATCTTTGTAGGCGTAATAGACCAGACCGCTGCAGTCGAAGCCGGTGCGCGGAGAGGTTCCCCCCCAGCGGTACGGTTTGCCGATTTGCCCCATCAGCTTGTTCATCGCCGTTTTTTGCGCTTTCTGCATGCGAACCTTATGCACGTCGGCAAGCTTCGCGGATTTAAAGCATTTGGTTTTATGCCCTTTGCGAACGGTACATTTTTCAGTGGCGAGGTTAGCGGCGGTTTTTTGTGCTTTAAGCTTCGTTGCGTGGGCCGTTCTGGAGGATTTGACGCTGGTCTTACTGGATGCGGTATGTTTGGTTTGCGTGCTGGTTTTTTTCTTTGCCGTCTTGCTGGTGGTTTTTTTCTTACGTTCAGTGCTTTTCGCCAGATGCGTTTTTTGTACGGCAGAATGCCGCGCCTGTTCAGAGGCCTTCGCCGCTGGCGTGAGAGAAAGAGTGGTAAACAGTAAAGCACAGAGCGTGATCGAGATTTTATTTATCCGCGCCACTGGGCAGTCCCCTGGTAAATGCAGGCTTTCTATAATACCCGCGTATGATTTACAAAACCCGTCGATTCTAATCTATATAAAGCCGAGAAGTTAATAGCATTTTTCGATCAACGTTCCTGTTTCGTAAGCAAGTGCAAAAAAAATCATCAAATACACTGCCGATCGCGCACTCCCTCAGCAAAACCTTACCTTGCCTGTGGTTAAGCTTCATTTTCAATGCAACTTATCGCGACAACCGTTAAACTCTATAGACGTGATAAAAATGTTATTTTCCGATACCCGTTTGAACCGCTACAATATCAAACGAATGCCGTAACAGAAGTTTAAGGAAGCAAGACATGAGCACCACTATTGAAAAAATTCAGCGCCAGATCGCTGAAAACCCGATTCTCCTGTACATGAAAGGTTCTCCAAAGCTGCCTAGCTGTGGTTTCTCCGCACAGGCCGTTCAGGCGCTTTCTGCCTGTGGTGAGCGTTTTGCTTACGTTGATATCCTGCAAAACCCGGATATCCGCGCCGAGCTGCCAAAATATGCCAACTGGCCGACATTCCCGCAGCTGTGGATTGACGGTGAACTGGTTGGCGGCTGCGACATCCTGATTGAAATGTATCAGCGTGGCGAACTGCAGCAGCTGATCAAAGAGACCGCGGCGAAGTACAAAACCGAAGAGCCTGACGCAGAATAATTTTCTGCTCAAATAAAAAAGCGACCTGATAAGGTCGCTTTTTTTTTATTCTTCGCTGTCACCCATCGGCAGCGGCCAGCCGCCCAGGCGCTTCCAGCGGTTAACTATCTCACAGAACAGCTCAGCGGTGCGCTCAGTGTCATAGAGAGCCGAGTGCGCCTGCGTGCCGTCAAACTCAATGCCCGCCGTAATGCAGGCCTTGGACAACACCGTCTGTCCCAGCGCCAGCCCGCTCAGCGCGGCGGTGTCGAAGGTCACAAACGGATGGAAGGGGTTACGTTTCAATGACGCGCGCTCGGCGGCGGCCATCGTAAAGCTGTGGTCGAAGGTCGCGTTGTGGGCCACCATGATGGCGCGGCTGCAGTCGTTATCCTTCATGCCTTTGCGCACCATTTTGAAGATGGCGTGAAGCGCGTCATATTCGCTCACCGCGCCGCGCAGCGGGTTTTTCGGATCGATACCGTTAAACGCCAGCGCTTCCGGCTGCAGGTTTGCGCCTTCAAAGGGCTCTACGTGAAAATGCAGCGTGGTGTCCGGTGTAAGCCAGCCCTGTTCATCCATCTTCAGCGTGATGGCGGCAATCTCAAGCAGCGCATCGGTTTTAGCGTTAAATCCGGCTGTTTCTACGTCAATGACAACGGGATAAAAACCACGAAAACGGTCGCACAGACCGGTAAGTTGAGCGTTATCGGACATCAGGGTCTCTTACAAGGGGAAAAAAGCAGTGCGCATTATGGCAAATTTTGACGGGGGATGCAGTAAAACTAAGGGCGCATAGTGCGCCCTGTGGGATCAGTTGCCCAGACCGCGACCGGCGTCTTTGGCTTCGATCAGCTCGATTTTGTAACCGTCCGGATCTTCAACGAAGGCAATTACGGTGGAGCCGCCCTTTACCGGACCGGCTTCGCGGGTCACGTTGCCGCCGTTGCTGCGGATGCGCTCGCACGCTTCGGCCGCGTTGTCCACTTCCAGCGCGATATGGCCGTACGCGGTGCCCAGCTCGTAGCTATCGACACCCCAGTTGTAGGTCAGTTCGATCACCGCTTCCTCGCTTTCCGGGCCGTAGCCCACAAACGCCAGCGAGTATTTGTATTCCGGGTTTTCGCTGGTACGCAGCAGCTTCATGCCCAGCACGCTGGTGTAAAACTCGATTGAACGTTGCAGGTCGCCAACGCGCAGCATGGTGTGAAGTAGGCGCATAATTTCCTCTTAACCAATGGAATGGATTATCTTTTTTAACAGAAACGATGTTTGAGTATAGCGGCGAAATATCGCCGCTATCAATGACTCTGGCAGGAATTACAGAGAAGGGTAGTCGGTGTAGCCTTCCGCGCCGCCGCCGTAGAAGCTTTCCGGACGCTGCGGGTTCAGCTCGGCTTTTTTCTGCAGGCGAGCAACCAGGTCCGGGTTGGCGATGAAGTCGCGGCCAAACGCCACGGCGTCGATCAAGCCTTTCGCGATCAGGTCTTCCGCTTTCTCAGGCGTGTAGGCACCTGCACCGATGATCACGCCGTGGAAGCGCTCGCGCACTTTCTGACGGAAGCTTTCGGTATAGGGCTGGCCGCCAGCCCAGTCCGGCTCGGACATGTGCAGGTAGGCGATGCCGCGTTTTGCCAGCTCTTCAATCAGGTACAGCGCGTCTGCTTCTTCATTCGGGCCGTTGTCGACGTTCTGGAAAGAGCCGATCGGAGAGACGCGGATCCCGATGCGATCCGGGCTCCACTCCTGGCACACGGCGTCAACCACTTCCAGCACCAGGCGGGCGCGGTTTTCAACGCTGCCGCCGTACTGGTCGGTACGGTGGTTAGAAGAAGGCGACAGGAACTGGTGCAGCAAATAGCCGTGAGCGGAGTGCAGCTCGACGAGGTCGAAGCCGGCTTCGCGAGCGTTGGCGACCGCCTGGCGGAAATCGTTCACGATGCCAGGGATCTCGTTCAGCTCCAGCGCGCGAGGCATCGAGGTATCGACGCGGATGGCGTTGCCGTTTTCATCGCGCAGGGAGGTGCGGGTATTCGCACTCAGGGCAGAGGCGGAAACCGGTGCCTGGCCGCCGGGCTGGATGCTGCTGTGTGAGATACGGCCGGTATGCCACAGCTGAACCGCAATGCGGCCCTCTTCAGCGTGAACGCCCGCGGTGATTTTCTTCCACGCGGCAATTTGCTCCGGGCTGTGCAGCCCCGGCGCGCCGGCGTAGCCTTTCGCCTGAGCGGAAATCTGCGTGGCTTCCGAGATAATCAGGCCCGAACTTGCGCGCTGGCGATAATATTCACCCATCAGAGGCGTAGGGATGTCACCCGGCTCAATGCTGCGCAGGCGGGTAAGGGGAGCCATAAATACGCGGTTTGGCGCGGTAACGGCGCCCACTTTCAGTGGGGTAAATAACTTTTCAGCGGACATAAAAGCTCCTGAGTAGACCAGTCGACTAGTAATGGGTTAAATAAAAACGCCTGCTACACGCGAGGCGTTGTGATACTGCTTTTCACATGTGCCAGCGCGCTTTCCAGCGGCACGGCACTGCGAGAAATTTTGGCCTGAAGATTTGCGCCCAGCCAGAGCGAATAGAGAACCTGCGCCTGGGTTAGCGGGTCGCCCGTAAAGCTCAGCGTTTTCTCCTCGCGGCCTTTATCCAGCGCCTGCGCCAGAAGGGCAATCACGCCGCTGGCACCTTTATCCATGGCGGTCCGCATATCTTCTGAAAGATCGCAGACTTCGGCAGAAAGTTTGACCGTCAGGCAGCCGCTGATGATGCCCTGCCGACAGAACTGCGTCAGCGTCTCCTGATAGTAGTTCAGAACGCGATCGCGGTAGTTGCCTTCACCGCTGGCAAAGTGAACCGCCAGGCGTTGATGATAGTCAGCGTAGTGCCGCTCCAGCATCGCCACGCCGAAGGCCTCTTTGGATCGAAAATAGTGATAGAACGAACCCTTCGGCACTTCAGCGGTTTTTAGCAGCTCGCTCAGCCCCATGCCGGTAAACCCGCGATGCATGCAGAGCTGCTCGCCGGTTTCCAGTAAATGTTCGCGCGTATCGTGTTCTGTATTTCTGCTCATGCCGTCACTCTAATAGACCATTCGGTCTAATTCAAGCCCGTTATGATCGACATTGCGCCAGAATATCCAGCTGCTGCTGATAAACGCTTGTTTTAACGTCCATCATTCCCAGAACGGTGGAGAACAGATTGTCCTGTGAAACCGCACTTTTTGCTGCACGGTCGCGCAGGCACTGCTCGTTGACGCCAAAGTTTTTTGCATAGTCCGGGGACAGCCAGAAGATAAACGGGATATGCGTTTGCTGCTCCGGGGCCAGCATATACGGCGTGCCGTGAAGGTATATACCGCTTTCCCCCAGCGATTCGCCGTGATCGGATAGATACACCAGCGCGGTGTTCATGCTTCCCTGGCGCGCCTTCAGCGTATCAATGGTTTTGCTGACCATGCTATCGGTGTACAGAATCGTGTTGTCATAGGTATTCATCAGCGCCTGATGATTACAGTCCTGGATTTCATTGGTATCGCAGGTCGGCGTGAACTGTCGGAAGCTCTCCGGGTAGCGGCGGTAGTAGGCCGGGCCGTGGCTCCCCATCAGGTGAATGACCAGAACCGTATCCTGCTTCAGCCCGTCCAGCACGTTGTCCAGCCGGTAGAAATTCACGTCGTCAATGCACGACTTATCCTTGCAGAACTGATCCAGGTTCCACTGGGTCATGTCCGTGTGCGGGATGCGGTCGCAGGCGCCCTTGCATCCACCGTCGTTGTCGCGCCAGAGAAGATTCACGCCCGCGTGCTTGAGCACATCGAGCAGGCCTTCCTGGTGACGCGCCAGATCGGCATCGTAATGCTGGCGCGTCATCCCGGAGAACATGCATGGAACGGAAACGGCCGTTTCGGTGCCGCAGGAGGTTGCCTTAGGGAAGTTAATCACGTTCTGTTTTTTCAGCTGCGGGTTCGTTTCGCGCCCGTAGCCGTTCAGCGAATAGTTCGCCGCGCGTGATGCTTCACCCACCACCAGTACCAGCACGGTTTTCTTCTGCTGACCCGCAATCAGCGGGCCTTTGTGGGCATCTTCCCCAATGCGCACCAGCGTTTGATCGCCAGCAAACCAGCGGGTTTTGCTGTATTTCATGAGGGCGCTTACGTAGTTCGCCGGGGTCACCATTTTGACGATGGCCTTATTGTTGCGAAACAGCGACGCGTAGTCTTTATAGAATACGGAGGCAACGAGGATAATCACCAGCAGCGCGCCCAGTATCGCGGCAACGCGTGTAAGCAGTACGTACCACCATTTACCGGTACGAATACGCGTTAGCGCGAGCACCACCGACGGCACCAGACCCGCAACCACAATCCACAAAATCATCTGTGGGGTGACCAGCGCGGTGGCTTCCTGCGAGTTAGTCTCAAAGACGTTAACCATCATGTTCTGATCGATAACCGCGCCGTAGGCGTACATAAACCAGGTCGCTGCGGCACATCCCATCGTCAGCACAATCAGCAGCGGCTTACGGATATACGGGATATTGAGCAGGCTGAAGACAATCACCCATCCGCAGAACAGCACCAGCGGCACTGAGGCGGCGAAGAGGACGTCATGCAGCTGCGATGGCGCGATGATCGCCCAGCTGCGTTGAATGAAAAGCGCGTTAAGCGCCGTAAAGAAGAGGGCGCAGCCCAGAGTGAATTTTATATCGTTACACTGTAACTTTTTAGCAAACCACATCATTAAAAAACCATTCTTTATAGTGATAGCGCAAGTATAGGGAGGGAAGATTAGTGAAACCTTAATGCCATAATTCTGTGCTAATCCTCTTGCATGCTGGGCATTTAGCGTCTTCACTGTAGTTGAATATTGGCGTTTCGGAGGTGTTTGTGGCAGAGCAGCTGGAATTTTTCCCCGTCCAGAGCCCGTGCCGGGGTATTTGCCAGGTGGACGAGCGCGGCTACTGCCGCGGATGCATGCGCACCCGCGACGAGCGTTTTAACTGGCAAAACTTTAGCGACACGCAAAAGCAGGAGGTGCTTCGCCTCTGCCGACAGCGCCTTTTGCGCAAATTACGCGCAAACAAAGCCGATCAACCCGAAGAACCTCAGCAACCCTCACTGTTTTAATCCGCTAATTGCGTATACTCAGGGCATGACTTCCTTGAGGAAAATGTTATGGTTCAGCGTATTACCCTTGCCCCACAGGGCCCGGAATTTTCACGTTTTGTGATGGGCTACTGGCGTTTGATGGACTGGAATATGTCCGCCCAACAGCTTGCCAGCTTTATTGAAGAACACCTCGACTTAGGCATTACGACGGTCGACCACGCCGATATCTATGGCGGCTACCAGTGCGAGGCGGCCTTCGGTGAAGCCCTCAAGCTGGCACCTGCGCTGCGCGAGCGTATGGAGATCGTGACGAAGTGTGGTATCGCCACCACGGCAAAGCCTGAAAACGCGCTCGGGCACTACATTACCGACCGCAAGCATATTATTGAAAGCGCCGAACGGTCGCTGGTGAACCTGGCAACCGACCGTATCGATCTGCTGCTGATTCACCGCCCGGACCCGCTGATGGATGCGGATGACGTTGCGCAGGCGTTTCTTGAGCTGCACCAGAGCGGCAAGGTCCGCCACTTCGGCGTGTCGAACTTTACGCCAGCGCAGTTCGCGCTCCTCCAGTCCCGTCTGCCGTTTACGCTGGCGACGAACCAGGTCGAAATCTCTCCGGTTCACCAGCCGCTGCTGCTGGACGGCACGCTCGATCAGCTTCAGCAGCTGCGCGTTCGTCCGATGGCGTGGTCTTGCCTCGGCGGCGGCCGTCTGTTCAATGACGATGAGTTCCAGCCGCTGCGCGATGAGCTGGAGGCCGTCGCCCGCGAGCTGAATGCCGAGAGCATCGAGCAGGTGGTTTACGCCTGGATACTTCGCCTGCCGTCAAAGCCGCTGCCGATTATTGGCTCCGGCAAAATCGAGCGCGTCCGCTCCGCGCTGAACGCGGAAGCGCTGGAGATGACCCGCCAGCAGTGGTTCCGCATCCGCAAGGCTGCGCTGGGCTACGACGTTCCGTAATCTGAAAAACGCTGACTTTCCGGTGAATTCTTCGGCCCTGGTATACACTTAAGAGGCTAAAAAATAACCCGGGAGGTCACATGAAGCGTTTTGTTCTGGCTGTGGTTGCATTGGCTGTTTGCGCAGGGGCGCAGGCGGCCAGTGATGAAGTGGAAATGAATCTCGTCACGTCTCAGGGTATCGGCCAGTCCATCGGAACGGTAAAAATCACCGAAACCGACAAGGGGCTGGAATTTGCGCCCAATCTGAAAGCACTCCCGCCCGGCGAACATGGCTTCCACGTTCACGCAAAAGGCAGTTGCCAGCCCGCAATGAAAGAGGGTAAAGCCTCTGCCGCGGAAGCGGCGGGTGGTCACCTCGATCCGCAGCACTCGGGCAAGCACGAAGGGCCTGACGGAATGGGGCATCTTGGCGATCTGCCCGTGCTGGTGGTGAACAACGATGGCAAAGCCACGGACCCGGTCGTAGCTCCGCGGCTGAAAAAGCTGGATGAGGTCAAAGGCAAAGCGCTGATGATCCACGTCGGCGGCGACAACATGTCCGATAGCCCTAAACCGCTCGGCGGCGGCGGGGCGCGCTACGCCTGCGGGGTGATCTGATCCCCAATCGTTCCCGGTGGCGGAGCCTGTTCCAGCTGCGACAGCGAACAGTGCAGCCGCCATACGATAGACGCCAAATCCCGCGCGGCCGGAAGGTGATGGCGCGCGAGGCTATCGCAAATTCGCTGCAGTTTGGCAAGCGTTACGCTCAGCGGGCGCTGCTGAACGCCGCGCTCGCTCATCACGTCCCTCAGCAACGCAATACAGATATCGCGCACCTGCGAAAGCGGGTCCGAGCGCGTTTCCCACGCGCGCAGCTGCCACACCACGTGCGAGCAGTTCAGCAACACCACGCCCCAGCGCAGCAGCCAGCGGCGGGAAAGGGAATCCTGGCTGGTGTTAAGCTGACTAACGTGATGATAAACCAGGGATTCATATTCGTTTTCGCTCAGGTGAGGCTTTCGACTGAGCTGATCGACAAAGCCCCGGCGCAGCTCGCGAATGTGGCGGCGGCTCTTGCGGGCGTCCGACCCCGGGCGCAGGACGGCAAACGCCAGCCACGCCAGCCCGACGCCGAGGATTTTCGCCAGGTTATCGTTGAGGAAATCGGCGAAATCATAAACCGGCGGGTTGGTGACGGAGATAAACGAGCCCATAAAGACGATCAGCTGCCCCCAAAGCCCCGCCAGCTTCGGCATTTGCAGCTTTAGCAGCTGCATGGTGGTCAAAAGCGGAAAGAGAAACAGCAGGAACTGCCAGAGGTCGCTAATCTGCACCATCAGGCCAAACTTTACCACGAAACTGAACAGCGACAGCAGCACCAGCGTGCGCAGCAGCAGCGTCAGGGAGTTGAACGGCGACGCGGCGACGGAGTAGAGCACGCAGCTGATGGCCGCCAGGGTCAGCGCCGCGCTTCCTGCCTCCCACTGCGTGGCGATCGCCCACGCGCCGACGAGCGTGAGCGCGCAGAAGGTTCGAAAGCCGCTCCACAACGCCTCCATGTAGTCCGTGTGCCTCGTGAGCGCAGGGCTGGCAGGGATCGCAAATTCCGTAATCGGCGTGGCGTTTTCCACGGCCTTTATCCAGCGGCTGCTGCGCAGATACAGGCGGCAAAAATAGTTCAGGCGCTGCCAGAACGCGCGATGGCGGTAGTCGTATTCGTCCGTAGGGGCGAGCGGGGCGATAATGCGCGCTACGGTATAAATGTCCGCGTCGGGGCGCGCGAGCGCGGCCAGGAGCGCATCGATCACTTCTCGGGTTTGCGCCGGAGGCGTTGGCCAGCTGAGCAGCATGCGCCGCAGGCTGGAGATGGCGCTGGTCATGCGCAGCTGCTGGTGAAGCAGATAGTTAAGCAGCCGGTTCTGGCGACGGAAGCGGTAATGGCTCCAGAAGGCCTGGATGCGCAGAAGGTTCATGGTCAGGATCTGGGCGATGACTTTTTCATGCGCCAGGCGGATGTCGTCATTGGTATCCGGCTGCCAGAGCAGGCTGGCGTGCTCAAGCAGGCGGGTATGCATCGTCCTGAGGGCGGTGATAAGCGCCGTCCCATCGGACGTGCTGGGCAGAATCATCATCATCAGCCCGCCGCTCAGGATACCGACGATCACTTCACAGACGCGAGCCTGGGCGATATCCCACAGCTCCGTGGTGTCCAGCACGTTAACCACCGGAAAAGCGATAATCGCGGCGGTGTAGCCCGCCAACTGAAAGGCGTAGGCGACGTTGTTGGTAAAATGCGCGCAGGCCCAGGTGCAAAACCCCAGCCAGGCCGCCATGCTCAGCAAGAACAGCCACGGATCGTTCAGGGTATGCCCCGCGATAATCAGCGCCGCCGTGGCGCCCAGCAGGCTGCCGGCTACGCGCCCGAGGCTTTTGCTGATTACGCCGCCGACGGTGGGGAAGCTGACGACCGCCGCCGAGGTCATCGCCCAGTAGGGCTGATCCAGATTCAGATAGTAGGCGATGGTTAACGCCACGCACATCGCAATGCCGTTTCGCAGCGCATAGCGCCACTGGGGGCGCGTCGCTTTAAGCCACGGCGTGTTGCGCCAGGAAAAGGCCTGCAGGTTCATTAATGGGTACCGATAGCGACGGTACAGGTGGTGCCGGAGACCAGCGTAATGTCGGCGGGCAGCTTGTCAAATTCGACCCGCACCGGAATACGCTGCGCCAGGCGCACCCACGGTACGTTCGGCTTGATGTCGGGCACAAGGCCGGAATCTATCTCTACGCTTTGGTCGTAAATGGCGCGACCGATGCTGGATACGTGACCCTGTAACGTCTGCGAGCCGCTGTAGAGTGTCACGGTGGCAGGGGCACCTTCTCGAATGTGGCGTAGCTTGGTCTCTTCAAAATAGCCAACCACGTAGAAAGAGTGGCTATCGACCAGCGCAAAGACCGGCTTTCCCGTTGTGGCATAGTCGCCCACACGCGTTGAGAGATTTGTCACCCAGCCGTCTACCGGAGCCTTCACCACCGTTTGCGTCAACTGCCACTGGGCCTGCTTCAGGGTGGCTTCTGCCACGTCGACGCTGGCCTGCATCGCCTTGACGTTGATGTTTGCGGTATCTAAAGCTTCTGCGGAAATGTAGTTTTGCGATAAATGGCGGCGGCGGTTTGCCTCGTTGTTGGCCTTTGCCAGATCGGACTGGGCCTTAGCGAGCTGGGCCTGGGCGTTGAGCACCGCAATATGGAAAGGCGTATCGTCGATGCGAAACAGAACATCGCCCTGCTTAATAAACTGATTATCCTTCACCAGAAGCGTGGTGATACTGCCCGATACCTGAGGGGTAATGCTGACCTGCTCCGCGCGGATTTTGCCGTCGCGCGTCCAGGGAGACTGCATGTAGTAATTCCAAAGCCACCAGCCAGCGATCAGCGCCAGGGCAAACACCAGCAGGGTGGAAAAGTATTTCAGCGTTTTCATCGACATTTTCACCACACAATCAATACGGCAAGGCCCAGACACACGGACAGCGCAAACAGGGAGAGATCCATCAGCATGGGATGCCAGATTTCGCCGGAATACATCCAGTCGCGCAGCAGACGGTGCGCAACGAGCCAGATCAAAAAGCCCAGAAGAACGGCCTTAAACAGAGGGGGGAAATAGACTGAAGCACCGACGATCAGGTCCTGGAGCGGGAGACCCGTCGAGCTGTAAGAAAACGTCACGAGCAGTGATCCTTTGCTATGGGTAGAATGACAAAATCATTTTTCTTAACACAACGAAGCGTCAATCTTCAGTGTAAGTCATACTTTGTGCCACGACGAATGCAGTATTGCATTTGTTTTGGCAATACAAATGCTGCACACTATTCTAAAATCAGTATAATAACTTAGCAAGCTAATTATAAGGAGATGAAATTGGAATCGCCATTAGGTTCTGATCTGGCAAGGTTGGTACGCGTCTGGCGTGCTCTGATTGACCATCGCCTGAAACCTCTGGAGCTTACCCAGACGCATTGGGTCACGCTGCACAACATTCACCAGCTGCCGCCCGATCAGTCGCAGATTCAGCTGGCCAAAGCGATAGGGATCGAACAGCCCTCGCTGGTGCGCACGCTTGACCAGCTTGAAGATAAAGGGCTTATCTCCCGCCAAACCTGCGCCAGCGATCGTCGCGCGAAGCGTATCAAGCTCACGGAAAAAGCGGAGCCGATCATTACCGAAATGGAAGCGGTGATCAGCAAGACGCGAGGGGAGATCCTTGCGGGGATTTCACCAGCCGAACTTGAAATGCTCGTTGGGCTTATTGCGCGTCTCGAGCAAAACATTCACGAGCTGCAGGCTCGCGACTAGCAGTGAAAAAAGGCCTTGCATCCGCAAGGCCTTTTGTTAGTGAAAGACCACGACGCGATTGCGCCCCGTTTCTTTGGCCTCGTACATCGCTTTATCCGCACACTCCACGCACTCTTCAGGTGAAATCGCGCCTGACGCAGCGGTGAACACCCCCATGCTGATGGTGATCGTTTCAGGCAAATGGCCGCCGCTGCTGATTTTGTCAAAGCTGCTGAGGTGCATGCGGATGCGCTCGGCCACCTGCCGCGCCGCGTCGGACGGCGTGTTTGCCAGCATCAGCACAAACTCCTCGCCGCCGATGCGCGCAGCAATGTCCTGCGGGCGCACGGAGTCCATTAACAGATTGGCGACAAACATTAATACTTTGTCGCCCTGCAAGTGTCCGTAGCAATCATTAATTCGCTTGAAACGATCGAGATCACTCACAATAACGGAGACAGGGTGGTTAGCGTTTGCCGTTCTCAGCGCCTGGGTTAACGATTCATAAAAATAGCTGCGGTTGTAGAGTCGCGTGAGCGGGTCACGAATAGAATTTTGATATGACTGCTCATATTTTAACGTTGAGGCGCGATAAAGATTAAATACATCATATAGCAGCACGAAAATAATCAATAACGTCGCGACGGTTTCAAATAAACGCGCGCGATACCATGAAAAGTCCTCAGCGTGCCCGCCTAATAACAGCATGGTCAACGTCACGATATAACAGACGCATAAAAAATTACCGGCGTGCCAGAACAGATCGCGCACGCGCGTAATAATCATCAGGGCTATCAGAGTGGCCGTCCAGAGAATAATTAATATGATATTAATTACCTGACTCCAGAGCGCCATAAACTGCAGCGTTCCGTTATCGACAAGGTCAACGGAGAGTATTGGCGAATTGCTGGAGTAGAGCCAGGCCAGCGCCACTATGCCGGCGGTGAAAAGAACAACGCCCGACACAACGATAACGTGGACTACCCGCGTTAGCGGCTGGTGGCGCAGCGTATAGAGCACGGCAGAAACGGTGAACAGCACGGACATCAGCAGGTGACGGAACGAGAAAAAGATCATCGCGTCGTTATAGTTAATCGCGTCGCGCTTGTAGTAATGGAGCCAGGCCGGGAAACTGGACAGCGTGCCCGTCATGAGTAGTGCCGATCCGGCGAATGCAAACGCGATGGCGATCAGATAAAGACGTCTTCTGTCGCACCCGTATTTCATTACCATAAAACAGGCAATAAACAGATGAAATACCAGTAAAAAAATGGTCAGCGTAGGGAAAAGTAAGGGTGAAAATGAAGGTACCCACTCGGCGAATTTTAAATACAAGCCGTTCAATATACCAATAACGAGTATGCAGCCCATGCAGAAGCAAACATAGCGGTTCTTAACATAACGATTATTCAATATCATAGGTGTTTTGTAACAAAATAATTTAATTCATCATTTTTGACGTTATGCGGAGTTTACCAATTTAAGAACGGGATGCTTTGCGCAGGAGCAATATAAAGAGGTGATGACGAAAGTATTATGGTATTAAATATAAATGGCGTGAATGTATTTAGCGGGGTTATATATTTGATTGATGAATATAATAAAAGGTGTAGCCAAAAGACTACACCCTTTCAACATTAACGCGGAGAAACGGTAACCTGGCTGCCGTTGCTTGCAAGCACCACGCGCTGGCCAGCAGAGAAGCGCGTATTGCCTTGTTTCTGCACAACCATAATGGTGCTGCCGTCGTCTTTACGAATTTCCAGCTCTACGCCCTGGGTTTTGTTCATCGCACCCTGAACGCCCTGACCCGCAACGCCACCGGCTACTGCGCCAGCCGCGGTAGCCAGAGAACGGCCCGTGCCGCCGCCAATGGTGTTCCCGAGGAACCCACCCAGCACCGCACCGCCAATCGCGCCAACGACGTTGCTATCATCGCCACCCTGGATTTGAACAGGACGTGCATTAACAATCGTACCGTAAGTAACGTTCTGAACCTGTTTAGCTTCAGACGCGCTGTATACGTCGCCAGAAAGAGAGCTGTCATTGACGCAGCCCGCCAGTGTTAAACCAATCAGTGAAACGCCCAGTACACGTAAAATCATTTGAATCTCCTGTTCACCAAAAACGCCCGCTTTGGGCATCCGTCATGGCTAAATTATATGGCATAAAAAGCCATCATTCCCATCTTTGCACTATCAATAAGAAAATTGTACTTGAATTTGACTTAACGGTGCATAAACAAATGTTGCACTGCGTGACGTCTCTGAGATTGTTAAAAAGTATTAGTGGCGCATGGCAAAGCAACGCTGTTTATGGTGGAGTGTTTACCCCAAGCCCTCGCAACGTAAGGAAAGCGCATGAAATCGGGTCGCTACATGGGTGTGATGTCAGGCACCAGTCTTGATGGAGTTGATGTTGTTCTGGCCGCAATCGATGAAAACATGGTGGCGCAGCAGGCAAGCCTGACGTGGCCGATCCCCGTCTCGCTGAAAGAGGATATTTTGAATATCTGCCAGGGTCAGCAGCTCACGCTTTCGCAGCTTGGCCAGCTGGACGTGCGGCTGGGGGCGCTTTTTGCCGATGCGGTGCAGGCGCTGATGGATCGGGAAAAGCTCAAGCCGCAGGATATCGTGGCGATTGGCTGTCATGGCCAGACGGTCTGGCATGAACCAACCGGCGAATCCCCGCATACGATGCAAATTGGCGACAACAATCAGATTGTGGCGAAGACGGGCGTGACGGTGGTGGGCGATTTTCGTCGTCGTGACATTGCGCTTGGCGGGCAGGGCGCGCCGCTGGTGCCCGCGTTTCATCAGGCGCTGCTGGCACACCCGACGGAGCGTCGCATGGTGCTTAATATCGGCGGGATTGCGAACCTGTCCATGCTTATCCCCGGGCAGCCGGTGCGCGGCTACGATACCGGCCCGGGCAATATGCTGATGGATGCCTGGATTTGGCGTCAATGCGCTAAGCCTTACGATAAAGACGCGCAGTGGGCCAGCGAAGGTAAAGTCATTCTGCCGCTGCTGCAGTCCATGCTAAGCGATCTCTATTTCGCGCAGCCGGCACCGAAAAGCACCGGGCGCGAGTACTTCAACTACGCCTGGCTTGAGCGTCAGCTGCAGCCATTCCCGGCCTTGGCGGCTCGGGACGTTCAGGCGACGCTGGCGGAATTAACCGCCGTTTCTGTTTCTGAGCAGGTGCTGCTGAGCGGCGGGTGCGAACGTCTGCTGGTCTGCGGCGGTGGGAGTCGAAACCCGCTGGTGATGGCGCGTCTGGCTGCGCTGCTGCCGGGTACTGAAGTCACGACCACCGATGAAGCCGGGATCAGCGGCGACGACATGGAGGCGCTGGCCTTTGCCTGGCTTGCCTGGCGTACCGTCGCGGGTCTACCGGGCAATTTACCCTCCGTGACCGGCGCGCGGGAGGCAAGCGTCCTCGGGGCAATTTTCCCGGCGAATCCGCGACATAATCAGAGTTAACTGAAATTCAGCGCTAGGCGTAGTCGTTACTATTGATGGGAAACGGGAGGGCAGCCATGACCTCCACGACCGGGAAAGTCTTTGGAACACGTCCATGAAAAAATATCTTCTTATTGTCGTACCTTTATTGCTGTCAGGGTGCAGCACCTACAATCAGCTGGTTGAGCGCATGCAGACCGATACGCTGGAGTATCGCTGCGATGAAAAACCGTTGACCGTGAAAATCAACAACCCGCGGCAGGAAGCGAGCTTCGTTTACGATAACAAATTGCTCACCCTGAAGCAGGGCATGTCGGCCTCCGGCGCGCGCTACACGGACGGGATCTACGTCTTCTGGTCAAAAGGTGACGAAGCCACGGTGTATAAGCGCGACAGCATCGTGCTAAACAATTGCCAGCTCCAAAACCCGAAGCGTTGAGATTTTCACAGGGGCGGCGCACAATAGCGTCACCCAATGTCTATTTCAGCTAACGCCATGTCAGATAACGACGAACTGCAGCAAATTGCGCATCTGCGCCGTGAATACACCAAAGGCGGTCTGCGCCGCCAGGATCTTCCCGCCGAACCGCTGGTGCTTTTTGAACGCTGGCTGAAACAGGCCTGCGAAGCGAAGCTTGCCGATCCTACGGCGATGGTTGTCGCCACGGTTGATGAAAACGGCCAGCCCTATCAGCGCATCGTGCTGCTCAAGCACTATGATGAAAAAGGGCTGGTGTTCTACACCAACCTCGGCAGCCGTAAAGCCCACCACCTGGAAAACAACCCGCGCATCAGCCTGCTTTTCCCGTGGCATATGCTCGAGCGTCAGGTGATGGTCACCGGCAAGGCCGAGCGTCTCTCCACGCTGGAAGTGGTCAAGTATTTCCACAGCCGTCCGCGCGACAGCCAGATTGGCGCCTGGGTCTCTAAGCAGTCCAGCCGTATTTCGGCTCGCGGCGTGCTTGAGAGCAAGTTCCTTGAACTCAAACAGAAGTTCCAGCAGGGGGAAGTGCCGCTGCCGAGCTTCTGGGGCGGATTCCGCATTCCCATTGAGCAGATGGAGTTCTGGCAGGGCGGCGAACATCGTCTCCACGACCGCTTTTTATACCAGCGCGAGGACAGCGGCTGGAAAATCGACAGACTGGCACCGTAATCCCCAAATTTGTTGTGTTAAGCGCTAGCGCTACGTGCGCCAGCGCTTTATTCTATGGTCCTTTCGCACCAGGCGAAAAGTCGTGTACCGGCAAAGGTGCAGTCGTTTATACATGGAGAATTTGATGGCAAGCAGTAACTTGATTAAACAATTGCAAGAGCGGGGCCTCGTGGCCCAGGTGACGGACGAAGAAGCGTTAGCAGAGCGACTGGCGCAAGGCCCGATCGCGCTCTATTGCGGCTTCGATCCCACCGCTGACAGCTTGCACTTGGGGCATCTTGTTCCATTGTTGTGCCTGAAACGCTTCCAGCAGGCGGGGCATAAGCCTGTCGCACTGGTCGGCGGCGCTACCGGTCTGATTGGTGACCCAAGCTTTAAAGCCGCCGAGCGTAAACTGAACACCGAAGACACCGTGCAGGAGTGGGTGGATAAGATCCGCAAACAGGTTGCGCCTTTCCTCGACTTCAACTGCGGCGATAACGCTGCGATTGCCGCGAACAACTACGACTGGTTTGGCGGCATGAACGTGCTGACCTTCCTGCGCGACATCGGCAAACACTTCTCTGTTAACCAGATGATTAACAAAGAAGCCGTGAAGCAGCGCTTGAACCGCGACGACCAAGGGATCTCCTTTACCGAGTTCTCTTACAACCTGCTGCAGGGCTATGACTTTGCCTGCCTGAACAAGCTGCACGGCGTTTCCCTGCAGATTGGCGGTTCTGACCAGTGGGGCAACATCACCTCCGGTATCGATTTGACCCGTCGCCTGCACCAGAATCAGGTCTTTGGCCTGACCGTTCCGCTGATCACCAAAGCGGACGGCACTAAATTCGGTAAAACCGAAGGCGGCGCGGTATGGCTCGATCCGAAGAAAACCAGCCCGTACAAATTCTACCAGTTCTGGATCAACACCGCGGACGCCGACGTTTACCGCTTCCTGAAGTTCTTCACCTTCATGGACATTGAAGCGATCAATGCCCTGGAAGAAGAAGACAAAAACAGCGGCAAAGCGCCTCGCGCCCAGTACGTGCTGGCAGACGAAGTGACCAAACTGGTTCACGGCGAAGAAGGCCTGGCGGCGGCAAAACGCATTACCGCAAGCCTGTTTAACGGTACGCTGAGCGACCTGAGCGAAGAAGATTTCGAGCAGCTGGCGCAGGACGGCGTGCCGATGGTCGAGATGGAAAAAGGTGCCGACCTGATGCAGGCGCTGGTGGATTCCGAGCTGCAGCCGTCCCGCGGCCAGGCGCGCAAAACCATCGCCTCTAACGCGATCACCATCAACGGCGAGAAGCAGGCCGACCCGGAGTATACCTTCGTCGACGGCGATCGCCTGTATGGCCGCTACACGCTGCTGCGTCGCGGTAAGAAAAACTACTGTCTGGTTTGCTGGAAGTAAGTAAAAGTAGCCAGGGGCGTGGGAAACCACGCCCCTTTTGTATTTTCAGGGTGTGGTAAGCAAAAAAATGAAGAATATTCTCGCCATCCAGTCCCATGTTGTTTTTGGGCATGCTGGCAATAGCGCAGCGGAATTTCCCATGCGCCGCCTCGGTGCCAACGTCTGGCCCCTCAATACGGTACAGTTCTCTAACCATACGCAGTACGGCAAATGGACCGGCTGCGTGATGCCGCCTTCCCACCTCACGGAGATTGTGCAGGGCATCGCGGATATCGACCAGCTCAAGCGCTGTGACGCCGTGTTGAGCGGCTATCTCGGCTCGGCGGAGCAGGGCGAGCACATTCTTGGCATCGTTCGTCAGGTAAAAGCGGCCAATCCGGCGGCAAAGTACTTTTGCGATCCGGTGATGGGCCACCCGGAAAAAGGCTGCATCGTTGCGCCCGGCGTGGCGGAGTTTCACGTTCGTCACGCGCTTCCCGCGAGCGATATCATCGCGCCGAACCTGATTGAGCTGGAGATCCTTTGCGAGCACCCGGTCAACAGCGTAGAAGAGGCCGTAAGCGCCTCTCGCGAGCTTATTGCGCAGGGGCCTGAGATTGTACTGATTAAACACCTCGCGCGCGCAGGCCTGAGCCAGGACCATTTTGAGATGCTGCTGGTCACTAAAAGCGACGCGTGGCACATCAGCCGTCCGCTGGTGGACTTCGGTACCCGGCAGCCGGTTGGCGTGGGCGACGTGACCAGCGGCCTGCTGCTGGTTAAGCTGCTGCAGGGGGCGGCCCTGCGCGATGCCCTTGAGCACGTGACGGCAGCAGTGTATGAAATTATGATTGCGACGAAGGATATGCGGGAATACGAGCTTCAGGTCGTGGCGGCGCAGGACCGTATTGCGAAGCCGGAGCACTATTTTAGCGCCACGCAGCTTTAAACATCACCCGGCGGCGCTGCGCTTGCACGGGCCTGCGGGATTGGGATTTGTAGGCCGGGTAAGCGTCAGCGCCACCCGGCAACACAGGCCGCTCGGTTAGTTCAACCCTTCCGCCTTCAGCGCCGCAGCCACAGCAGGACGCGCCGCGACGCGCTCCATATACGACGCGATATGGTTTAATCCTTCCAGATTCAGCTTAACCGCGCGCGCCCAGCGCAGAACAGTGAACAGATAGGCGTCGGCAATGGTGAAACGCGCGCCGCAAATCCACTGATCGTCTTTCAACGACTCGTCAATATACTTCAGCTTTTTCTCCAGCAGAGTGCGCACGGTAGGCTTGTACTCTTCCGGCGTGTCCGGACGGAACAGCGGCGTAAAGCCTTTATGCAGTTCCGTTGCGATATAGTTCAGCCACTCCAGCGTCTTATAGCGCGCAATGCTGCTGGTTGGGGCCAGCAGCTGGCGATCGGGCACGCCGTCGGCCAGGTATTGCATGATCGCCACGCCTTCCGTCAGAAGCGTACCGTCGTCCAGCAGCAGGGCGGGCACTTGTCCTTTCGGGTTAATGGCAAAAAAGTCATCGCCGTTTTCCAGGCGTTTTTTCATCAGGTCAACGCCATCAAGCGTGAAATCTTTGCCGCTCTCGCGAAGGGTAATATGGGAAGCAAGAGAGCACGCGCCCGGTTTGTAGAACAGTTTCATCGGTAACTCCTTTTTGCTGAGGTTCCAGCTATGTTAGTGCGCGTTCTAATAAAAAAAAAGCCGCTAATGCATTAGCGGCTTTCGTTCAGTCGTTTCCCGATGACGTTACGCGGTAGCGGTTTGGTTCGCTTTAGCGTCTTTGTCGTCGTCCTGAGTCATACGATTCAGTTTTGGTGCGGTCAGCAGCATCAGCACGGCGATGACCGCGGTGGCGATACCAATCTGCATGAACACGGTACCGTACACGTTCAAAGAAACCAGCGGATCGGTCACGTTTTCTGGCACCGCCATCAGGTTTGCAATCTTACCGGCGATGATCGCTGCGCCAGCCGTGGTCAGGAACCAGCTGCCCATGATGAAGCCCATCAGACGCTGTGGAACCAGCTGCGCAACCATTGCCAGACCCAGACCGGAGATCATCAGCTCGCCGATAGACTGCAGGGCGTAGCTCAGGATCAGCCAGTTAACGGAGACGATACCCGCGTCGGTAGCGAACTTCGCACCCAGCGGCAGCACCAGGAACGCACCGGAGCACAGCACCATGCCGATAGCAAATTTGTGCGGCATCGGCAGGCGGTCGCCCATCTTGTTATAGATAGCGGCCAGAATCGGGCTACCGATCATGATCCAGAACGGGTTCAGCGCCTGATACTGCTCCGGCTCGAACGCGATACCCAGGATGGAGTGCTCAACGTTACGGATGGCGAAGAAGTTCAGAGAGGTTGGCATCTGGCTGTACAGCACGAAGAAGACAATCGCTTCTACCATCAGAATGAAGGCAACAATCATCTTGCGGCGAGCGGCACCCTGCATGGCAAAGGCTTCTTTACCAAAGATAATCACGATACCGAGTGCGACAACGCCCAGCACGGCGCGCGCGATACCCTGGTTGTGCAGTAGCCAGGTGGCGATAGCGACCAGAACCACGACGCCTGCGATCGTTGCCAGCAGTTTGCCCATGTGTACCGGCGCGAAGTCAGGTTTAGAACCGTAGTCTTTCACCCAGCTGCGGCAGAACAGGAAGTTCACCACGGTGATCAGCATACCGACGAAGCTCAGCGCGAACGCGACGCTCCAGCCAAACTTCGCAGCCAGCCACGGCGTTGCCAGCATAGAGAAGAAGGAGCCGATGTTGATGGACATGTAGTACATGGTGAATGCACCGTCCAGACGCGGGTCATCTTTGCTGTAGCAGGTCGACAGCAGGGAAGACGGGTTGGCTTTGAACAGGCCGTTACCCACGGCGATTGTCGCCATACCCATATAAACCACGGCCGCATCGTGGCCAGACCATGCAACCAGGCCGTAACCAATGGCCAGGACAATGGCACCTAACATAATAACGCGTTTGGTACCGAGCACTTTGTCGCCCAGCCAGCCGCCGATAGCGACCAGACCGTAAACCAAAGCACTAAAGGAGGAGAACAGCGTGATGGAATCGGCTTCTGACATACCCAGCTGTTTTACCAGGTAGACCGCCATGATCCCTTGCAGGCCGTAGTAACCAAAACGCTCCCATAACTCAATAGAGAAGATGAGATAAAACGCTTTTGGCTGTTTAAAAGCGTTCATGCTCACGCTTTCATCTGTTGGTTTATTGTTTGCAGTAGACACATATACCTCTTTTTTTACATCCCATATTAACGGGGGTGTTCATAGCGTGATGACCGTAGTCCATCCGCTTTATAGTTATATTGGGAGGGGGAAACGGCAGGTAATGTTCACTATCCTGAACGTTCTGGCAATACGTTTGACATACTCTGTTACATATATCCGAATCGCTATAATCGACCCGTCATCTAAATGTTATTTAGCGTTAAATTTTGATGGTTGATTTTTAGTAGTTTTTTTCACTACTGGAGGCCCATGAAAATGGCTGTATGGCGATATGTTCTGCTATTTGTCCTTGATGGCAGTGATATAGCCTGTATTCTGAAAAATGACTGGTCTTATCTGCGGCCTGAAATGACTTTGGCCCTTGCTGGAGAGAGGCTTAGCGGGGTTTCTTCAACAAAAAAACAACATGACGTTATCAGAGTGATCGCGATCACATATGTATAGAAATTTTTGGTGACGAAAAAACAATTAACCTGTTTGAGTGTTAATTAACCGCAGGATCGCGAAGTCGTCAAAAGGAAAAGGCGTAGAGGGTGCGGCGAAAAGGAAGGTTAACAGTTGACCTTCCTTTTGTAAGGCTTTGAATGGCAGGGTTATGTCAGCCGTAGACCTTTTCTTTGTATTCACACAGATCTTCAATAATGCACGAACCGCAGCGCGGCTTGCGCGCGATGCAGGTATAGCGCCCGTGTAAAATCAGCCAGTGGTGGCAGTCCACCTTAAACTCCGCGGGAACCACTTTGAGCAGCTTCTCTTCAACCTGCTCGACGTTCTTGCCGGGGGCGAAGTTTGTCCGGTTTGAGACGCGGAAAATATGCGTGTCGACCGCGATGGTCGGCCAGCCAAACGCGGTATTGAGCACCACGTTAGCGGTTTTACGCCCCACGCCGGGCAGCGCCTCTAGCGCCGCGCGATCTTCCGGAACTTCTCCGCCGTGCTGCTCCAGAAGGATGCGGCAGGTTTTAATGACGTTCTCCGCCTTGCTGTTAAACAGGCCGATGGTTTTGATATACGACTTCACGCCGTCAACGCCCAGCTCGAGCATCGCCTGCGGCGTGTTAGCGACGGAGTAGAGCCGCGCCGTCGCCTTGTTGACGCTCACGTCCGTGGCCTGAGCAGAGAGCAGCACCGCGATCAGCAGCTCGAAGGGGGACGTAAAGTTCAGCTCCGTCGTGGGGTGCGGATTCTCATCGCGCAGCCGGGTCAGAATGGCGATGCGTTTCTCTTTATTCATATAGCCTTCTCGGGTATCCCTTCCTGAACGCTGCGCTCGGCGGCGCGGCGCTTGCGTTTTTCATCAATGAGGTATTTTACCGCCAGCATCATGCCCAGGCCAATAAACGCGCCCGGCGGCAGCATCGCCAGCAGGAACGGCGTGTCGGTGTGGAAAACCTCGATGCGCAGGGATTTCGCCCAGCCGCCCAGCAGCGCGTCCGCGCCGTCAAACAGCGTGCCGTTGCCGAGAATCTCGCGCATTGAGCCCAGCACAAACATCGCGCCGGTTGCGCCCATACCGATAGAAAAACCGTCGAGCGCCGACATGGCGGGGCTATTTTTCACCGCAAAGGCCTCGGCGCGACCGACTACGATACAGTTGGTCACGATGAGCGGAATAAATATCCCGAGGGACTGGTACAGGCCGAACGCGTAGGCGTTAATCAGCATCTGCACGATACTCACCACCGAGGCGATGATCATTACATAAATCGGAATACGAATTTCCGTCGGCGTCCAGCGGCGCAGAGCGGAGATGGACAGGTTGGTCAGGGTCAGCACCAGCGTGGTTGCCAGCCCAAGGCCAAGCGCGTTTGTCGCGGTGGACGTCACCGCCAGCAGCGGACACATCCCCAGCAGCTGAACCAGGGCGGAGTTGTTTTTCCAGAGCCCCTGAACGATAACCTCTTTAACCTGGCTCATGATTACTCCTCACAGGCGGTAAGATTGTTAATCTGCGCGGGCAGCGTTTCTGCGTATAGTCCGGCGCGCTTAACGGCGTTAACGACCGCGCGCGGCGTGATGGTTGCGCCGGTGAACTGGTCGAATTCACCGCCGTCTTTCTTCACCGCAAACGCGGCGTCATTTTCGCCGTGAATTACCTTGCCGGCAAAGTGCAAAATCCAGTCGCTCAGGCGAGGTTCAATTTTGTCGCCAAGGCCGGGCGTTTCGTGATGTTCGGTCACGCGGGTGCCGAGAACGGTACCGGAAAAATCCGTCCCGACCAGCAGTTGAATAGCGCCCGAATAGCCGTCCGGCGCCGTCGCTTCCATGACCGCGCCCACCGGCGTATCGCCCTTGCGCGCAATAAACACCCTGTGCGTTCCTTTGCCTAACTGCGGGGCCTGCACGACAAAGCAGCTTTTCTGCAGGTCATTATCGTAGAAGTCAGAAGGGATCACCTGGTCGAAGAGCGCCTTTTGCTGCTTAACCGCCTGCTCGTCGATGGTGGTTTTCGTGAGCTCGTTCACCAGCGCGGTTAATCCCGTCAGGGTCGCGGCGAAAATGGCCAGCGTGACGCCGTGTTTTTGCATTGTCTTTAGCATGGCGAGACCCTTAGCGGTGGCCGTACACGCGCGGACGCGTGTAGTAGTCGATGAGCGGAACGGTGATATTCGCCAGCAGCACCGCGAAAGCGACGCCGTCAGGGTAGCCGCCGAAGCTGCGGATCAGCCAGACCAGCAGCCCCGCCAGCGCGCCGAAAATCAGGCGACCGCGGTTGGTCGTCGACGCGGTGACCGGATCGGTGAGGATAAAGAACGCGCCGAGCATGGTTGCGCCGGAGAGCAGGTGCATCTGCGGGCTTGCCAGTGATTCAGGCGAGAAAATCCAGCCAAGCGTCGAGCACACCGCCAGCGTGGCGATAAAGCTGACCGGAATATGCCAGCGAATCGCCTTTTTCCACAGCAGGAAGACGCCGCCCAGCAGATACGCGAGGTTAACCCACTGCCAGCCCGCGCCCGCCAGCACGCCGCTGTAAATCGCGGATTTCATGATCTGCTCAACGCTTTGTCCGGCGTGCAGGGATGTTTTAAAGGTGTCCAGCGGCGTCGCCTGGCTGATCCCGTCTACGCCCATGCGCAGCGCGTTCATGTCCGCGCCGAGCGCCGTGTGGCCGGTAAAAATAACCTGCAGCGCGTCCATAAAGCCCGGCACCGTCGTGGCGATATCATGCGGCGGCAGCCAGCTGGTCATCTGGACCGGGAAGGAGATGAGCAGCACCACGTAGCCGATCATCGCCGGATTAAACGGATTATGGCCCAGCCCGCCGTACAGCTGCTTGGCGATAATGACCGCGAAGACGGTACCCAGCACCACCATCCACCACGGCGCAAACGGCGGAATACTGATGGCCAGCAGCAGGCCGGTAAGCAGCGCCGAGTTATCGCCGAGGACGCGGGTAACGTTCATTTTGCGCAGCTTAAGCACGGCGGCTTCTGCCGCCAGCGCGCTGGCGCAGCCAAGGACGAGCTGAACAAGCGTGCCCCAGCCAAAAAACCAGAACTGTACGGCGATGCCGGGCAGGGCCGCCAGGCAGACCAGCATCATAATGCGCGACGTCTGGCGCTGGTTATGGGTGTAAGGGGAACTTGCGATTCTGAAAACCATTTAATCCTCGTTAACTGCTTGCTGCGCGGCTTTCTTTGCCTGAACGCGCGCAATCGCGGCAGCGACTGCGGCCTTGCGTGGGTCATCGTTTGCAGCCGGTGCTTGTTCTTCCTGCTGCGCCGCTTTGCGCGCTTTGGCGCGAGCGATAGCGGCCTCAACGGCGGCTTTGCGCGGATCAACCGGCACAGGCGTCTCTTCCGCGGGGGCTGCCTGGGCCGCTTTACGGGCCTTGGCGCGGGCAACCGCGGCTTCCACCGCAGCCTTGCGCGGATCGACCGGCTCGGCCTCAATCACCACGTCCTGCTGTGCGGCCTTACGGGCCTTAGCGCGGGCGATAGCCGCTTCCACCGCGGCTTTACGCGGATCGGCGTCCGCTTCAGACTGCGCGATCTGCGCTTTTTCCGCCTGGCGCGCGCGGGCCTCGGCTTTGCGCGCTTCACGGGCGGCGATCGCTTCGCTGTTGTCCGGCTTCGCGCCCGCAGGGATCACCACGGCCTGCGCCGCGTTAGCTTTTTTCTCACGCACGCGCGCCAGCGCGGCGTTAATGGCGTCCTGGTCCTTCTCTGCAGGCTGAACGGCGGCCTGCTTGTGCCGCTCTTGGCGGGCCAGCTTCTCGCGCTCCAGGCGCGCCTGACGCGCTTCAAAGCGGGCTTTTGCCTCAGCGGCGCGTTTTTCTTCCATCGAGATGGCGTAAATTTCGGCCTTCTCCTGGCGGAAGTACTGCACCAGCGGAATATTGCTCGGGCAGACCCACGCGCAGGCGCCGCACTCGATGCAGTCGGCAAGGTTATGCGCCTGTGCTTTATCGTGCAGCTGGCCCTTGCTGTACCAGTAGAGCTGCTGCGGCAGCAGATCCGCCGGGCAGGCGTCCGCGCAGGCGCTGCAGCGGATACAGCCTTTCTCTTCCTGCTCTTCGCCCATCTCGGTTGGGGAGGGTGCCAGCAGGCAGTTGGTGATCTTAACGACGGGAACGTCCAGCCAGGGCAGGGTAAAGCCCATCAGCGGGCCGCCCATGATGACCATCTGCTCGCTGCCGGGGCAGAACCCCGCCTGCTCAAGCAGATGACGAACCGGCGTGCCGAGACGCGCCCAGACGTTGCCCGGGCGGGAGACGGATTCGCCCGTCAGGGTCACCACGCGCTCCGTTAATGGCTCTCCGTCCACCACGGCGCGCTTCACCGCATAGGCGGTACCGACGTTCTGCATCAGCACGCCGATATCCGAGGAGCGGCCGCCGTGCGGCACCTGCTTACCAGTCAGGATCTGCGTCAGCTGCTTTGCGCCGCCCGAAGGGTATTTGGTTGGGATCACGCGCAGGCTAATGTCGTGGCAGCCCGCCAGCACCGCGCGCAGCATCGAGATGGCCTGCGGCTTGTTGTCCTCAATGCCGATCAGCACCTCGCGGGGCTGGAGGATGTGCGCAAGGATGCGAATGCCTTCCACTACCTGCGCGGCGCAGTCCTGCATTAAGCGGTCGTCAGCGGTGATATAAGGCTCGCACTCGGCGGCGTTGATAATCAGGGTCTGGATTTTGTCGCCGCCGCCGCGCAGCTTGGTGCCGGTCGGGAAGCCCGCGCCGCCCAGCCCGGCCACGCCGAACTGATGGATACGCTCAATCAGCGCCTCGCGGCTGTGGGCGCGATAGTCGCTCCAGCCGTCACGATCGATCCAGCGATCTTCGCCGTCTGCCTCAATAATCACGCTGAGTTCCGACAGCGCGGAAGGGTGGGCGACGGTATGAGGAGCGATCGCCACCACTTTACCGGAGGTTGGGGCGTGAACCGGCAGCATGCGCCCGCGCCCGAAGGTCAGCGGCTGGCCGCGCAGGACGTTATCGCCTTCCTTCACGCACAGCTCGCCCTCGGCGCCGATATGCTGTTTAAGCGGCATCGCGTAGCGCGTCGCCAGCGGAAGCTGGCGCAGCGGCGTGCCGTTGGACTGGGTTTTCATTTCGGGCGGATGAATGCCGCCGTCGAAATCCCAGATCTTCTCTTTTCTGAAAGCAGAAAATAACTTAAGCATGTTGTTCCACAGGAATGATACGAACCGGAATGGTTTGAAGATCCCACTTCCAGCTGTCGGTAGTCGTTTCAACCGGGCGCAATTCTATACACTGCGTCGGGCAAGGGGCCACGCAGAGGTTGCAGCCGGTGCACAGATCCGCCACGACGGTGTGCATGGCGCGGGTAGCGCCGACGATGGCGTCTACGGGGCATGCCTGAATGCACTTGGTGCAGCCGATGCAGTTCGCTTCGTCGATCACCGCGAGCGCGCGAACGGGCTCCTGCACGTCCTCGTCACCGTCGACGGGCTGCGGGTCAACGTTAAGCAGGGCGGCGATTTTCAGCATCACCGCTTCACCACCCGGCGCGCAGCGGTTAATCTTCTCGCCCTGAACGCCGACGGCTTCGGCGTAGGGGCGGCATCCCGGGTAGCCGCACTGCCCGCACTGGCTCTGCGGCAGCAGCTCATCAATTTTTTCGACAACCGGGTCGTCCTCTACCGCAAAGCGGCGGGACGCGTAGCCGAGGATGATGCCAAACACCAGCCCCAGCACGCTAATTGACGCGATGGCAATCCAGATAGCACTCATTACAACTTCACCAGACCACTAAAGCCCATAAAGGCCAGAGACATTAATCCTGCGGTCACCAGCGCAATGGCGTTACCGCGAAACGGCGCGGGGATATCTGCCGCGGCCAGACGTTCGCGAATGGACGCGAACAGGACCATAACGAATGAGAAACCGACGGCGGCGGAGAAGCCGTACAGCGCCGATTGCAGGAAGTTATGGCCGAGGTTGATGTTCAGCAGCGCAACGCCCAGCACCGCGCAGTTGGTGGTAATGAGCGGCAGAAAAATCCCCAGCAGGCGATACAGCGCCGGGCTGGTTTTACGCACCACCATTTCGGTAAATTGCACCACCACCGCGATGACCAGAATAAAGGCCAGCGTGCGCAGGTAGGTCAACTCCAGCGGGATCAGAATCCAGGTGTCAATCCACCAGGCGCAAATGGACGCGAGGGTCATGACGAACGTGGTCGCCAGCCCCATGCCCATCGCCGTCTCCAGCTTTTTGGAGACGCCCATAAACGGGCACAGGCCAAGGAACTTTACCAGCACGAAGTTGTTAACCAGCACGGTGCCGACAAAAAGCAGTAAGTAATCGGTCATTATTTAGCCTGAAATAAAAAAAGCCGCCTATTATCGGATAAACCACAACGGGCGACAACAGGTTAACTGTAAGGGTATTACGGGTTAACGAAGGTATTTTTCACCCGCGTCGAGCGCTTGAAATAGGGCACCATAAGCGCCGTGGCCAGCAGAGGGAACAGAAGCTGACGAACGGCCAGCGCATCCGAAACCGGCGAAAAGGCAAATGCCTTCATGGCCAGCAGTACGGAGACCAGCAGCCAGATGATGTAATGCTTCGGCACGCTTTTGCGCCGCTTAAAGAAGGCTATCGTCAGCCACAGCGTGTAGTACCACATGGCGATCGCAAACCCGAAGGAGGCAAACCATATCGCAATATTCAGCGTGCTCTGGGACATCAGGGTCTGAAGAGTCTGCGGGGTGATCAATGAGGCGGTATAAAGCAGAAGCGCCAGCGATGCGCTTAATAATGCAACCAGCAACCATGCCAGCGGGGCGATTAACCAGCCTCCAATTCTTTCTCCAGGCGATGCGGTCATGAGCTCTCCCATAAGTCTGCGCGAAATGTTGTACAGCTAATTTGCAGGGCGGAGAGTATATAACATTTCGCGCCGATGGCTACTGACTTATACGACGTAGCGCCATACGGATTTAGGCACCTCGCCCACGTTGAACAGACGCCCGCCCGAGACAAGCTCCGCCCGGCGATGGTCAGCGGCGCGATACATATTGATGATGTCCTGATTATCCGACAGCGTGTAGTTAAGATGGTCAAACAGTTTTTCCAGGCTTTCAAGCGAATTGATTTTACGAAATTTTAATAAATAATCCTGAACCGTCATTTTAATAAGCTTCCATATAAAGGTGAGTCATTCCCAAGCAGGTATTTCGTTTGAATAATAAACGGATTAAAAAAGACGTAAACTGATCACTCAGATGATGTACCGAAATTAGGAGTTTTCTTTGAAGAAATTCAGGCATCAGACGATGCCTGGGAAGAAGGTTAACGCTGTTCAACATCGCTGGCAATAAGTAACCGACTGATTATGCCACCCGTCATGCTGGCAGGGATTACTTAGGCTGAACGGCTGCAACGGGCTCTGGCGGCTGGTAGTTATCAATATGGCTGGCGATGCCGAGCGAGATAACAGAAACACCGAGAACAACCCATCCCGCTAATTCAATGATTCGAGTAATAATTGTCGTCATGATTGGCACTTGCAATTTATCCATAAATTCAGATTGCGAATGTTACAGCGCGTTATTCCTCTCGGCAAGTGCTTTGGGAACGGTTCCCCCCTAAACTATATCAGCAGGGTATTCAAATGTAACAAAAATGGCTGGCACGGGGTGCTATCTTTAAAGCGCTGGCGCATGATTAATCCGTCACGGCGTGGGGAAATGCCAGCACGAGATAAGCACATCACGCGAGAGGGTAATGCTATGAGTGAAAACATCCGTGTCGGGCTGATTGGCTATGGATACGCAGGCAAAACGTTTCACGCGCCGCTGATTTCCGGCACGCCGGGGATGGTGCTGGCCGCCGTTGCAAGCAGCGATGCGGCAAAAGTGCAGGCCGACTGGCCCAGCGTTCCGGTGGTTTCCGAGCCAAAGCATCTTTTTAACGACCCTAATATTGATGTAATCGTTATTCCTACCCCGAACGACACCCACTTTCCGCTGGCAAAGGCCGCGCTGGAAGCCGGTAAGCATGTGGTCGTGGATAAGCCCTTTACCGTGACGTTGTCACAGGCTCGCGAACTGGATGCGCTGGCAAGAAGCTTTGGCAAGCTGCTGTCGGTCTTTCACAACCGCCGCTGGGACAGTGATTTTCTGACCGTAAAAACGCTTATCGGCGAGGGCACCCTGGGGGAAATCACCTATTTTGAATCGCACTTTGACCGCTTTCGCCCTCAGGTTCGCGACCGCTGGCGGGAGCAGGCCGGGCCGGGCAGCGGCATCTGGTATGACCTAGCTCCGCATCTGCTCGACCAGGCCGTCAATCTCTTTGGCCTGCCGGTCAGCCTGACCGTCGATCTTGCCCAGCTCAGGCCGGGCGCGCAGACCACCGACTATTTTCACGCCATCCTCAGCTACCCGCAGCGCCGCGTTGTCCTGCACGGCACGATGGTGGCTGCCGCCGAGTCCGCGCGCTATATCCTTCACGGCACGCGCGGCAGCTACGTTAAGTTTGGCCTGGATCCGCAGGAGGAGCGCCTGAAGAGCGGGGAGCGATTGCCGCAGGAGGACTGGGGATACGACATGCGCGACGGCGTGGTGACGCGCGCGGAGGGTGAGGAGCGGGTGGAAGAGACGCTGCTGACGACCCCGGGCAACTATCCGGCCTACTACGCGGCCATCCGAGATGCGCTGAACGGTTCAGGGGAAAACCCGGTCCCGGCCAGCCAGGCGATTCAGATTATGGAGCTGATCGAGCTGGGGATAGAATCTGCCAAACATCGCGCTACGCTTTGTCTGGCATAAGGTACAGAGACGTTGTAGGCCGGGTAAGGCGCAGCCGCTACCCGGCAAAAAGGCTTACGCAGCGGCCACCTTGTCCCGCAGCGCCTGCTTCTCTTGCGGCGTCAGGAAGGCCATCTCCAGGCCGTTGATCTGCGCCTGACGGATCTGCTCGCGGCTCAGCCCGGCCTCAGGGGCGGCGATGTTGTATTCATGGATAATATCCACGCCCTGAACCGCCGGATCGTCCGTGTTCAGCGAGGCCAGCACGCCGTGTTCCAGGAACGTTTTCAGCGGATGCTTATCGAGCGTCGCCACGGTGCTGGTCTGGATGTTGGAGGTCAGACAGGATTCAATTCCGATACGCTGCTCGGCGAGGAAATCCATCAGCGCGCGATCTTCAACCGCCTTCACGCCGTGGCCGACGCGCTCTGCGCCCAGCTCGCGGATCGCCTGCCAGATGCTTTCCGGACCGGCGGCTTCGCCCGCGTGCACGGTAACATGCCAGCCCGCGTCGCGCGCGCGGTTGAAGTGGGAGAGGAATAGGCTGCCCGGGAAGCCCAGCTCGTCGCCCGCGAGATCCACGGCGGTGATGCGATCGCGGTGCGCCAGCAGGGCCTCAAGCTCCTGCAGGCAGGCCGCTTCGCCGAAGGTGCGGCTCATGATGCCAATCAGGCGGGCCTGGACGTTGAAGGCCTCGCAGCCTTCGCGCACGCCCTCGATGACCGCTTCCACCACGCCCGCAACGGGCAGGCCGTGGGTCATGGCCATATAGCCCGGAGAGAAACGCAGCTCGACGTAGTGCAGGCCGTTGCGGGCCGCATCCTCAATGTTCTCAAACGCCACGCGGCGGCAGGCGTCCAGCGAGGCCAGCATCTTGACGCCCCAGTCGAGTTTGCTCAGGAAGCTGACCAGATCGGGCTCATTGGAGGTGACCTGAACGTGCGGGATAAGCGTTTCGAGCGTTTGGGCTGGAAGCGTTAAGTTGAACTGGCGGCCAAGATCGAGGATGGTTTGGGCACGAATGTTGCCGTCAAGGTGACGATGAATGTCGGTGAGGGGAAGGCGTGTATCAATCATGGTCGCACTCTTTTTCTGGTTAAAGTGCGCCACATTATAAAAACAAAACGAGGTAAAAAGCTATTTGCGCAAGGGAATATTCCGTTGCGCAAGTGTTTTACAGGAGCGCGTTAATCCCCGCGATAAGCCGCTGCACGCCTTGCTCAAGTTTACTGCGTGGGCAGCCCGCGTTCAGACGCACAAATCCACTTCCTTCCGCGCCGTAGGTATATCCCGGCATGATCGCCACCTTTTGCTGCTCAATCAGAATTTTTTGCAGCGCGTGCTCGTCAATATTCAGCGGGCGCAGGTCGATCCAGGCAAGATAGGTCGCCTCCGGCGGCTGCCAGCCCAGATTCGGAAAAGCGCTGTTTAACTCCCGCGCAACGTACTGCAGATTGTCCTCCAGATAGCCGCGCAGGGCGTCCAGCCATGCCGCTCCCTGCTGGTAGGCCGCGATGTGCGCGGTCAGCGCCAGCACGGAAGGGGAAGAGAGCCCGTCGCGACCCTTCAGGGCGCTCATGTACGCGCCGCGGCTCGCGTCGTCGCCGATAAGCCCGTATGCGCCGGTAAGGGCGGGAATATTGAAGCTCTTGGAGCCGGACGTCAGCAGCGCCCATTTTCCCTGCGCCACCGCGCTCCACGGCGTGTGGACGTGGTTTCCCCAGACCATATCCATGTGGATTTCATCGCTGATAACCGCGACGTCAAAGCGGGCGCTCAGCGCGGCCATGGTCGCCAGCTCGTCCCGCGTCCAGACCTTGCCGGTCGGGTTTTGCGGGCTGCACAGCAGCAGGATTTTGTTCTCTGGTTTCGCCAGCTCGGCTTCAAGCGCCGCCATGTTGCCCTGCCAGCCCGAGGCGCTTTTCTCCATCGCAACGGGCACGACGCGGCGGTCGTTGCCCTCGATGGCTTTATAGAACGCATCGTAAGCGGGTGTGTGGACCACGATGCCGTCACCCGGTTTTGACCAGATGCGGATCAGCTCGGACACCATGTAAATGACGGACGGACCGTAAACCACGGATTCGGTGTCGATATGACAGCCAAAGCGCTGCCGGAACCAGTGGGCCACGGCGGCCAGAAACTCATCGTTTTTCCAGCGGCTGTAGCCGAACACGCCGTGGTTAATACGCTGGTGCAGCGCGTCGGTAATGCAGGGGGCGGTGGCAAAGTCCATATCGGAGATGGTGAAGGGCAGCAGGTCGGCGGCGCCAAAGCGGTCCGCGACGTAATCCCACTGCGTACACCAGGTGCCGTGGCGATCCACGACGGTTGAAAAATCAAACATGACGGTGCTCCTAAAAGTAAAACCCCCTCGTGGCGAGGGGGCGAGGCATCAGGCTTCTACTGTTCGCATCAGGGTGGCCAGCTCGTCCTTCACTGACTGCACCTGCGGGCCGATAACCACCTGCAAATTATGCTCATTTAACTGTACCACGCCGATAGCCCGGTTGGCTTTGAGCGCGTCGGTATTCACCTTAGACATATCCGCCACCGACAGGCGCAGGCGGGTGATGCAGTTGTCCAGCGAGGTAATGTTATCCGCGCCGCCCAGGGCTGCCAGAATAGCAGGGGTGTTGTAGCCGGATTTGCCGACCGTACCCGCAACCGCCTGCTCTACGCTGGCGGTGTCCACGTCGCGACCCGGCGTTTTCAGGTTGAAGCGGGTGATGGCGAAGCGGAAGATCCCGTAGTACACCGCGAACCAAATCGCCGCCACAACCGGCACCAGATACCACTTGGTGGACAGGCCGTGCAGAATACCGAACACCACGAAGTCGATCACGTTGCCGTCGGTGTTGCCGATGGTCACGCCCAGCACGGCCATCACGGTGAAGCCAAGACCGGTCAGCACGGCGTGGATGAGGTACAGCACCGGCGCGACGAACAGGAACAGGAACTCGATTGGCTCAGTGGTTCCGCCCACGACGCAGGCAATCACGCCGGAGATCAGCAGCCCTTTAATTTTGTGACGGTTTTCCGGGCGTGCGCAGTGGTACATCGCCAGCGCCGCGCCCGGCAGGCCGCCGAGGAAGGCCGGCATTTTGCCCTGAGACAGGAAGCGGGTTGCGCTTTCAGAGAAGCCGTGCGTGGTCGGGCAGCTCAGCTGCGCCTGGAAGATGGTCAGCGCGCCGCTCACGTCGTGGCCGCACACGTCCATGGTGCCGCCCGCTTCGGTAAAGCGGATCAGGGCCACCAGAATATGCTGCAGGCCAAACGGCAGCAGCAGACGCTCGCCGGTACCGAAAATCATCGGGCCGAAATCACCCGCGCCGTTAATGATGCGGCCAATGCCGGTAATGCCCATTGCGAAGACCGGCCAAATCAGCGGAATGACCAGCCCGAACAGCCCCATCACCACCAGCGTGATGATCGGTACAAAGCGGGTCCCGCCGAAGAAGGCCAGCGCGTCCGGCAGGCGGATGTTGTGGAAGCGCTCGTGCAGCATCCAGATAATTACGCCTGCAATCACCGCGCCGAGAATACCGGTATCGATAGACTGAATGCCGATCACGCTCTGAATGTTGTTCGCTTTCAGGACGGCAGCGTCGGTGGTCGGCAGAATGCCTTTCGCCGTCAGCCAGAAGTTAACCGCGAGGTTCATCACCGCGTAGCCAACAAAACCCGCGAACGCCGCGACGCCTTTGTTCTCGCGCGCCAGGCCCAGCGGGATGGCGATGCAGAACATCACGGGCAGGAAGCTAAAGGCAAACGAACCGACCTTGCTCATCCAGATAAAGATTGCCTGCAGCACAGGGTTGCCGAGGAACGGGATGAGGGTGATGACATCGTGGCTGCTCAGCGAGCTGCCGATCCCCAGCATGATCCCGCAGAAAGAGAGAAGCGCCACGGGCAGCATAAAGGTTTTACCCAGTTGCTGGAAAAACTCCCACAGCGATATTTTTTGTGCTGCTTTCGCCGTCATAAAACGACTCCTTGATAATTTAAACGATAATGACCTGCTTGTGATGGCGAGAAGATAAAACGTTTTACCAAAGTTTAGTGCGCGCTAAATCACATTCCTGCGCTTTGAGTGGTAGTATAAAGAGACCTTATTGATAAAACGTTTTACCGATCTCATTACAGGGAGTCACGCCACGCATGGCTGTTGCGAAAAAAATCACTATCAATGATGTCGCGCTGGCGGCGGGGGTCTCCGTCAGCACCGTGTCGCTGGTGCTGAGCGGGAAAGGGCGCATCTCTTCCGCCACCGGCCAGCGCGTCAACGAAGCTATCGAACAGCTTGGATTTGTGCGTAACCGTCAGGCGTCGGTGCTGCGGGGCGGGCAAAGCGGCGTGATTGGCCTGATTGTGCGCGACCTGACCTCTCCCTTTTATGCCGAGCTTACCGCCGGGCTGACCGAGGCGCTGGAAACGCAGGGCAGAATGGTGTTTTTACTGCACGGCGGGCGGGAGGCGGATCAGCTGCTTCAGCGGCTGGATATGCTGCTGGCGCAGGGCGTCGACGGCATTATTATTGCCGGGGCGTCCGGCGTGGGGAGCGAGCTGTGCGAACGCGCCGCGGCGAAGGGCGTGCCGCTGGTCTTCGCGTCGCGCGCCAGCTATCTGGACGAGGCCGATACGCTGCGCCCGGACAACATGCAGGCGGCGCAGATGCTGACCGAGCATCTTATCCGCCGCGGCCATCAGCGCATTGCCTGGCTCGGCGGAAAAAGCTCGTCCCTAACGCGCGCCGAGCGCGTCGGCGGCTACTGCGCCACGCTGATTAAGTTTGGCCTGCCGTTCCATAGCGAATGGGTCGTGGAGTGTGATTCCAGCCAGAAGAAAGCGGCAGAGGCGATAGGCACGCTGCTGCGCAGCTATCCCACCCTCAGCGCGGTGATTTGCTATAACGACATCATCGCGATGGGTGCCTGGTTCGGCTTACTGCGTGCGGGCCGCCAGAGCGGCGAGGGCGGCGTAGAAACCTTCTTTGGCCAGCAGCTTGCGCTCGGGGCATTCGCCGACGTGGGGGAAAATGCGCTCGACGATCTGCCCATCGTCTGGGCGACCACGCCCGCGCGGGAAATGGGCTACACCCTGGCAGACAGAATCATGCAGCGGATTGAAAAAGCGGACGCGCAGATCGGGCATCAGATCGTGGCGGCGCGGCTGGTGACACCGTAGGCCGGGTACGACGCAGCCGCCACCCGGCAATAAAAAAGCCCCTCGACGAGGGGCTTTTTTTTACTGCTGTGGTGCCGGAGGCGTAGCCGGTGCTGCCGGTTCCGCAGGCTGTGGTACGCCCAGCGTTGGCATGCCAAACATGCTAACAAAGACATCCAGCGGCATTTTATCGCCGTTGAGGGTCACCTGGCCGCTGGCGTACTGCAGGCTGGTGGAGATGGTGTTGTCTTCCACTTTGGTGATGCGGAACATCTGGCCCATTGCCGCCAGGCCTTTCACCTGCTGGCTCGCCAGCTTGCCGGCATCGTCATCGCCATAACCTTCCAGCTTCGCAATCTGGGTCATAAACTCGGTCGCCATGTCCATCGGAATGGTCAGCTTGCTGTCGAGGGACTTCACGCCGCGGTCCACTTGCTGCGACAGCGTCTGCGGCTCGCCCGTGGCAGCAGACGGATCCTTCAGGAACAGCGACAGGTTCAGGTTGGTTTCGCCCTTGCTGTTTTTCCAGCTCAGCGGCGCAACGGTGATCACCGGCTCGCCTTTAAGCAGGATCGGCAGATTATTAAACAGCACCGCCATGGCCTGCTGCTGATAAACGACCGGATTCTGCTGCATCTTAGCGTCGGTCAGCAGCGCCTGGCTTTCTTTGCCGTATTTCTGGCTAAATTCATGCCACGCCTTGCCGTCGATATTGCCAATCTTCAGTGACAGCCTGCCGGTGCCCAGGTCCTGATTCTGCACCTTCAGGCTCTTGAGGGTGTAATCGAGCTGGGTATTGATGCTCTTGCCGTCTTTGGAAACGTCAGATTTACCGTCGAGATCCATGCCTTCCAGCACCGCCATCTCTTTGCCCTCAACGGCAATAGCCAGCTTTTCAAGACTCAACTTTTGATCGCCAATGCGCTCATCAAAATCGGTCATCCGGCTGTTGCCGCTGGCTTTGATGTTATTGAAGGTGAGCTGAACTTTCTGGTTGTATTCATTAACGGCATTGACCAGACCGCTTTCGGCTTCCCCGGTCAGGGAGACGGTTTTACCGTCACGATCGGCCTCAAGCTGGAAATTACCGCCGCTGAAGGCCACCTTATCGGTACCGTTTTCGTAGTTCAGCGCTTTCAGATCGATATCGGAGTGGGTATCACCGGAATAGCCGATGCGGGTATTGATCTCAAACGGCGAGGTATTTTTCGCCATATCAAAGAGAGGCTTCGTGACCTCATTGTTGACCAATACGGTTCTGGCTGACGCCATCGACGGGATCAGGTTGAAGGTTTTTAGCTGCGCCAGCGGGAAGGGACCGTGGCTGACCGCCTCGTCCAGCACCACGCTTTGCCCTGGCTTAAGCCATGAATTTTGGCTGCCCGCGACGGGCTTAACCACGACCTGCATATGGCTGGTAAAGACGCCGCGCTGGTAGTCCTGGTAGCTCAGCTCAATGCCGGCTTCCGGCGCGCTGCGCTTAATTTCGCTGTTTGCCTGCGCCATCATTTCTGCCAGGCGACCTTCCAGCTGTTTGCCGGTAAACCATGAGGCGCCCGTCCAGACCACGCCCAGAGCTACAATCACGCCTACCGCTACGACCGATTTTTTCATTGCGATTATCCCTAAAATGAAACCAGGCGGTCCATAACCGCCCGGTGATAAAGTCTTTAACTAGCTTAGCAAGAGTTGTTAAAAAATTCAGTAAGTGCTTATAGCTTATTGAAAACGCGCGCCAGGCGGCCGGTGCCGCTCACGCTGACCGGAGATTCATTCGCCGCAACGAATGCCGACTCGCCGGGTTTAAGCACCAGGCGCTGTTCGCCTTTTGCGAGTACCGCTTCACCTTCCACGCAGAACATAATGGCCGCGCTGTCCTGCGACACGGACGTTTCGGTGCTGCTCAGGTCGTGCAGAGAGAAGGCAAAATCATCCACCGGAATAGGGAAGTCCAGCTCCGCACCGTGCTGCACGGGCTGGGTCAGCAGCTCGGCCGCCGGTTTGGCGACAAACTTCACGTTGGCGACCAGCTCGGGGATATCGATGTACTTCGGCGTCAGGCCCGCGCGCAGCACGTTGTCGGAGTTCGCCATGACCTCGAGCGCCACGCCCTGCAGGTAGGCGTGCGGGGTTTCGGCAAACAGGAACATCGCTTCGCCCGGATTGAGCTTCACCACGTTGAGCAGCAGCGGGGAGAACAGGCCACTGTCGTCCGGGTAAAATTCTGCGATAACGCGAATGGTGTCCCACGGCTCGCCCTGCTGGCTGCCCAGCGCGGCCTTAAGTATCGCCAGCGCGTGCGCCTTTTCTTCACCCTGCATGTTCAGCAGGCTGGCAAACAGCTGGCTCAGGCCTTCCGCGTTCGGGTTTTCCAGGAAGTGGGCGATGGCGTTGTTCGCGCCCGCGACCGGCTGCAGCAGGGAGATAATCTCGGAAAACTCGCGAAACGCGTTCATCGCCAGGAAAGGGGTAAGGGCGAAAACCAGCTCCGGCTTGTGGTTAGGATCTTTGTAGTTACGCTCGGCGGCGTCCAGCGGAATGCCAGCCGCGTTTTCTTTCGCAAAGCCAATTTCGGAGGCTTTTTTATTCGGATGGACCTGAATGGAAAGCGGCTGATCGGCGCACAGCACCTTAAACAGGAACGGCAGCTCGCCGAAGCGGTTCGCCACCTTCTCGCCCAGCAGTGCGGCTTTATCCGCGTCGATCGCGTCGCGCAGGCTGCGGGTTTCACCGTTGGCGTCGGCGATTTTTGAGCTGCTCTTCGGGTGCGCGCCCATCCACAGTTCTGCCATCGGCAGGTTGTTTGGGTTCGCGATACCGTAGAGATCCGTTAACGCAGTTTTACTTCCCCAGGCGTAGTTTTGCACTGAGTTGATGAGTTTTTGCATTATCAAGCCCTGATTCAAATGTGGAATTAACTCCGCGTATTAAAGCAATAAACTGCGTGGAAGTAACCTTCGGAAGCAAAAAGTCGTCCTAGTCTCAGTTTTTGTTAAAAAATTGTGTAGGATAAGCTAACTCGCTTTTAAGCCGGGCAGCGGAACATCTGCCCTCACTAATCAGACCGAAGCAGTAAGTGAGAGAACAATGTCGAATAAACCCTTCCATTATCAGGATCCTTTCCCGCTGAGTAAGGACCAAACCGAGTATTACCTCTTAACCCGCGATTACGTTTCCGTTTCCGAGTTCGAAGGGCAGGAGATCCTCAAGGTTGACCCGCAGGCGCTGACGCTGCTTGCCCAGCAGGCGTTTCACGATGCCTCCTTTATGCTCCGTCCGGCGCACCAGCAGCAGGTTGCCGATATCCTGAGCGATCCGCAGGCCAGCGAAAACGATAAATACGTTGCGCTGCAGTTCCTGCGCAACTCCGATATTGCCGCCAAGGGCATTCTGCCAACCTGCCAGGACACCGGCACCGCAATCATTACCGGCAAAAAGGGCCAGCGCGTCTGGACCGGCGGCGGTGACGAAGCGGCGCTGGCGCACGGCGTTTACAACACCTACATCGAAGACAACCTGCGCTATTCGCAAAACGCGGCGCTGGACATGTACAAAGAGGTCAACACCGGCACCAACCTGCCCGCGCAGATCGACCTCTACAGCGTGGACGGCGACGAGTACAAATTCCTGTGCATCGCCAAGGGCGGCGGCTCGGCCAACAAAACCTATCTTTACCAGGAAACCAAAGCGCTGCTCACGCCGGGCAAGCTGAAGAACTATCTGGTTGAGAAAATGCGCACGCTCGGTACCGCCGCCTGTCCGCCGTACCACATCGCGTTCGTGATTGGCGGCACCTCGGCGGAAAGCACCCTCAAAACCGTGAAGCTGGCGTCGACGAAGTACTATGACGGCCTGCCTACCGAGGGTAACGAACACGGCCAGGCGTTCCGCGACGTGCAGCTTGAGCAGGAGCTGCTGACCGAAGCGCAGAACCTGGGGCTCGGCGCGCAGTTCGGCGGTAAATACTTTGCCCACGACATCCGCGTGATCCGCCTGCCGCGCCACGGCGCGTCCTGCCCGGTCGGGATGGGCGTCTCCTGCTCGGCGGACCGCAACATCAAGGCGAAGATTAACCGCGACGGCATCTGGATCGAAAAGCTGGAAAATAACCCCGGCAAATACATCCCTGAAGCGTTGCGTAAAGCGGGCGAGGGCGAGGCGGTGCGCGTTGACCTGAACCGCCCGATGAACGAGATCCTGGCGCAGCTTTCCCAGTACCCGGTCTCCACCCGGCTTTCCCTGAACGGCACGATTATCGTCGGCCGCGACATCGCCCATGCGAAGCTGCAAGAGCGCCTGGACAACGGCGAAGGGCTGCCGCAGTACATCAAGGATCACCCGATCTACTACGCGGGCCCGGCGAAAACGCCGGAAGGCTATGCCTCCGGTTCGTTAGGCCCAACCACCGCGGGCCGCATGGACTCCTACGTTGACCAGCTTCAGGCCAACGGCGGCAGCATGATCATGCTGGCGAAGGGCAATCGCAGCCAGCAGGTAACGGACGCGTGCCACAAGCACGGCGGCTTCTACCTCGGCAGCATCGGCGGCCCGGCAGCGGTGCTGGCGCAGGGCAGCATCAAGAGCTTGGAGTGCGTGGAATATCCGGAGCTGGGCATGGAGGCTATCTGGAAAATTGAGGTGGAAGACTTCCCGGCGTTTATCCTCGTGGATGACAAAGGCAATGACTTCTTCAAGCAGATCCAGTCTTCCCAGTGTTCGGCCTGCGTGAAGTAATTTGACGACATTACCCGGCCTATATTCTCGTAGGTCGGGTAAGCGTTAGCGCCACCCGACACCACAAGAGCGCACAAAGCGCCATATCGTTTCTCAGAAGTCATCAATACTTATCCCTTAAGCCTGTGAGCAATCCCATCTTTATTATCAAGGAGAAAGTAATGACAACGGTACGCCATGAGAAAGATTCAATGGGCGCCATCGCGGTTCCGGCCGACAGGCTGTGGGGCGCGCAAACCCAGCGTTCGCTGGAGCATTTCCGCATTTCAACCGAGAAGATGCCCGTTTCGCTGATTCAGGCGCTGGCGCTGACCAAACGCGCGGCGGCTAAGGTGAATCAGGATCTCGGCCTGCTGGCGGCGGAAAAAGCCTCGGCCATCATCAACGCCGCCGACGAAGTGCTGGCAGGTAAACATCCCGAAGAATTTCCCCTCGCCATCTGGCAGACCGGCTCCGGCACCCAGAGCAATATGAACATGAACGAGGTGCTGGCGAACCGGGCCAGCGAGCTGCTGGGCGGCGTGCGCGGCGTGGAGCGTAAAATCCATCCGAACGACGACGTCAATAAAAGCCAAAGCTCTAACGACGTGTTCCCGACCGCGATGCACGTGGCGGCGGTCATTGCTATCCGCGAGCAGCTTATTCCGCAGCTCAACGTTCTCAAAACCACGCTCAATGAGAAGGCGCAGGCCTTCCGCGATATCGTCAAAATTGGCCGAACTCATTTACAGGACGCCACGCCGCTGACGCTCGGCCAGGAGATCTCCGGCTGGGTGGCGATGCTGGAGCACAGCCTGAAGCATATCGAGCATGGCCTGCCGCACCTGTCGGAGCTGGCCCTCGGCGGTACGGCGGTCGGCACCGGGCTAAATACCCATCCGGAGTACGCGGTGCGCGTTGCCGCAGAGCTGGCGGCGATTACCGGACAGCCGTTTGTCACCGCGCCGAATAAATTTGAAGCGCTGGCGACCTGCGATGCGCTGGTCCACGCCCACGGCGCGCTGAAGGGGCTGGCGGCGTCGCTGATGAAAATCGCCAACGACGTGCGCTGGCTGGCCTCCGGCCCGCGCTGCGGCATCGGCGAAATCAGCATTCCTGAAAACGAGCCGGGCAGCTCGATCATGCCGGGGAAAGTCAACCCGACCCAGTGCGAAGCCATGACCATGCTCTGCTGCCAGGTGATGGGTAACGACGCGGCCGTGAATATGGGCGGCGCGTCCGGCAACTTCGAGCTTAACGTCTATCGCCCGATGGTGATCCACAACGTGCTGCAATCTGTGCGCCTGCTGGCGGACGGGATGGAGAGCTTTAACGAGCACTGTGCGGTCGGCATTGAGCCAAACCGCGAGCGCATCAGCCAGCTGCTGAACGAGTCGCTGATGCTGGTGACGGCGCTCAATACCCATATCGGCTACGACAAAGCCGCGGAGATCGCCAAAAAGGCGCACAAAGAGGGGCTCACGCTCAAGGCCTCCGCGCTGTCGCTCGGCTACCTGACGGAGGCCGAGTTTGACGCCTGGGTCCGGCCGGAAGCGATGGTGGGAAGCCTGAAATAGTTACTCTGCAACGTACAGGTGCAGCCGCGGAATAATAAGACGCAGCGGCTGCGCCTGCGGCTTATAGCGATGCTGAACGTTTTCGGCATCGTAGTTCAGCAGCTCGCCAATATCCGGCACTACGGCCCCCTGATCTTCGTCATACAGCGCAATTAGCGGCGTCGGGCAGGCATACTGCACCTGCTTTTGTTCCCCGGAATACCAGACGCGGGCGATGGGCTGCACTTTCACGGGGCGCTTAATCTTGAGGCGCGCCTCGGCGGGCAGTGATGCAATGCTGTGATACTCCTGCTCCAGACGCTCAATCCACTGCTCGCGCGACCACGGTGCCACCGTGCGCGGCGCTCTCAGGCTTTTTTCCAGCAGGGCGAGAACCTCATTGCGGGTGAAGTTTTTAATGATGTGCTTGTTGGCCCAGCCAAAGCGCAGCGTGGCGGGACGGCGCAGCGCCGTCAGCGAGCGGTAGGCGTTTAGCGTGATCAGCCCCGGCAGCTGGCGGTGCACCCATTCGAAGCGGGCGGCAGGTGCCAGGCCTGACTCCTCGGTCACCATTTTTTCAAACGCGGCTTTCAGGGCGTTGATATGCGCGATCTGCGCTTCCAGCGACTCCCGGGCCTGCGCATCGGTTTGCAGGCAGATGACGCCGGGCAGGCGCACCGCCGCCTTGCTGCTGCGGTTTTCCGACTGCTGCTGAATAAACAGATGACGATAGTGCGCGAGCGCCAGCGTCAGCGCGGTGCTGCCGATATGCTGTTTCACCTCGATGGTCGCCAGCGGATCGTGCTCAGCGCCTTTCGCCACGTCGGGCAGGGAAAAAACGCGCGCGGCCAGCAGCCGACAGCTCTGCAAATGCTCCGTCAGGGTAAGCAGCGCGTGTTCTATTTCCCGGAAGGTGGTGTTCAGCCGCTCGATGAGATCGTAAGTCGCCATAATGCCTCTCATTAGTTACAACATACTTACGGTATAGCACAGCACGCCGGGTCAGGCCAGCGTGCGGTTTGGGTCAGGCAGGAATGGGAAGGGGAATGTTGTGGTAAACCGGCCAGTGAAAGGTGAAGCACGCGCCGCCCAGTTCGCTTTCGCCGCAGCGTACGGAACCGCCCATCGCCAGTGCGATGGAGTGCACAATCGCCAGCCCAAGGCCGCAGCCGCCCGTGGCGCGGTCCCGGCTGGGGTCAAGGCGTACAAACGGCTCAAACACCGTCTCGCGCTCCTCGGCGGCAATGCCTGGGCCATCGTCCTCAACCGTCAGCGTGGCCTGGCTTCCCTGCAGATCCAGGCCGATCCGCAGGGTTGTGACACTGTAACGCATGGCGTTGTTGACCAGGTTATCCAGGACGCGCTCCATCAGGCGCATATCCAGCGCTCCGTAATCTCCCGGTGCGAGGGCGGTCAGCAGCCTGCGCTGTGGGTTAACGCTTTGAACGTCATCGATGTGGGTTTGTATCCAGACGGGCAGATCCAGCGTGGTGAGATTGAGTTCGGTTTGCGGCCTGTCCAGGCGCGCGTAGGTCAGCAGCTCTTCAATCAGCGCTTCAAGCTGGCCGATATCGCGATTGAGCGCCAGAGATTCCGCCTCGGTAAGGTTCTCGCTCATCTCCAGGCGGTAGCGCAGGCGCACCAGCGGGGTACGCAGCTCGTGGGCGATACCGTCAATCAGCTGTTTCTTGCTGGCAATCAGCGCGTTGATGTTGTCCGCCATCTGGTTAAACGCAATGCCCAGGCGATCGAAGCTGGACCCGCTGTCGAAATGTATCCGCTCGGCCAGATGCCCTTCGCCAAAACGCTGCGCGGCGGACTCCAGCTTCAGCATATCCTGCCAGTGCGGGCGCATCCAGATGAACACCGGGAAGGCGAGGGAAATGGCGATGAAGGCCAGCAGCGCCATGTCCAGCAGCCGCATCTGGTGTAAATAATAGAGATAAGGTACCGGTCCGACGGCCAGCACGTAGTGGCTGCGGGGAATACGCTGAATAAAGGTGTATTTTTCATCCAGCGCGACAATGTCGCCGTCACGCAGGCGCTGCATGGCAGGAGCGTCCAGGTCGAAATTCTTCAGCGGTTCGATACGAAGATCGAATGACAGGTTTAAATCCAGCTCTTTCATCGTCCGCGCCCAGTCGTGCGGCGGAATTTCCCGCAGCTCGCTGCGCATCAGGTAGAGCGAACTTTTCATCAGGTCGTCCAAGGACTGGCGTCCCGCCCGTTCGGCGGTGAACTTATAGACCAGCCCGACCAGCATGGTCATCACCAGAAAGCAGACAAACAGCAGAAGATAAAACTGCACGAACAGCTTTTTCATGAGGTATCACCGAATGAATGTATTTACGACCTTGCCGGACGAACCCTTCGTCCAGGCACGGCCGATCATACCTACATTGCATGTGTCCTGCTTTTAATTTTGGTGATGAACGTTTCCGTGAACGATAAGCCTTCCGCGACGTCACTATCAATCACGGAAATTCCAAATTCTTTGATGAGTTCAAGAAGTATTTCGTACGCCTGAATGAGCTCCAGCAGGCTCAAAAGGGTTCTTTTGTCGGCATTAGAGGGGAACGGATGGTTAACGGAGGACTGGTTAACAATCCATTCGAGGTTGGTTTTGATGGCTTCTACCTGTTCGTAGCTATACATATGTCATGGGCTTAAATCCTCATTTCAAGATTTTTGTGAAAAAAAGAACTGGGCCTCTCCGATGACGTCATGCTTGACGTGGAGAGGATATTTCACGCTATCGTGATAATCGTGAAGCTGTGATGGGGGGAGCGGCAGAAGCGGCTCCTTGTATATGGCGCGCCTGCTTGCATGACCCTCAAAGTGGTAGGAGGTGTACGATACAATTATGCAACATCTAGCCATATTAGCAAGGAGCCATTTGCGCAATCATGTTTCCCAGGCGTGCGGCGCAAAGAGATAGCCTTTGTTACGCACGGTTTTGATGCGGTAAGGCTCGGTAGCGTTATCCAGCAGCTTTTTGCGCAGGCGCGAAATCGCCACGTCAACGCTTCTGTCCATCCCGTCGTAGCTGACGCCGCGCAGGTTTTTCAGCAGCGCATCGCGGTCCATAATCTGTCCCGCATGGGTAGCCAGCTCCCACAGCAGGTCGAAATCTGCCGTTGAAAGCGCGATAAGCTCGCCGGACAGCAGCACCTGGCGGTTCACCGGATCGATGGAGAGGGTGCCAAAGCGCATCGCTTTATGCGGCGTGAGTGACGACGCGGGGGCTTCGCGCTCGCTGCTGGCACGCTGGCGCAGATGAAGGCGCAGGCGGGCAAGCAGCACGGCCGGCGGGGTGGTTTTCAGTATGTAGTCGTTGGCACCCATTTCCAGCGACAGAATATGGTTCATGTCGCTGTCCAGCGAGGTCAGCAACACGATAGGACCGTCCCACCGGGCGCGGAGATCGCGGCAGAGCGTCATCCCGTCTTTACCCGGCAGCATGATATCCAGCAGCACCAGATCCGGATTTTCGCGGGAAACGACCTCTTCGGCGCGATCGCCGCGAGGCTCCACGATAACGTCCATATCATGTTTGCCAAGATAGGCAGCAATCAGCTGCCCAACCTCTGGCTCGTCTTCCACATAAACAATCTTATTCATACAGCGTCTGTTATCGCGAAAAATGCCAACATACACCGCGAAACCTTAACCTGCCATTAATCTTTCAAAATTAACCCCGGTTCCGCTATGCTGCGTCATATTGTTACTTGAAAGTTATAGGAAAAATGATGGGACTGCTGCTCAAAGCCGCGCTGGGGGCGCTGGTGGTGTTGCTGATTGGCGTGCTGGCGAAAACGAAAAATTACTACATTGCCGGGCTGATTCCGCTGTTCCCGACCTTTGCGCTGATTGCGCATTATATCGTGGCGTCAGAGCGCGGCATCGAGGCCCTGCGCGCCACCATCGTGTTCGGCATGTGGTCGATTATTCCCTATTTTTTGTATCTTCTGTCGCTGTGGTACTTCACCGGCTTTATGCGCCTGCCCGTGGCGCTGTGCGGTGCGGTGGTCTGCTGGAGCCTCAGCGCCTGGGTCTTAATCTTCTTCTGGAGCCGCTTCCACTAGCGCAGCGGGCGCCCGCCGTCTACCGCAAAGGTTCTGCCGGTGACGTAGCAGCTGGTGAGCAGGTAGTCGACCAGGTCGATCACCTCTTTTTCTCCGGGCGCGATTTTCATCAGCGACTTATTGAGCGCCTGCTGGCGGTACTCCGCGTCATCGCCTTCGTTAAACAGGATCATCGCCGGAGCAATGGCGTTCACCTTGACCTCCGGCGCCAGCTTGCGGGCAAACGAGCGGGTCATATTATCCAGCGCGGCCTTGCTGGCCGCATAGGCAATATGCTTGTCGCTCCCGCGCTCCACGACGTAATCCGTAAAGTGAATAATATCCCCGGCCGCGTGCCCGTGGCCGCGCAGCAGATCCTGCAGAGCATGGTTGAGCAGGTAGGGCGCGTTGACGTGGACTTGCAGCATGCAGGCGAGCGTTTCACCGACCGGGGTGCCGGGCGTTTCTGCCTGCCACGCGCTGGCGTTATGAATTATCGCCCGCAGCCCGCCGGTTTTCGATTTTACCTGCTCGGCAAAGCGGAGAATGCCGTCGTCCGTGGAAAAATCGGCCTGAATGCAGATAGCACCCGCTTTTCGCAGCCCCTCAATGGAAGGGTATTCGCTGCGGTAGCTGACGATGACCGGATGGCGGAGGTTGAGGAAGTGATGGGCGAGGGCGAGGCCGATGCGTCGGCCTCCACCGGTAATCAAAATTGGGCGTTGCTGTGCGTTTCCCATCATTTTCTCCATTTCAGTTCAACAATGGGAAAGGCTTCGCTATCCCATTAGCATCCACGTTGCCGGCACGGCGGCAACCAGTAACAATCCAATCAACGCCATCTCGCGGCGCTTGAGCGCGTTTTCCAGCTGGTGGGTACGACGAGCGTAGATAAACACCAGCAGGCCCGGCGCGTACAGCACCACTGACAGCAGCAGGTGCATCGGGCCGGAAGCATATAACAACCATAGCCCGTAAACGCAGGCACCGACACCGACGATATAGTGCGCCGGTCGGGTCGCGATTTTTAGCAGATACGCGCCGACGAGGAAATAGGGTACCAGAATCATCTCGGAGGCGATGGTCAGCAGGGTGTTATAGTCCGAACCTGTGAGCCAGATCAGCACCAGGCAGACCTGCACGCTGATGTTGGTCAGCCACAGCGACGCCGACGGCGCATTGTTTTTATTCTGGCGCGCGAACAGGCGTGGAAACGCCTTGTGCGTCGCGGCCAGGAACGGCACTTCCGCCGCCATGATCGTCCAGCTCAGATAGGCGCCGCACACGGAGACAATCAGCCCCGCGGCAATCACCACGTCGCCCCACGGGCCGAGCATTTTCACCATCAGCCCGGCCATTGACGGATTGCGCATTTCGGCAAGCTCAGGACGCGCCACCACGCCGAGCGAGAGCAGCGTGACCAGCAGGTAAACGCCCAGCGCCGCCAGCACGGCCAGCAGCGTGGCGCGGCCCACGTCGCGCTTGTTGCGCGCGCGGGCGGAAACCACCACCGCGCCCTCCACGCCGATAAACACCCACAGGGTGATCAGCATGGTGTTTTTCACCTGTTCCCAGACGGGAACGCCAAGCGCGAGGCCGGTGAAGTCAAGGTTAAAGACGTCCAGGCGAAAGGCGATAAACGCCAGCACGATAAACAGGCCCAGCGGCACCAGCTTGGCGAGCGTCGCCACGAGGTTGATGCTGGCTGCGGTCTGAACGCCGCGCAGGATAAGCAGATGGACAATCCACAGCAGCACCGATGCGCCCACGATGGACTGCCAGGTATTGCCGTCGCCGAAAATACGCAGCTCGGGCGTATCGGTAAAGAAGCTGAGCGCCGAGAAGACGATCACCAGATAGGATACGTTGGCGATCACCGCGCACAGCCAGTAGCCCCAGGCGGAGCAGAAGCCAATCAGCTCGCCGAAGCCTGCGCGCGCGTAGGTGAAAATACCGCCGTCAAGATCGGGGCGAATGCGCGTTAGCAGCAGCATCGCAAAGGCCAGCAGCAGGATCCCCACGCCGGTAATGCCCCAGCCAATCAGCAGCGCGGCAGGGCTGGCGACTGCTGCCATATTCTGCGGCAAACTGAATACGCCCGCGCCCAGCATTGAGCTTAAAACGAGTGCAGTTAAAGCACTCAGGCCAAGTTTCTTTTCCATTGGCTTCCTGTTATGAAAGGTCCAAATCCAGAATAATTATTTCGCACAGGCGCATAAAAATGGTGGATCACACTAAGGCGCGGAATTTTACGGAGAGTCGTGGAGGCATGCAATGATATGCAACAGAAATTCATATAAAAGGGACAAAAAAAGGGGCAGCATGGCGCTGCCCCTGATGAAACCGCTTCGTTATTTGTACAGGTCGGCGCTGATGGTCATGTTGTTACCGCGTTCCTGCCACTGGCGGGTAATGTGGTAAAACTTCGCGCCTTTCTTCGCCGCACGCTTGGCAACCTGGTAAGAGACTTCCGTACCGTTGCCGTAGTTGCCGGTGAACTTGATGCTGTCGAACGGCACCATCTGCGCAGCGGTGGCGTTGTTCAGCTCTTCAACTTTAGTGCCGTCCGGCAGCGTGACGGTGTAACGGCCGCCTTTGGTGGTTTGCGTTTCAAAGAAACGGCCCACTTCAGCGCTCGGTGACGCCGTGGTCGCGACGCCAGGGATTTCAACCTTCTTCGCTTCTTCTCCGCCTTTCGCTAACGCCGCGCGGCCCGCGTCGGAGTCAGCAGGGATAGCGTCCGGGCTCTGCAGCACGCGTTTTTTCGCATCTTTTTTGTAGATGAACGCGGTAATACGCTGGTTGCCGCCCTGGTTCGCATCAACCTGGCGCACGATGTAGAACGCGTAAGCATCCTTCGCCTTCGCGGCCTTAGTGATAACGTCGTTAACTTCCGGCTGGCTGCGGTAGAAGCCCTGCACGGTCACGGTATCGTACGGCTCCAGCGCAATGGCCTGATCTTTCGGCAGCTCAACGATACCGTTAATCACGCGATTTTTCGGCTCATCGGCCGACGGCGCGTTCTCTTTATACAGCGCGATTGTCACGCGCTGGTTGCCGCTGTTGCCCTGATCGGATTGATCGAGCACGTAGAATGAGGCGGCGCCGTTTTTGTCAGCGGCTTTTGATGCCGCGTTAACCGCGTCGCCGATGGAGTTGAAACGACCCACAATGACCGTCTGGTCAAACGGCTTTAACGCTGCCGCTTGCTCCGGCGTTAACTCTGTCGCGGCATTCGCAGACAGGGCGGTCGCAGATAGAAGAGCGGACGCCAGGAGTGTGTTCTTAAGCTTCATAAAAATAGTCCTTCGCCTTGCGCAAACCATGTACTGGTATTGTTGTTAATTTGAAAACGGTCTCGATTATGGCATTTATCTCCCGTCGCTGTCTGCGCCATTTTTCACACCCTGTGCCCATGACCGGACGCGATTCGATAACATTTGCTCATATATTGAAAAAACAGACGTTTGACAAGCAAAACTGATAAAGCATATGACTTTTACAAGTTAATTTAATGTTAATGAGTTGTTCTCTTATGGCGCTATATCATGTTTTTACCGCCTCGCTTGCGCGATCTATCGGTTCTGGCAATGATTTAAAGGTTAATATCGCTGTCAGCGACGCCGAACGCCTATTTTTCACAGATAAAGTAAGAAATAGTGTTTTCAGGCGGTAGATCGCGGGCGCTATTTTCAGTAGGTTATAGAAAGTTTGTTACTGTTTAATTTTCCGGGGTTCATCATCCTTCGCCGTTATCACTCGCGTGAAAACTGACGCGGACCGCGGGCATTTATCGACAAACCATCATCAAAAACCGATGGAAGGGAAAACTATGCGTATTGGGGTACCAAAAGAACGGTTAGCCAATGAAACCCGCGTAGCGGCCACGCCGAAAACGGTGGAGCAGCTGCGTAAACTGGGTTTTACCGTCGCGATTGAAAGCGGCGCGGGCAAGCTGGCGAGCTTCGACGACGAAGCCTTTATTCAGGCTGGCGCGGAAATAGTGGACGGTGCTGAGGTGTGGCAATCACCGGTCGTATTGAAGGTGAACGCGCCGGAAGAGAGTGAGATTGCGCTGCTGAACGCGGGCACCACGCTGGTGAGCTTCGTCTGGCCTGCTCAGAATCCGGAACTGATGGAAAAGCTGGCGGCACGCGGCGTGACCGTAATGGCGATGGACTCCGTGCCGCGCATCTCGCGCGCGCAGTCTCTGGATGCGTTGAGCTCTATGGCCAACATCGCCGGGTACCGCGCGATCGTTGAGGCGGCACACGAGTTTGGCCGCTTCTTTACCGGTCAGATCACCGCGGCGGGCAAAGTTCCTCCGGCGAAAGTGATGGTGATTGGCGCAGGCGTAGCCGGTCTCGCCGCTATCGGCGCGGCGAACAGCCTGGGCGCTATCGTGCGCGCCTTTGATACCCGCCCTGAAGTGAAGGAGCAGGTACAAAGTATGGGCGCCGAGTTCCTTGAGCTGGACTTCAAGGAAGAGGCGGGCAGCGGCGACGGTTACGCGAAGGTGATGTCTGAGGCATTCATCAAAGCGGAAATGGCGCTTTTCGCCGCGCAGGCGAAAGAGGTCGATATTATCGTCACCACGGCGCTGATCCCTGGCAAACCGGCACCGAAGCTGATCACCCGCGAAATGGTGGATTCCATGCAGCCGGGCAGCGTGATTGTCGATCTGGCCGCGCAGAACGGCGGCAACTGTGAGTACACCGTGCCAAACCAGGTGACCACCACCGCCAACGGCGTGAAGGTCATCGGCTATACCGATCTGCCGGGCCGTCTGCCTACGCAATCCTCCCAGCTGTACGGCACCAACCTCGTCAACCTGCTGAAGCTGCTGTGCAAAGAGAAAGACGGCAACATCACCGTTGATTTTGACGACGTGGTGGTGCGCGGCGTGACGGTGGTGCGCGAAGGTGAAATCACCTGGCCTGCGCCGCCGATTCAGGTTTCGGCGCAGCCTCAGGCCGCACCGAAAGCCGCGCCAGAGCCTAAAGAACCGGCAAAACCGGCTTCGCCGTGGCGCAAATACGCCATCATGGCGCTGGTCATCATCCTGTTCGGCTGGCTGGCAGACGTGGCGCCGAAAGAGTTCCTCGGCCACTTTACCGTCTTCGCGCTCTCCTGCGTGGTGGGCTACTACGTGGTGTGGAACGTTTCCCATGCGCTGCATACGCCGCTGATGTCGGTTACCAACGCTATCTCCGGGATTATCGTGGTAGGGGCGCTGCTGCAAATTGGCCACGGCGGCTGGATCAGCTTCCTGAGCTTTATTGCCGTGCTGATCGCCAGTATCAATATTTTCGGTGGTTTCACCGTGACTCAGCGCATGCTGAAAATGTTTCGTAAAGGCTAAGGGGTAGCATATGTCTGGAGGATTAGTTACAGCCGCATACATTGTTGCTGCAATCCTGTTTATTTTCAGTCTGGCGGGACTTTCCAAACACGAAACGTCTCAGCAGGGAAATAACTTTGGTATCGCCGGGATGGCGATTGCGCTGGTTGCCACCATCTTCGGGCCGGACACCGGCAACGTGGCGTGGATCCTGGTGGCGATGATCATCGGCGGTGCGATTGGTATTCGTCTGGCAAAGCGCGTCGAGATGACCGAGATGCCGGAGCTGGTAGCCATTCTGCACAGCTTCGTGGGTCTGGCGGCGGTGCTGGTGGGCTTTAACAGCTACCTGTATCACGAACCGGGCCTGGAGCCGATTCTGGTCAACATCCACCTCACCGAAGTGTTCCTCGGCATCTTCATCGGTGCGGTGACCTTCACCGGGTCGATTGTGGCGTTCGGCAAGCTGCGCGGGAAGATTTCGTCTAAACCGCTGATGCTGCCTAACCGCCACAAGCTGAACCTGGCGGCGCTGGTGGTCTCTTTCCTGCTAATGGTGATCTTCGTACGCACCGAAAGCGTGGGCCTGCAGGTTCTTGCCCTGCTGGTGATGACCATCATCGCGCTGGCGTTTGGCTGGCATCTGGTCGCCTCGATCGGCGGGGCGGATATGCCGGTTGTGGTATCCATGCTGAACTCCTACTCCGGCTGGGCGGCAGCGGCGGCAGGCTTTATGCTGAGCAACGACCTGCTGATCGTGACCGGTGCGCTGGTCGGTTCTTCCGGTGCGATTCTGTCCTACATCATGTGTAAGGCGATGAACCGCTCGTTTATCAGCGTCATTGCGGGCGGCTTTGGTACCGACGGCTCTTCTACCGGCTCCGATGAGGAAGCGGGCGAACACCGCGAAATCAGCGCGGAAGAGACGGCGGACATGCTGAAAAACTCGCACACGGTCATCATTACCCCAGGCTACGGCATGGCGGTGGCGCAGGCGCAATATCCGGTGGCGGAAATCACCGAGAAGCTGCGCGCCCGCGGCATCAAGGTGCGCTTTGGTATTCACCCCGTAGCGGGTCGCCTGCCGGGACACATGAACGTGCTGCTGGCGGAAGCGAAAGTGCCTTACGACATCGTGCTGGAGATGGACGAAATCAACGATGATTTCTCCGATACCGACACCGTGCTGGTTATCGGGGCCAACGACACCGTGAACCCGGCGGCGCAGGACGATCCGCGCAGCCCAATCGCCGGAATGCCGGTTCTGGAAGTGTGGAAGGCGCAGAACGTGATCGTCTTCAAACGCTCGATGAACACCGGCTACGCTGGCGTTCAAAACCCGCTGTTCTTCAAGGAGAACACCCACATGCTGTTTGGCGATGCCAAGGCCAGCGTGGATGCAATTTTGAAATCACTCTGACAGGGTAAGGCCCGGTGGCGCAAGCTAACCGGGCCTACCAAAAACGCAGGCCGGGTCAGGCGAAGCCGCCACCCGGCAAAAAAAAACCGCCGGTACCCCGACGGTTTTTTTTCATCTAACGGGTTAATCGTCTTCGTCGTCGTCCAGCTCAACCGGCGTCTGGTACTGATCCGGCTTAATGACCAGCAGGTCACAGCGCAGGTGGTCGATTACCTGTTCTGCGGTGTTGCCGAGGAACGCGGCAGAAATGCCGGTGCGCCCCACGGTGCCCAGCACCACAATCCCCGCCTGCAGATGCTCTGCCAGATCCGGGATCACCTCTTCAGGTAAGCCTTTCTCTACGTGGGTCATTTTCTCGTCGATACTGAATTTCTGGCGCAGCGCTTTCATCGCCAGCAGGTGCTGGCCGCGAATGGCGTCGTTGTAGACGCTCGGGTCAAACTCCGGAAGTTCGATAGCGATGTTGATAGGCGTTACCGGATACGCCCCGACAAGATGGACTTCGGTGTGGTTCACCTGATCGGCAAGCTGGATTGTCTCTTTCACCAGCTTCTCGTTCAGCGAATTGTGATAATCCTCTTCGCTTGCCAGGTTGACGGCAACGACCGCTTTGCCGCCTTCCGGCCACGGCTGGTCTTTAACCATCCACACCGGGCAAGGGCATTTGCGCAGCAGGTGCCAGTCGGTTGGGGTGAAGATAACGGACTCCAGCTTGTCGTGCTGGTGCGCCATTTTCAGCAGCAGGTCGTGTTCGCCGGAGATAACTTCCTGAATAATGGCTTCGAAAGGTCTGTTGTGCCAGACAATTTTGATCTCGATAGGGACGCCCGCTTCCAGGTAATACTTCGCCTGCTCGCGGATCCACGCGGTGCGTTGACCGATCACGCCCTGACGCATCGCGGTACGTTCGTCTGGCGACAGAAGGGTGGTCATCTCGTATGAGAAGTCATAGATCGGCAAAAACGCTTTGATTTTGCCACCAATCCGTTGATGTAAATACACAGCACGCCGTAATGCGGGTTGATCGTCCTGGTTAGGATCGATGGCCACCAGCATGTTTTGATACTTTGTCATACAGGTCTCCTTACAACTGTCACCACAGTCTGTAATTCAAAGAGTAACCTATATATGTTGAATGAAACAGGGGGAGAGGTTTTGCCAGATCAATAATTACGAAAATTTATCGATCTGGCATCAACGGAGCGGGGAGCGTTATGCCACGTTGCGAGAGTGACCGGCGAGGATCGCCAGCGCTTCACCGTTTTCGATGGTGATGTATTTGCCTTTCACGGCCAGCATACCGCTTTTCTGGAAACGTCCCAGCAGGCGGCTGATGGTTTCAACGGTCAGGCCCAGGTAGTTACCGATATCGCCACGCGTCATGGTCAGACGGAACTCGCGCGGGGAGAAACCACGCTCCGCGAAACGGCGGGAGAGGTTATAGATAAAGGCAGCCAGACGCTCTTCCGCATTCTTTTTGGATAGCAGCAGGATCATGTCCTGATCGCCTTTGATCTCGCCGCTCATCAAACGCATCATCTGCTGGCGCAGGTTAGGCATTTTACCGGACAGATCGTCCAGCGTTTCGAACGGGATTTCGCAGACCATTGAGGTTTCCAGCGCCTGAGCGAAGCTCGGGTGGTGCCCCGTACCGATAGCGTCAAAGCCAACCAGATCGCCCGCCAGGTGGAAGCCGGTGATCTGCTCATCACCCTGTTCGGTGATGGTGTAGCTTTTAATGGTGCCAGAACGGATAGCATAGAGCGATTTCAGTTCGTCTCCCGCCTTAAACAGCGTCTGCCCTTTCTGAATCGGTTTCTTGCGCTCGATAATATTATCAAGCTGATCAAGCTCATGCTCATTCAGGGTAAACGGGATACAGAGCTGGCTGATGCTGCAATCCTGGCAATGGATAGCACAACCGCCAGACTGAATGCGTCGTATAATTCGCTTTTCCGGGATCATAGGTTTGCTCAAGCCTTAATTGATATTGGTCAATTTTAACATCTTTTTGGTAAGTACGTAAGCCTGGCAAACCGCCAATAAGAACAAGAGAGTGCAACGCGTTGCCATCTCTTTGATATTCCACAGATTGATTAAGGATTTTTAGCCTAAGCGGAAGAAAATTAAGCACTAAAAGCCTGGCGTCTAGAGCAAAAGATACCCTTCATGACGCAATAACCACTCCTTCCGCTGCACGCCGCCGGCATAGCCCGTCATGGTGCCGTTGCGGCCAATCACGCGGTGGCAGGGGACGACAATGCTGACGGGGTTAGAGCCATTTGCGGCGCCCACCGCGCGCGCTGCGCCTGCGCGTCCAAGCTGCTCCGCGAGCTGGCCGTAGTGCATGACGTGCCCGCAGGGGATCGCACGCAGAGCCCTCCAGACTTCGCGCTGGAACGGCGTTCCTCCCGTTGCGGTGGGAAGTTCGTTGATAATGCCAAGATCGCCTTCGAAGTAGGCCGCAAGCTTATCGCTCAGCCCGCCGGGGTTAGTCGCGCTAATTCGCTCATAGCCCTCGGCGCGATAGTGAATGTTGAGTAACTCCACCATGCGGTCGCTATGCTCTTCCCATTCGACGGCGCGCAGGCTGAACTGCTCGTCCGCGAGAATCCACAGCGGCCCGAGCGGGGTGGTGATTTTATCTTCGAGTAATCTCAGCATCCTCTTATCCTTTTATACGGCCCCGGATCTTTCCGCGATCCCGTTGGCAGAACGCCACAATATCACGCCAGCGGCGCTATCAGCCATACTCTGAAATGGTAAGTTTCATTTACTTTATGATAATTGAGCGATATATCCGGGAGCATTATAAAGAGGAGGGCAATAAATAACGGCGAAATTAAATAAGAAAATAAAAAAATAGAGTCTGTCGACATCAAACAGACCCTACAGTACACACAGCAGTATATCCTTTCGCATATCCCGCGAGTTTTGTCCGTCAGGCAGGTGTATTTAGTTATAACAGCTTATTGCCAAAATGAAAGGAGATTGAGTGACTGATTTCACGTATTTTTAACTTAAATTATATATTTTATTGCCGCTGAAATTTAAGTTAAGTTCTGTTTAATGTATTCACGAATTTATTTGATATATTCTTTATCCCTGATTGAGAAATATTGCTTATATAATAAAAGCTGTAGGCCGTTGAGGCGCGCTCCCGGCGCGGGTATAGTACAGGCTCAGATGTAGCCGGAGGATTTCCATGAACCCTGACGACAAATCCCTTTTTCTTGACGCCATGGAGGATGTCCAGCCCCTGAAGCGCTGCGCGGATATTCACTGGCAGCCGGGCCGCAACGCGCGTCCTCGCCAGGAGATCGACACCGAGCAGCTGGATAACTTCCTGACCCTCGGTTTTCTGGAACTGCTGCCGCTGGATGAGCCGCTGGCGTTTCAGCGCGAGGGCGTTCAGCAGGGGGTAATTGATAAGCTCCGTGCAGGTAAATACTCCCGCCAGGCCAGTCTGAACCTGCTACGCCAGCCCGTTGAGCAGTGCCGACAGATGCTGTTTTCCTTTATTCGCCAGGCAGGCCGCGACGGGTTACGCAATCTGATTGTCGTTCACGGTAAAGGGCGCGAGCAAAACGCCCATCCTAACGTGGTGCGCAGCTATCTGGCGCGCTGGCTCGCGGAGTTTGACGATGTGCAGGCGTTCTGCGTGGCGCTGCCGCATCACGGCGGCAGCGGGGCGTGCTACGTATCGCTGCGTAAATCAGATGAAGCTAAGCACGAGAACTGGGAGCGGCACGCCAAGCGCAGCCGCTAGGCTCCCGATACACGCGGGCGATGCTCCTCGCCCGCGCATTCACTCAGAACGTTTCCCAGTGGCTATCGCCGGTGCCCGCGCTGGCGGCTGCCGGTCGCAGGAGCTGCGGCGTTTTAATGGCTGCTGCACGCGGCGTGGCGGCGTTTTCCTTGACGTTCAGGCGAAACGCCGCGACGGCCTGGCGCAGCTGCTCGGACTGATCTTCCAGCGCTGCGGCGGCCGTTGCGGACTCCTGCACCAGCGCGGCGTTCTGCTGGGTGACGCTGTCCATCTGCGATACCGCCAGGCTCACCTGCTCAATTCCGCGACTCTGCTCGTCGGACGCGGATGAAATTTCACCCATAATATCGGTCACGCGGGTGACGGCCGCGACGATCTCCTTCATCGTATCGCCCGCCTCGCTGACCTGCTCGGAACCGGTATTGACCCGGTTTACGGAGTTCTCAATCAGCCCTTTGATCTCTTTTGCCGCCTGCGCGCTGCGGCTTGCCAGCGTGCGCACTTCACCCGCCACCACGGCGAATCCGCGGCCCTGTTCTCCGGCGCGGGCGGCTTCTACCGCGGCGTTAAGCGCCAGGATATTGGTCTGGAAGGCGATGCTGTCGATCACCCCGGTGATGTGGGCGATTTGCTGCGAACTGTCGGCGATTTCGGTCATCGTGCGCACCACGTTATCCACCACGCGGCCGCCGCGGGCGGCGGTATCGGAGGCGTTTTTGGCCAGCAGCGTCGCCTGGCGCGCGTTGTCGGAGTTCTGTTTGACCGTGGCGGTCAGCTCTTCCATGCTGGCGGCGGTCTCCTCGAGCGACGCGGCCTGCTGTTCGGTACGGGCGGAGAGATCGTTGCTTCCCGCCGCAATTTCGCCGGCACCGGTATAGATTGCGTCGGTGCTGCCGCGCACCGCGCTCACCGTGCTCACCAGCGACTGCTGCATCTCGTCCAGCCCGGCGGCCAGCTGGCCCATTTCGTTATGGCCGGAGAGGGGAATGGTGTGCGTCAAATCGCCGCCCGCGATGGTGCGAATGTGGTCCATAATGGTTTTCAGCGGCTTTAACAGCAGGTGCTGCAGGCCCTGCCAGATCACGACCAGCACGGCGATAACGGCAAGGAAAATGCCCGCGAGCGTCCACTGCATCTGATTAAAGCTGCTCTGATTCTCCTCGGCGGCGGCCTTAAGCAGGGTGTTGTTTTCCGCGCGCCAGCGGGTGTAGACCGCCTCCATATCATCCTGAGCCTGCTGGGCGTCCAGGTCACCGTAGGCCTGATAGTTATCCGCACGCAGGTACTGAATCGACAGGCGCATCACCTCATGCATCTGGCTCCAGGATTTCTGCATCTCCTGCGTGAGCGCCGCGTTCTGGCCGTTCACCTGCGGTATTTTTTGCCAGGCGCCGTAATAGGCTTCCGCTTTGGTCAGGGAGTCGCTGGCCGTGCCCAGCAGCGTATTGATGGCCTCCAGAGACGCCGGATCGCGCTGGTTTTTCAGATAGCGAATCGCCACGCGGGTGACGGTCACGCGCGTTTTCACCAGCGTGTTAACGCTGTCGCTCAGGCTCTCCTGCTGGGCGTTTAGCACCCCGGAGTTCTGGAAGTTAAGTCGGTCGTTGTTGACGGCGGAATAGAACAAGCCGCCCGTGACAACTTGCAGCAGACAGAATATGGTGAGAGCAAAAATAATACCGGTAATCACGTGCAGATTTTTCAGCATAGCGGTCGTCCGTCATATTGGCAGGGGTTACACAACTACTATCGTCGTAGCGAAATTAAACTTTAATTTAACTATTGCTTAACTAATGGTTCCGCAGCGGAACCTCTTGTAAACCCAAATTTTTTTAATGAGGAAGGTCACCATGAGCAGCACAGAGAAAAGCGGTACCTGGACGTTAGGCTCGCGCACCGTTAAGCGACTCGGCTATGGCGCAATGCAGCTTGCAGGCCCCGGCGTTTATGGTCCCCCGAAGGATAAAAACGCGGCGCTGGAAGTGCTGCGCGAAGCGGTGGCGCTGGGCGTAAACCATATCGATACCAGTGATTTTTACGGCCCGCACGTGACCAACCAGCTTATCCGCGAGGCGCTCCATCCTTACCGTGACGACCTGACGATCGTGACGAAAATCGGCGCGCGGCGCGGCGCCGATGCTGCCTGGCTGCCGGCGTTTTCCGCGCAGGAGCTGACGCAGGCCGTGCACGACAACCTGCGCAATCTGCAGCTCGACGTTCTGGACGTGGTTAACCTGCGGATCATGTTTAGCGCGCACGGCCCGGCGGAGGGATCGATTGCCGAGCCGCTCGCCGCGCTGGCGGAGCTACAGCAGCAGGGGCTGGTCCGCCATATCGGCCTGAGCAACGTGACCGCCGCGCAGGTGGCCGAAGCGCAGAAGACGGTGTCCGTCGTCTGCGTGCAGAACATGTACAACATCGTGAACCGCGGCGACGATGCGCTCATCGACGCCCTGGCGCAGCAGGGCATTGCGTACGTGCCGTTCTTCCCGCTGGGCGGCTTCACGCCGCTGCAATCGTCCGGGCTGCAGGCCGTGGCCGATTCGCTGGGCGCGACGGCGATGCAGGTCGCGCTGGCCTGGCTGCTCCAGCGCTCGCCGAATATTCTGCTCATTCCAGGCACCTCTTCCGTGGCGCATCTGCGGCAAAACCTGGCGGCGGCGGATCTGGTGTTACCTCAGGAAGCCCTCGACACGCTGAACGCACTTGTGGAGTAAATATGGATTTTAAGGCAGTAAAGCTTCAGGCAACGACCGCGCCGCGCGGATCCTCCGACGTGGCGCCCGTTCCGCTCACGGACGCGACCCTTCAGGCGCGAAAGGACGCTATTCTTGCCCGAATGGCAGCCGAAGAGTTTGACGCGCTAATTATTTATGCCGACAAGGAGCACGGCGCGAACTTTGAATATCTGACCGGTTTTATTCCCCGCTTTGAAGAGGGGCTGTTAATTATCAAAAATAGCGGAGAGGCGACCGTTATTCTCGGCAATGAAAATCTGAAGATGGCCGCACACTGCCGTATTCCGGTTACGCTAAAGCACAGCCCTTATTTTTCGCTGCCTAACCAGCCCATGGAAAATGATATTCCGCTCGAAACGCTGCTGCGGGAAACGGATTTAGGGGCAATGCAGCGCGTTGGGCTAGTGGGCTGGAAAATGTTTACCTCCGCGCACGCGGATAATAAGCAGCTTTTCGACCTGCCTTATTTTATTGTCGACGCTATTCGCCGCAGCGTTTCAGAGATCGCCGTCCTTGAAAACGCGACGCATCTTTTTATTGACGGCGATATCGGCGCGCGCGTAACGAATAATGCCAACGAAATAGCCCACTACGAATACGGCGCGAATCTTGCCTCGACCTGCATGCTTAACGCCATGAACGCGGTGGAGCCGGGCGTTCGCGAGGCTGACCTCGGCGCGGCGCTTGCGGCGGAAGGGCAATATCATTCGGTCGTGACCATTGCCGCCGGCGGGCCGCGCTTTGAAAAAGCCAACCTGTACCCGACGCACAGGCCGATACGGCGCGGCGAGCCGCTTTCGATGACGACCGGCTTTAAGGGCGGACTATCCAGCCGCACCGGGTTCGTGATTGCCGATGAAAGCGAGCTGCCGGATACCCAGAAAGATTATCTCGACCGCGTCGCCAGGCCCTATTTTGCGGCCGTCGTCGCCTGGCTTGAAAATATCCGCATCGGCATGACGGGCGGCGAGATATATTCGCTGGTTGAGGCCGTGCTGCCGAAAGAAAAATACGGCTGGCACCTTAATCCGGGCCACCTGAGCGCGGACGAAGAGTGGATGTCATCCCCCATTTTTGACCGCTCCGTGCAAACGCTGAAAAGCGGCATGATCCTGCAAATCGATATCATTCCTTCCGTGAAGGGCTATACCGGGACCAGCGCGGAAGAGAGCATCGCCCTGGCGGATCGTGAGCTTCAGGCGGAGATCCAGCGTGATTATCCCGAACTCTGGGCGCGCATCGAAGCCCGCAGGCGCTATATCCGCGACGTGCTTAAGATTCACCTGAGCGAAGACGTTATTCCGCTCTCTAATACGGTGGCGTATTTACGGCCTTTCTTCCTCGCAAAGGAAAACGCGTTTACCTGCTAAATGCCCGTCGGCAAATCTGTAATAGAGAGCATGGTTATTTTTAACGTTGTCGGCCATGCTCTCTGTATTCGCACGGTAAAACACGGAAGCGCCATCCATGCGCAATGTCCTGATCCCGCTCGCCGCCGCCGTCGCTTCAGGAGGCGCTGGATATTCCCTTCAAAGGCGTGGCCTATACGCTACGGGTGGGCCACAGCGTTATGGACGCGTCGGGCAAGGTGTCGACGGAGCCTGCGCCAGCGGCGGGCGTGGGTCGCGTCGCGGCTGCGGGCGACCCGTACAGCATTGAATACAATCACCCTCCGATGCTGAGCGTGCAGAGGCTGGTCAGGCAGGGGGGCGGCATCCTGCTCTTTCTGCTGCTCATCGCCTGCCTCTCTGCCTATGTCGTCTACAAATACCTGAACAAAAAAACGCTTCCCGAGGAGTCGCTTCGCCGCGCGATTGCAAAAGGGGAAATCGTTCCGTTTTATCAGCCTGGCGCGAAAGCTCTCTATCAGCATCGTCGCCGAAGGCGTGGAAACCCGCGCCCAGCTTGACTACCTCAACCGGAACAACATTACCTTCCAGCAGGGATACTATTTCTTTAAGGCAGTCCCTTTTGCCGGTTTGATACACATTTTGCTGTCGAAGCCCAGGGTGAAGGTGATTGTTGAATAACTGACCAAACGATTTGCCCTGTCGAAATTAAATCCCCCACACTTCAATGCGTTTGGCTTCATCCCCCTGAAAGCGGCTTGATCGCTGGCCGATATCCGTAATACTGTATATAAATACAGTATGCAGTGAAAAGGACATTTATGAGCACTCTCATTTCTTATCAGCCAGAGCAAAACGTGGAGCTCCCGCTGTTCGTCGAGCGCGTTGCCTGCGGCTTTCCGAGCCCCGCGCAGGACTATGTGGAAGAGCGTCTCGACCTTAACCGGCTGGTGGTCAGACACCCCAGCGCGACCTATTTTGTGAAGGTGAGCGGAGACTCGATGATTGGGGCGGGGATCGGCGACGGCGATCTGCTGGTGGTCGACCGATCGCTGACCGCCGGGCATGGCGACATCATCGTGGCGTCGGTTGGCGGAGAGTTCACGGTAAAGGAGCTGCAGACGCGCCCCGCGCTTCGCCTGGTGCCGCACAATCCCGGCTATAAGCCCATACTCTTTCAGTCCGAAGATGAGCTGCAGATCTTCGGCGTCGTCACCCACACGCTGAAAACGTATAAACATGTTCGCGCTGGTTGACGTCAATAGCTTTTACGCGTCCTGCGAGACGGTGTTTCGACCGGATCTGCAGGGAAAGCCGGTGGTGGTGGTTTCCAATAACGACGGCTGCATCATCTCGCTTTCGCGGGAAGCGAAACGGCTCGGCATCAAAATGGGAGAACCCTACTTCAAGTTCAAAGAGAAGGGCTATCCGCTGCAGGTTTACGTGTTTAGCTCGAACTACGCGCTGTATGCCGATCTCAGCAGCCGCGTGATGCAGACGCTGGCCGATATGGCTCCGGCGATTGAGATTTACTCCATCGATGAGGCCTTCGTCAGCGTATCGGGCGTCGGCAACTGTATGTCGCTGGAGGCATTTGGGCGTCAAATGCGCGATAGCGTCTATAAAAACACCGGTTTGACGGTGGGCGTGGGCATTGCCCCGACGAAAACCCTGGCAAAGCTGGCGAACTTCGCGGCCAAAAAATGGCCTTCGACGGGCGGCGTTGTCGACTTATCCTGCCCCGAACGGCAGCGCAAGCTGCTGGCGGTCGTCCCCGTTGACGAGGTGTGGGGCGTAGGGCGGCGCATCACCAAAAAGCTTAACGCCATGGGGATCGCGACGGCGCAGGATCTGGCGGCAAGCTCGCTATGGGTGCTTAGAAAGCATTTCAACGTTGTCCTGGAACGCACGGCGCGCGAGCTGCGCGGCGAGTGCTGCCTAGGGCTGGAGGAGTTTGCCCCCACCAAACAGCAGATCGTCTGCAGCCGCTCGTTTGGGCACCGCATTACGGAATACGTTGAGATGCACCAGGCCATCTGCGCGTACGCGGAGCGCGCGGCGGAAAAGCTGCGCGGGGAACGCCAGCACTGCCGCCTCATCAGCGTCTTCTTACGCACCAGCCCGCATGCGGACAATGAGGTCTATTACGGCAACCAGGCGTCAACGATACTCATGACCCCGTCGAATGACACGCGCGATATCATCCGCGCTGCGACGACGGCGCTGGATCGCATATGGCTCGAGGGATATCGCTACATGAAGGCGGGCGTGATGCTGGCCGATTTTTTCAGCAGCGGCGTTGCGCAGCTGAATTTGTTCGATGCCCAGCAGCCGCAGGCCAACAGCGCGGCATTAATGGACGTGATTGACTGCCTGAATCATTCCGGAAAAGGCAAGGTGTGGTTTGCCGGGCAGGGCATTGAGAAAGCCTGGAAAATGAAGCGTGAAATGCTCTCTCCGGCGTATACGACGCGGTATGCGGATTTGCCGATAGCGAAATAACGCTGCGCCGGGCTCTGCCTGCACCCGCGGTACAGGCAGCTCGCGTACAGCCTTACTTTTTATTGAGCATCGACTTTAAATCGGCAAACGGATTGTACGTGGCCGCGCCCACGTCCTTCTGCGCATCTTCACCCGCTACGACGGTGGTGCCGTACTGGTCGGCTTCGGTGTACTTGGAGTGCTCGTGATCGTGGCAGAACAGGCACAGCAGCTCCCAGTTGCTGCCGTCGGGCGGGTTATTGGTATGATCGTGATCGATATGGTGAACCGTGAGTTCACGAAGGTTTGAGTAAACAAATTCGCGCGAGCAGCGTCCGCATACCCACGGATAAATTTTCAGGGCTTTTTCACGGTAGCCGCTTTCGAGCTGCGCGTAGTTTCTTGGGATTAGGGCCATGGCCGATGTTACCTGTGACGAAGGGTCCCTTCGGGGGACGAAAGCGTAAGAATAGCGCAAAGCGAGGGCGGGATGAAGCGATCGCCGCCGCGCGCTGGCCGTGCCAAATCTCCGGCGCGTGGATTACAATGCGCAGGCTATCGAATCCATAAAGTGAGATGTACCGCGTGACCGCCATGGAAAATATTGCTCTTACGTATCGCCGTTACGGCGAGCCTGACGTCGTTCTGGAGGCTGAAACCGCTGTGCCCGCGGCGCGGCTGGCAGGGCATCTTCGGGTGCGCATGCTGTTTTCTCCCGTGAACGCCTCCGATCTGATCCCCATTACCGGCGCGTATCGCCACCGGACGACGCTGCCCGCCGTCGCCGGATACGAAGGCATTGGCGTAGTGACAGACGCGCCCGGGGATTACGCGCATCTGCTGGGCAGGCGCGTGCTGCCGCTGCGCGGGCAGGGGACGTGGCAGCGCGTGGTCGACTGCCCGGCTGAGTATGCGATCCCCGTTCCCGAAGAGATGGATTCGCTGCGCGCCGCGCGGGCGTATATCAATCCGCTCGCCGCGCAGATGATGCTCACGCGCTATTCGCCGCGGGGTAAAACGGTGCTCTTAACCGCTGCCGGATCGGACTGCGCCATCCTGCTCGGCCAGTGGGCGCTGAACGCGGGGGCGCAGGCGGTCTACGGTGTTCATCGTTCCCCGATTCATGCCGACAGGCTGGCCGCGATGGGGATTATCCCGATCGCACAGGATGATGTTTCTGCCGTTTGCGAAGCCGCCGCGCGCGCGGAGGTGACGTATGACGCCACCGGCGGCGGCCTGGCCGAAACCATTCTGAGCCTCATGCCGGAGCAGGGGATTTTTGTCTGCTACGGGCTGCTTTCCGGGCAGACGTTCCGCCAGCGCCAGGCGCTGCCGCGCGTGGAATGGTTTCATATTCGCAACTACCTGGAGGTGTTAGACGCAACGGCCTGGCAGGCGCAGTTCACGGCGATCTGGCCTAAGCTTCGCGCCAGCCGGTACAGCGACGCGACGCTGTTCCCGCTGGCGGAATGGCGGGCGGCGCTGGGCGCGTACCGCGAGGCCGGAAGGCTCAGCAAGCCCATGCTGTCGATGGAGGACTGAGCCCGCGCGCTATTTGTGGCTCATGTCGCTCAGCAGGATGGCGATGCTTTGCCCGCCTTCCGTTTGCTCCAGGCCAATCTTCACGATAATGGTCAGCGGAACGGAGAGCAGCATGCCGACGGGGCCGAGCAGCCAGCCCCAGAAAATCAGCGACAGGAACACCACCAGCGTGGAGAGCCCGAGGCCGCGCCCCATCATCCGCGGTTCCAGTATGTTGCCGAAAACGAGGTTAATCGCCAGATAGCCCGCCAACAGGACAAGCGCATCATACAGCCCGCTGAACACCAGCACCTGGAGGATCGGCGGTATGGCCGCCAGCACGGAACCGATGTTGGGAATATAGTTGAGCGCGAAGGCCAGCAGCCCCCAGACAAACGCAAAGCGCACGTCCAGCGCGCCCAGCATCGCCCAGACGACAAGCCCCGTCACCAGGCTGATGGCCGTTTTCAACACCAGGTAGCGAGAGACGCTGTCCAGCGCCCGCTGAATGGCCCCCATTCCTTCCACCGGACGGACCATGATCTGCTGCAGCTTGGCGGGCAATTGCGGTACCTCCAGCAGCATAAACACCACCGTCAGAAACAGCAGAAATATCGACGTCATCGCGTTGGAAAGCTGCGCCAGCAGGCCGGTGACGAGCGTCATGGCGGCATTCGGATCGACATACTTCAGCAGCTCTTCAACGGAGATCTCAATCCCCGCGCGCTGCAGCCAGGGCTCGAGCTGCAATAGCGGCACCGCCAGCGAGGAGCGGTATTTCGGCAGGGTGCGCGCCAGCTCGTTCAGCGAGGTGCCAAGATACGCCACCAGCAGCACCATGGCGCAAATGATAATGCCGATCAGCAGCGTAATCGCCAGCACGCGCGGAATGCGCAGGCGAACCATGCGCTGCACCAGCGGGTTCAGGATCACGGCAATGAACAGCGCCAGAATGAAGGGCACGATGATGTCGGCGGCAAAGCGAACGCCGGTGAGAACGATCACCAGCATGCCCAGCATAATAACGATCTTAAGCCCGTTCAGCGTAATGATGGGTTTGGCCATGGAAATTCCTGATTAATCTTTTTATTTATAATAGAGCCTAACCGCCTCGCAATAAACTAACCAAAATCAAACGAACTGGGTAAAGAATTGAAAAGGCTTTGAGTAAAATCTTAGCTTGTGGTACAAATTACGCGTGTTCAACTACTGAGGACAATTTTCATCCGCACAGACGAGAAGCAACAACGCGGATAATTGTAATTTTATGGACAATTTGTTCAGGACCTATTTTTCAAACAATACCGCAGTCTTTTCTACTTCTATTTGCCTCCTTTCTGCCGAGCAACACTGGCGCAACGCGCTATAGTCACGTCTTCTGCCTGAGCTGGCGCTACGCGCTTAGCTGACCAATCGTATTTCAATTTTTTAGGTTTGCTGTCCACAGCGAGCCACGATGGACTATATTCTCAAGCAGGAGAAAACCATGTTTTACTGGATTTTATTAGCTCTGGCGATCGTCGCTGAAATTACAGGCACGCTGTCTATGAAATGGGCTAGCGTCAGCGACGGCAACACCGGCTTTATTTTAATGCTGGTAATGATTTCACTCTCATATATTTTCCTCTCCTTCGCGGTGAAGAAGATCGCGCTGGGCGTGGCGTACGCCCTGTGGGAAGGTATCGGTATTTTATTGATTACCCTCTTTAGCGTCATGATATTTGATGAAGTGCTAACGCCAATGAAAATTGCTGGCTTGACCACGCTGGTCGCGGGCATCGTGCTGATTAAATCGGGTACGCGTAAACCGACGAAAAAGCAGAAGGGGGGCGCACATGCAGCAGTTTGAATGGATCCACGCCGCCTGGCTGGCCCTGGCCATCGTGCTGGAAATTGTCGCGAACATCTTTTTGAAGTTTTCAGACGGCTTTCGCCGCAAGTTTTATGGCCTGATGTCGATTGCGGCGGTGCTGGGCGCGTTCAGCGCCCTGTCGCAGGCGGTTAAAGGTATCGATCTTTCCGTGGCGTACGCCCTGTGGGGCGGATTTGGTATCGCCGCAACCCTGGCCGCAGGCTGGGTACTGTTCGGCCAGCGTTTGAATAACAAGGGCTGGATCGGCCTGGTGCTACTGCTGGCGGGCATGATAATGATTAAACTCGCCTGATAAGCGTTCGCCATCATATACAGGCAGCGAAATTCGCTGCCTGTATTACGCTTAAAAAAGAAGAACATTACCCGAGGATGGCGAATGTACCGCACGTTAAGCTGGCGCAATATTCCCACCGCAAGAACGCTGTTTGCCATGATCTTCATGGCCGGGATCGGCTTAATTGTGTCTATCGTCGCGCTGCTCTATCTTTCCCTTCATCTTATTAGCGCCAAAACCAACGAAATTGATGAACACCGGACGGCGCTCTCCGTACAGGGGGCGATCCAGACCTCGGTCAACCGCGTCTCGTCGCTGGTCATTGATAACGCCGTCTGGGACGATGCCGTCAGTGAGGTCTACGCGCCGAGGCTCAATACCGAATGGCTGTTCAATACCTGGGGCGCGGGCTTTAAAATCAATAACCTGTATGACGGTACGTTCGTACTTGATGAACAGTTTAGGGTGCTTTGGGGATCGTTTCGGAGCCGGCCGTTTACGGAAAAAGGGCTCGACTTTTTTGGCAATGGCCTGAAGGCCCTGATTGACCAGCACCGGCAGGCGCTCGCCGGGGAAAGAATATCTTTGCGGGGATCACTCAAACCCGCGACGGCGTTGCGTTTGTCGGGATTGGCCTGATACGGCCCATGATTGGGCCTCTGAAGGCGGAGGGCAACACGCGCCGCTACCTGGTCATCACGCGCCACCTCAACCCACAAATCTTATCCGATCTGGGGGCAACGTTTCAGATCGATAACCTCAATTTTACCCCTGACAAAAGCAACGAGACGAGCATGCCGCTGAAAAGCTCGGCGGGCGAACTGCTGGGCTACCTTAACTGGCAGGCGCGCCTGCCGGGGGCTCAGGCCGCGCGCGCTGCCTCGTCGGATATTACGCAAATCGTCGTCCTGGCCGCGGCCATGATCCTGCTGTTTATCCTGGTCAGCAGCGTGGGGCTGTACAAGCTCGCCAGAGGGGAGAGCCAGGCGCGGCGGGTGGCGAGAACGGACTGGCTAAGCCATTTGCCGAACCGGCGAGCGCTGATTGAAACGCTGGAGCAGGTAAGCCTGCGGGGCGATATCGACGTAAAAAGCGTGGTATTTATCGATCTCGACGGGTTTAAGGACGTAAACGACATTTACGGCCACGGCGTGGGGGACGATCTGATCGTCATGCTGGCGAAGGTGCTGAACGAGCGCGTGCCCGCGGGCGGAATGCTGGCGCGCCTGGGCGGGGACGAATTTGCGATGACGGTGGGCGGGGACCACTCTGAAGCGCTTGCCGCCGGGTTTGCCGCAGAGGTGCTGGACGTGCTTAGCGCGCCGGTTCGCCTGGGCGAGCGCACCATCCACATTGGCGCAAGCATCGGCATTGCCAGCGGAACGCTGATCGAATGCAGCAGCTCGGAGCTGTTTCGCCGGGCGGATATCGCTATGTATCATTCAAAAATTACCGGAAAAGGGCGCATCACCTACTACGATGCCGAGCTGAACAGCGCGCGCGAACAGCAGCTGGCGATTGAAAATCAGATCCGCAGCGGTCTGGAGCGACAGGAATTTGACGTCTGGTATCAGCCGATTATGGATGCGGACAGCCTGAAAATGGTTGGCGTGGAGGCGCTGGTGCGGTGGCCGCGCAGGCCGGGCGGCGAGCTTGGCCCGGATACGTTTATCACCATTGCGGAGACCAGCGGCCTTATCTACAGGCTCGGCCAGTTTGTCCTGCGGCGCGCCTGTCAGGATCTGGAGCCTTTCAGCGACCTGACGCTGTCGGTCAATATCTCCCCGGCGCAGTTTCGCGATCCTGAATTTGAAGACAAAGTGGCGGCCGCGCTGGAGGCGACCCGTTTTCCTGCCGGTCGCCTACAGCTGGAGGTAACGGAAACCTACGTGCTGGAAAACCCGGAACGCGCGCGAGCCGCCATCGCAAACCTGAAGGCGCTGGGCACGGCCGTGGCGCTGGATGATTTTGGCACGGGGTATTCGAGCATTGGCTACCTGCGGCGCTTTAATTTCGACACCATCAAGATAGATAAATCGCTGGCCGGGCTGGTGGATAACGACGAGCAGGCCGCGGCGCTGGTGAGCGGCACGGTGCGCATCGCCAAGGCGCTGGGAATGGCGGTGGTGGCCGAAGGGGTTGAAAACGAAAAGCAGATGCAGCTGCTGCGGCTGGCCGGCTGCGACAGGCTGCAGGGGTTTTGGTTTAGCCAGCCGATGCCGATTGAGGCGATTAGCGCCGGGCGCCAGGCCAGACGGGCTTAAGCTACTGCTGCGCCAGCGCTTCCAGCTTGTCGCGAAAACCGGTCACGGAGAGCGCGCGGTTATCGGCGCGCCATCTGTCTTTGGCCGCCGGGGCAGAGCTTTGAACGCCAATCAGCTGCCAGCCGTTATCCGTTTGCAACATCAGCGGCGAGCCGCTATCGCCCGGCAGCGTATCGCACTGGTGCGACAGTACGCTGTTTTGCGCCCAGCCGGTGACCACACAGTCCGTATGCGTGTAAAGCGTATCCAGATGATCGACCGGATAGCCCGACTGCGTGACTTTACGACCGGCGGCCTTTAGCGCGGCGGTTAGCGCGGCCTTATCGCCGTCGAAGAGCGGCAGCGGGGTAATGCCGGACGGCGGGTAGCGCAGCACGATCAGGCCAAAATCCCACGAGGCCGCGCCCGGGGGCACAATCCAGCCGTCGCCGTCGGGCTTTAGGCGTTTACCCAGGGAAGGGTCGACCCGGCCTTCAATACCGTGGATCTCATAGCGCCACATCCCTTTTTGCGAGACGAAGCGCAGGGCAACGGCCTTGTCCGGCCTGCCGTTTGGCGGCGTGAGCAGACAGTGGCCTGCGGTCAGCGCAAGCTGAGGGGTGATAAGCGTGGCCGTACAGAGGTTGCCGCTGGCGGTTTCCAGCTGGCCAATCGCATCCCAGGGAGCCTGGGTCGGATCGGCAACGCGCGTGCGGTCGTCATGACCGAAAAAAAGCGTTTTTACGTCCTTCGCGCTGATGCCGTCATCATCGCCGTCATCCGCATGTGAAAAGCCCGCAAAAAGAGTAAACGTTCCCAGCAACAACACTACAGATTTACGCATATCACACTCTGGTGGGGGTAATTATGATTATTAAAAGTGAACCCTATGAAAATACTATAGACGGGACGACGCGAAAGTGGGAGTAAAATCAGCGTGCTACATTCATGAAAGATAAAAATGGCTGGCGATGATCGCGCATAAAATTAGCACGATAAGAATGAACTCAAACCGATAGCGTCGCAGCATACGCCCTCCGGATAAAAAAACGGCGCCGATCCTTTTCCGGTTCAGCGCCGGTTTACCAACGTGCCCCGAAGGGCACGGTTCAGCTTGTACGCTTACGCAGCTGGCTGTGCAGCTGGTTTAGCAGCTTCGTGTTTTACTGCTTTTTTGTGATGCTTTTTAGCGGCCTGGGCTTTCTGCTCTGCAGCAGGCTTAGCGGCTGCTTTGTGGTGCTTTTTAGCAGCCTGAGCTTTCTGCTCTACAGCAGGCTTAGCGGCTTTTTTATGGTGCTTTTTGGCCGCCTGCGCTTTCTGCTCTGCAGCAGGTTTAGCCGCTTTGTGGTGTTTCTTATGGTGCACGGTTTTTGCTGGCGCGGCGGTGGTGGCCGCCGGTGCTGGCGTAGCGGTGGTTTCAGCAGCGAACGCAGCAGAAGACAGACCCATAGCAGCGGCAACAACCAGAGCTAATACTTTTTTCATGTTCATACCCTCGAATTTGGTTTTTCATGTAACCCCACTGCGGGGCCGTTGAAATAACTATATCCCTGTAAACTCGAGGTTTCCGTGAGTGATTGGTATCGGCGTGTAACGGAATGTACAGCGCCGGGCAAAACCCGGCGCGCGGTCTTACAGATAACGAGCGGTCAGATGCTCGCGGAAATAGCGGATGTTGAGATCCTCTCCCGTGGCCTGGGTTATGAGCTGCGAGGTGCTGAAGCGGCTGCCGTGCTGCCAGATGTTCTGGCGCAGCCAGTCGAACAGGGCGGAGAAATCACCCTGCGCGATGGCGTCCTGCAGGCCGGGAAGAGCATTTTTGGCGGCGCTGAACAGCTGTGCGGCGTACATTGCGCCCAGCGTGTAAGACGGGAAGTAGCCAAAGCCGCCGTCGGTCCAGTGGATATCCTGCATGCAGCCGTTGCGGTAGTTGTCTTTGGTCGACAGCCCAAGCCAGGCCTGCATTTTCTCATCCCAGAGCGCCGGAATGTCATCCACCTCAATGTCACCGTTGATGAGCGAGCGCTCAATTTCATAACGCAGCACCACGTGCGCCGGATAGCTCACCTCGTCGGCATCCACGCGGATATAGCCCGGCTTGACGCGCTGGTTCCAGGCGATGAAGTTTTCCTCGCTGAAGGCCGCCTGGCTGCCGAAACGCGCGTGAACGGCAGGGAGAAGATGCTTCAGAAACGCTTCGCTGCGGCCGAGCTGCATCTCAAAAAACAGGCTTTGTGATTCATGAATTGCCGTTGAGCGCGCCAGCGCGACGGGCTGGCCGGACCAGGTGCGCGGCAGGTTCTGCTCGTAGCGGGCGTGCCCCGTTTCGTGTATCACGCCAAACAGCGCGCTGAGCAGCTCGTTTTCATCATAGCGGGTGGTGATGCGTACATCTTCCGGCACGCCGCCGCAGAAGGGATGCGCGCTCACGTCCAGGCGCCCGCCGTTGAAATCAAAGCCGAGCATCGTCATGGCTTCCAGCCCCAGCTCGCGCTGGGTGGCGGTCGGGAAAGGCCCCTGCGGGGGGACGAACGACCGCTGGGCCTGCTTTTCGACCACGTTTGCCAGCAGGTCCGGCAGCCAGCTTTTCATGTCGGCAAACAGCGCGTCGAGGCGCGCGCTGGTCATGTCCGGCTCAAAAATATCCAGCAGCGCATCGTAAGGCGAGCCGCCTTTGGCCTCGGCGCGCAGGCGGGCCTCTTCGCGGCTCAGCTTGACGACCTCTTTCAGATTGGCTGAAAAGCCCTGCCAGTCGTTCGCCGGACGCTGGGTGCGCCAGGCGTGTTCGCACCGGCTGCCCGCCAGCGATTTGGCCTCCACCAGCGCTTCCGGCAGCAGCGAGGCCTGCTGATAATGGCGCGTCATCTCGCGCAGGTTGGCCTGCTCAATATCGTTCAGATCTTCCTGTGCAGCCGCCTCCAGCCATTCGCCGACCCGTTTATCGGTCAGAATTTGATGCTGAAGCACGCTCATTTCGGCCAGCGCTTCGCCGCGCGCGGCGCTGCCGCCCGGTGGCATCATGGTGAACATATCCCAGCTGGCGATGGAGGAGAGATGCGAAAAGCGGGAGAGGCGCTGGAAGGTGCGGGTGAGTTGCTGGTAGCTGTTGTTTTTCATGAAGTCCTCGTGTCTGAATCATCCGATGACAAAAATTAGCATCGGCTCGATTTAAACACGAAGAGGGCTGAAAGTTAATGTAGACGTTTGTGCAGGCTGGCACCGACCAGCAGCGCCGCACACAGCATCAGGGCAATAAACCCGCCGACGCCGTTCCAGCCGTAGTGGTGCCAGAATACCCCGCCCAGCGTCCCGGCAATGCTGGAGCCGAGATAGTAGCTAAACAGATACAGGGAAGAGGCCTGGCCTTTCGCGCGGCGCGCGCGCGGACCGATCCAGCTGCTGGCGACGGAGTGCGCGGCGAAGAACCCGGCGGAGAAAAGCAGCATGCCCGCGAAAATCAGCCACAGGGAGGAAAAGAGCGTCAGCAGCAGGCCCAGCAGCATCACCGCCGTGGAGACCAGCATCACCGGGCCGCGGCCAAAGCGCGCGGTCATCGCCCCGGCCTTTGGCGAGCTCCAGGTGCCGGTGAGGTAGGCCACGGAGAGCAGGCCCACCACCGCCTGGTTTAAGTGCCACGGCGAGAGCATCAGCCGGTAGCCGATATAGTTGAAGAGCGTCACGAACGCGCCCATCAGCAGGAAGCCCATCAGGAACAGCCGCGGCAGGCCTTTGTCGCGCCAGTGCAGGCGGAAGTTGATAAACAGCGTTTTCGGGCGCAGGGAGGTCGGGCGAAAATGCCGCGACTCCGGCAGGATTTTCCAGAACATCAGCGCCGAGGCGAGGGCGAAGCAGCCGATCACCGCTAGCGCGATGCGCCAGGTGAAGAAGTCGGTAAATACCCCGCTCAGCAGGCGTCCGCTCATGCCGCCGATCGAGTTCCCGCTGATGTACAGCCCCATTGAAAACGCCACGAAGCTCGGGTGGATCTCTTCGCTAAGGTAGGTCATGCCGACGGCGGCCACGCCGCTGAGCGACAGCCCAATCAGCGCGCGCATCAGCAGAATGCCGTGCCAGCTGGTCATCATCGTCGAAAGCAGCGTACACACGGACGCCAGCATCAGGGCGGTGACCATCACCGGCTTGCGGCCAATGGCATCGGACAGCGGCCCGGTAAACAGCAGGCCGACGGCCAGCATGCCGGTCGAAATCGAGAGCGAAATACTGCTGCTGGCGGGCGATACGCCGAACTCGTGGGAGAGCACGGGCAAAATCGGCTGGACGCAGTAGAGCAGGGCAAAGGTGGCCAGCCCCGCCGAGAAGAGCGCCAGCGTCACGCGCATAAACAGAGGGGTGCCGCGCTTTATAAACTGAACCGGCTGCGGTGGGGCGGGTAAATCATCGACGTCGCTTGCCGGGGCGATATCAATGGAGGTTGTACGACTCACACAATTTCCTTGCTTAACATCCCCGTGATTCAGGTGACGGGTAAGACCACCCACTAAGGGTATGAAAATGTAAATATTCTGTCTAATATATTAATAATCTCAAATGATACTTTTAAAATATGAATATCGAGCTGCGTCATTTACGCTACTTCGTCGCCGTGGCGGAAGAGCTGCATTTTGGCCGGGCCGCCGCCCGGCTTAACATCTCTCAGCCTCCGCTCAGCCAGCAAATTCAGATCCTCGAGCAGCAGGTCGGGGCGCGGCTGCTGGCGCGAACCAACCGCAGCGTCAGCCTGACGGCGGCGGGCGCGCAGTTTCTTGCCGACAGCCGCCAGATCCTCAGCATGGTGGAGGACGCCGCCGCCAGAGCCGAGCGCCTGTACCTCGGCGAAGCAGGCGAGCTGCGCATCGGCTTTACCTCGTCTGCGCCGTTTATCAGCGCCGTGTCGCACACCCTTTCGTCGTTTCGCCGCCATTACCCGGACGTGCATATCCAGACGCGAGAGATAAACACCCGCGAGCAGATCGCCCCCCTGAACGACGGCGCGCTCGACCTGGGGCTGATGCGCAATACCCCGCTGCCGGACTCGCTGGCGCGGCAGGTCATCCTGCGCGAACCGCTGATGGCGATGATCCCGCGCGATCATCCGCTCGCCGCGCGGCCAGTCGTCACGCTGGCGGAGCTGGCGAAGGAGCCGTTTGTCTTTTTCGATCCGCAGGTGGGCACGGGCCTGTACGATGATATTCTTGGCCTGATGCGGCGCTACGGCCTTGCGCCCTCCATTGCCCAGGAGGTGGGTGAGGCGATGACGATCATTGGCCTGGTCTCGGCAGGGCTTGGCGTTTCTATTCTTCCCGCCTCGTTTAAGCGGGTACAATTGCAGGAGATGCGCTGGGTCCCGCTTGCCGAAGGCGATGCCGTATCGGAAATGTGGCTGGTGTGGTCAACGCACCGCGAACAGAGCCACGCCGCGCAGCGTTTCCGAAAGCAGCTAATTAGCGCGTCGCAGGGCGGTTAATTCAGGGAAAAGTGGGCAAAAATGTGCGTCAAATCACATGGCTAAGTAAAAATTTGACGACGCCTGGTGAAGTGCTTCACCATAGCCCACAGTTTATTTCGAAGCTCGAAAATAAGGGAGTACGAGGTGGTTGCTGATAGTCAGCCAGGGCATATCGATCAGATCAAGCAAACCAACGCGGGCGCGGTGTATCGCCTGATTGATCAGCTTGGCCCGGTTTCGCGTATCGATCTTTCGCGTCTTGCGCAGCTGGCGCCCGCCAGTATCACCAAGATTGTTCGCGAAATGCTGGAAGCGCACCTGGTGCAGGAAACGGAAATTCAGGAGCCCGGCAGCCGCGGCCGTCCGGCGGTGGGGCTGGTGGTTGAGACCGAGGCGTGGCACTACCTGTCGATGCGCATCAGCCGGGGAGAGATTTTCCTCGCCCTGCGCGATCTGAGCAGCAAGCTGGTGGTGGAAGACCAGCTCGACCTGCCGCTCGACGTCGGCCACTCTCTTCTCGACGCAATCATCACCCACATCGACCAGTTCTTTATTCGCCACCAGCAGCGCCTCGAACGTTTAACCGCCATTGCGATCACCCTGCCGGGCATCATTGATACCGAAAACGGCATTGTGCACCGCATGCCGTTTTATGAGGGCGTCAAGGAGATGCCGCTGGGCGAGGCGCTGAGAAACCATACCGGCGTGCCGGTCTATATTCAGCACGACATCAGCGCCTGGACCATGGCCGAAGCGCTGTTTGGCGCCTCGCGCGGCGCGCGGGACGTGATTCAGGTCGTTATCGATCACAACGTGGGCGCTGGCGTAATTACCGACGGACGCTTGCTCCATGCGGGAAGCAGCAGCCTGGTCGAAATCGGCCACACGCAGGTCGATCCCTACGGCAAGCGCTGCTACTGCGGCAACCACGGGTGCCTGGAAACCATTGCCAGCGTGGAAAGCGTGCTGGAGCTGGCGCAGGTTCGGCTGAGCCAGTCGATGAGCTCCTCGCTGCACGGCCAGCCCTTAACGGTCGAATCCCTGTGCGCCGCGGCGCGCGAAGGCGATCTGCTGGCGAAGGACATTATTACCGGCGTGGGTAACAACGTCGGGCGCATTCTCGCCATTATGGTGAATTTATTTAATCCGCAAAAAATCCTCATCGGCTCGCCGCTTGGCCAAGCGGCGGATATATTGTTCCCGGCAATATCAGCCTGCATTCACCAGCAGTCGCTCCCGGCGTACAGCCAGAAGATCGTGGTGGAAAGCACGCAGTTCTCGAACCAGGGGACGATGGCCGGTGCGGCGCTGGTGAAAGACGCCATGTACAACGGATCGCTGCTGATTCGGCTATTGCAGGGCTAACTCTTTGCCGCAGATGCAAGAAAAATTGCGCTATCTCAAGCCGGGTAGCGCACACATCCCGTAGACTTCCCCCCTCTGAATTATTTACCTGGTTTATATTTCCGAAGCATACCCAAGAGGTGGAGTGAGTCATGCTTAAGCGTTTCTTTGTTACGGGTACAGATACCTCCGTCGGGAAGACCGTCGTCTCCCGCGCGCTACTGCAGGCCCTGGCGGCGAGCGGTAAATGCGTTGCCGGGTACAAGCCCGTCGCAAAAGGCAGTAAAGAGACGCCTGAGGGGCTGCGCAATAAGGACGCCCTGGTCCTGCAAAGCGTCTCATCCCTTGAGCTGCCGTACCCCGCGGTGAACCCCATCGCCTTAACCGAAGATGAAAGCAGCGTTGCGCACAGCGGCCTGATCAACTACGGCCTGCTGTCTGACGGCCTGGCGAACCTGAGCGGCCAGGCAGACCACGTGGTCGTTGAAGGCACCGGCGGCTGGCGCAGCCTGATGAACGATTTGCGTCCGCTGTCGGAGTGGGTGGTGCAGGAACAGCTCCCGGTCCTGATGGTGGTAGGCATTCAGGAAGGGTGCATTAACCACGCGCTGCTGACGGCGCAGGCCATTGCCAATGACGGCCTGCCTTTCATCGGCTGGGTGGCAAACCGCATCAACCCCGGGCTGGCGCACTACGCTGAAATTATTGACGTCCTGAGCAAGAAGCTGCCTGGACCGCTGGTGGGGGAACTGCCTTACCTGCCGCGCGCCGAACAGCGCGAGCTAGCGCAGTACATCGACCTCGCGGCTTTCGGCGGCGTGTTGCCCGTAGATCGAGTCGTGGCGTAACGTTCGCGACAGCACGGACGCCACCACGCAGGCGACCAGCAGGCCGGGCAGTAAAAAGTACTGCCCGGTCATTTCACAGACCATCAGCGCCGACATGATTGGCGCATGGGTCGTTGCGGCAAGCAGCGTCGCCATCCCCGTTAATCCCAGCAGAATAGCCGTCTCCGAGCCTGGCGCTCCCCACGCAAAAAGCTGCGCGAACAGCATGCCCGTCGCCAAGCCGACGAACAGCGTTGGCGTAAAGACCCCGCCCGGCGCGCCCGAGCCGCTGCTGGCGAGCACCGCCAGCAATTTGCAGATGAATACGCCCGCAATCACCGACAGCAGCGGCGGCGAGATCAAAAACGCCTGCACCACGCTGTAGCCGTTGCCCCAGACCTTCGGCGTCAGCAGCGATAGCAGCCCGACGATCAGCCCGCCCAGCGCCAGCTGCCACGGGGGCGAAAGCCGAAGGCGCAGGAACAGCGCGTGGCTGGCGTCCATCAGCCACATCAGCAGCGGGCCGCACAGCCCGGCGATCAGCCCCATCCCGACGATCAGGGAATAGTCCATCGCACTCAGGGTTTCGCTGAGGTGAACGTCATACAGCGTGTTGGCTCCGGGGCTGAGCAGCCGAGTGGTCAGCAGCGCCACCACGGCGGCAATCACCACCGGGCCGAGCGAGGCGAGCATTAGGGTGCCAAATAAGATCTCGGCGATGAACAGGCTTCCGGCGAGCGGCGCGTGGTAGGCGCTTGCCATGCCCGCGGCGGCTCCGCAGGCGATCCACAGCTTCCACTCCGATTTAGGCGTGAAGCGTTGGGCAAACAGCGAGGCGGCGAGAGCGGCGAGCAGGATCATCGCGCCCTCCCGGCCGATGGCGCTTCCGCTGGACACCACCAGCAGCGATGCGAGGGATTTCACCAGGCTGGCCGCGTAGTCAAACTGCCCATCGCCCGTCTCCAGCGCTTCCATATAATCCGTCGGCGCGTGCGGTCGCTGCGCCGTCAGCCGCTGCCATCCCCACAGGAGCAATCCCGCCGCCAGCCCGCCCAGGGCAGGCGTCAGCGCGCGTCGCCAGGGCGACAGGGCCGCCGCCGCGTTGACCAGGCTGCCGCTTTCGTTACTGAGAAACAGCCATTCCAGCCGGTACATGGAATGGCGAAACAGCGCCACGGCGAGCGCGGCCAGAACGCCGGTGACGGTGGCTATCAGAAGTCGGCGAAACATCGCCCGGATGTCAGGGTAAGCGTGAAGGCGCTGCATGGGTTACGCATCAACGGAAAAGATACAATATTGTGGCGGCAAATCGCGGGGTTAGCAAAAGTTATGCGTGCGAAAAAAAACCGGGCAGAGCCCGGTGTGGAGGTTAGCTGTCGCTGTGAATATTGAGCGCCCGGCGGGTGCGGCCCGAGCTCAGGTATTCCGCAATGTAGTCCTGCGAGATTTCGCCGTTGTAGCGGCCGTCTTCGTCCACGATCGGCATCCAGCTGGTGTTGCTCTCATACAGGCGGGAGAGCACCACGCGCAGGTTGTCTTCCGCCTTGCCGGTCATGCGGAACGGGTGCAGCAGATCCGCGCACGATCCGCTGGCGTGGCGCGCTTCGCGGCGCTTCACAAACCCCAGCGGCTTGCCGTGTTCATCGACCACGGTGATGGCGCGGATGTCGTTATCATCCATCAGCGCAAACGCCTCGGCCAGCGGAGTCGAGTGGCGAACCGTAATGGTCGGCTGCTGGTCCGTGACGTCGCCCGCGGAGACCAGCAGCAGGCGCTTCAGGGTGCGATCCTGCCCGACGAAGGAGCCGACAAACTCGTTGGCCGGCTTCGCCAGCAGCTCGTCCGGGCTGGCGCACTGCACGATGCGGCCCTGGCGGAAGACCGCGATGCGGTCGCCCAGTTTGAGCGCCTCGTCAATGTCGTGGCTGACCAGCATCACCGTTTTCTTCAGCTTGCGCTGCATCTCCAGGAACTGGTTCTGGATCACCTCGCGGTTGATCGGGTCGACCGCGCCGAACGGTTCGTCCATCAGCAGCACCGGCGGATCCGCCGCCAGGGCGCGGATCACGCCGATACGCTGCTGCTGGCCGCCGGACATTTCGCGCGGATAGCGGTTGAGGAACTTGTGCGGATCCATCGCCACCATGTCCATGAGCTCCTCGGCGCGGGATTTGCAGCGGGCCTTGTCCCAGCCCAGCATGCGCGGCACCACGGTAATGTTCTCTTCAATGGTCATATTCGGGAACAGGCCAATCTGCTGGATCACGTAGCCAATGTTGCGGCGCAGGGTCACGGTGTCCATTGCGCTGGTGTCTTCGCCGTTGATCAGGATCTTACCGCTGCTTGGCGCAATCAGGCGATTAATCATCTTAAGCGTGGTGGTTTTGCCGCAGCCGGACGGGCCGAGCAGAACGCACATTTCACCTTCCGGCACGTTCAGATTGACGTTGTCGACGGCCTTAAAGGTCTGGCCGTGCTTCTGTGAAAATTGCTTGGTGAGGTTTTCCAGTTTTATCATTATCGAATCCCCTTTGGAGTCAGAGCCACCTGCAGACGGTGCAGCAGCCAGTCGAGCACGATGGCTAAAAGACAGATCATCAGCGCGCCCGCAATCAACATACGAATATCGCTCCCGCCGATGCCGTTAAGCAGCAGCAGGCCAAGGCCGCCCGCGCCGATCACGGCGGCGATCGCCATGACGCCGATATTCATCACCACGGCGGTGCGGATCCCGCCGAAAATCACCGGCAGCGCCATCGGGATTTCAACCCAGCGCAGACGCTGCCAGAAGGTCATCCCGATGCCGCGCCCCGCCTCGCGCAGGCCCGGCGGCAGGCTGTCCAGCGCCGTGTGGGTGTTGCGCACAATCGGCAGCAGCGAGTAGAGAAACACCGCCGTCACGGCGGGCAGGGCGCCAATGCCCTGACCGACCAGCGAGAACAGCGGGATCATCAGGCCAAACAGGGCGATGGACGGGATGGTGAGTACGATGGTCGCAATCCCCAGCACCGGCGTGGCCAGCCATTTGTGACGGACAATTAAAATCCCCAGCGGAACGCCGATGATAATCGCCAGCCCCACTGCCAGCGCCACTAGCCACAGATGCTGCAGCGTCAGCGTTAAGAGATAGTCCCAGTTGTCAACAATGTAGTGAATCGTCTCCATAGCGCCTCCTACAGCAGCTGTTTGCTACGCAGGAAATCACGGGCGACCTGCTGCGGTGACTGATGGTCAATATCCACCTTCTTGTTCAGTTCGGTGATGACGTCGTTATTGAGCTGGGCGGAGAGGGTGTTAAGCGCCTCTTCGAGCCCCGGATTGGCCTCCAGCGTATCTTTGCGCACCACCGGCGTAACCGCGTAGCTCGGGAAAAAGCCTTTATCATCTTCCAGCACCTTCAGGTCGAAGCCCTTCACGCGGCCGTCGGTGGTGTAGATGAGGCCAGCGTCAACGAAGCCGTCGCGCACGGCGTTATAGACCAGGCCCGGGTCCATCTGGCGGATCTGCGGGCGATCCAGCGCCATGTTATAGGTCGCCTGCAGCGGCTTCATGCCGTCGCTGCGCCCGGCAAACTCAAGGTCCAGCCCGAGCAGCCAGTTGTTGTCCGGGTCCGTTTTACGAACCTGTTCAATCTTCGCCACCATCTCCGACATGGTGTTGATGTGCTCGGCTTCGGCGCGCTTGCGCTGCATCGCGAAGGCGTAGGTGTTGTTCATGTCCGCGGGCTTGAGCCACACCAGGCCGTGCTTCGCGTCGAGGCGTTTTACGGTCTCGTAGGATTCTTCTGGCGACATGCGTTTGTTGATGTGGTTGAAGATGATCAGCGACGTGCCGGTGTATTCCCACGTCATGTCAATCTGCTTGTTGATCATCGCGTTACGGGAAATCACGGTAGCGATGTTGGTCTGCGGCTGTACCTGAAATCCCTTTTTCTGCAGATATTGCACGGTCATCGCCGAGAGGATGTGCTGCTCGGTAAAGCTTTTGGTGGCCAGGATCAGCGGGGCGGCGAGCGCCTGGCTGGAGAAGAGCGCGGCGGCGCACAGCGCCGTCAGGCTGGAAAACAGTCTCATACACAGCTCCTTGTTATTGTTATCGGGCCAGGTGCGGGCTCATCACGCGGCCCAGCGCGGCCAGCAGCGTATCCAGAATCAGAGCGAACAGGGCGGTGGCCGCCGCGCCGAGGATCAGCGTCGGGAAATCGTTGAGGTAGATGCCCGGGAAAATCAGCTCGCCGTAGCTGCTGGCGCCGATCAGGAAGGCCAGCGGCGCGGTCCCCACGTTAATTGCCGTGGCGATGCGGATGCCGGACAGCATCACCGGCCACGCGTTAGGAATTTCAACCTGACGCAGGCGCTGCCATTTGGTCATGCCGATGCCGTTAGCCGCTTCGAGCAGCGACGCGGGCACGGAGCACAGCCCGGCGTAGGTGTTACGCACGATGGGCAGCAGCGAGGCGAGGAACAGGGCGATGATGGCCGGCTTATCGCCGATCCCAATCACCACCATCGCCAGGGCGAGTACCGCCAGCGGCGGCAGGGTGTTGCCGACGTTAAAGATCTGCATCACATATTCCGCAACGCCGCGCGCCGCCGGGCGGCTCAGCAGGATGCCGCTCGGAATACCGACCAGCAGCGCGAAGAACATGGATGAGAATACGAGGATCAGGTGCTGTTGCCCGAGGTAGAGCAAATCAACCTGACGCGCTTTAATCGTTTCCAGCCCAATTCCCCAGACGAGGAGGGCGAGGACCACGATAATCGCGCCGACGAAAAGCAGCGAACGTTTAAGTAATGGGTGCATTGCGGTGTGTCTCCCTGTGCGCATGCGTTATAGCAACCAGCGGCTGCCTGTTTTTATGCCATGATTCGGCAGGGGTCATTCAGCTATAGCAAGGGAATGGGAAGGGTTCCAGCGAAGGGGCAAAAAGAGTAACCCTATGATAGTAAGGAGATCTTAGTTTAAGCCTTATGGGATAAGGGCTGTCAGGGGTTGAGCAGAATAGTCTTAAAGAGAGCCGCCTAAGGTGACGTTGTCACCTTAGGCGTGCCGGAGGCGATTATCGGCCGACCGCAGCGCGCACCTTTCGGACGCGCCATGAGATGCGGGCAATCGAGAATGCGGCAACGAGGACCAGCATCACTCCCAGCGCAAGCATGGCGTTAAATCCCAACCATCTGAAAAGGAGCAGACCCGCAATACCGCCGGTAATAAACGAAAAAAGGGTGGTCAAATGGGTTTTGAGCTGGCTCTTTTGGGCCGCCGTATCTTTAGAGTAATCCCGACGGAGCATGGCAACCGCAACGGAGGCCAGAGAGATGCCCGCATCGGTCAGCGTGCCGGTAATATGCGTCGAGCGTACCCGACCCCCAGAAAGCTGAGTCGAGGTGGAATTATGGACCCCCATCAGCCCGCACAGGGAAATAATAATTTCACGGTTCGTGGCGAATGAATGAAAATAGATTTCGTACAGCGAAACGCCCGCCAGCAATAGACCTTCAGCAAGCAGAACCTGACTGAATATCAGCCGAACGTTGTGGATTATTCCCCAAAGGACAATGATTCGCGCAATAATTGCGCCCGTGACAAACGACAGGATAATGGCGCTAAAGAAAAGAATATCGCTAAGATCGGTAGAGGAGACTTCGCTGGATAACTGTGAGGTATTGCCCGTCATATGGGAAGGGAAAAAGCCAAAAGCCCCCAGCGCGATAGCATTCAATACGCCCGCTGAGGTTGCCAGCCAGAGCGCGAGTCGGCGATCTTCCCCATGCGTTCGTTCTTTCTTGAGTTTAACCAGCAAAGAATACCTCCGGATTAAGCTTTGCCTGATTTCTCACGCTAGCAAAACGATGCTGCTGGCTAACCAGGATATTGCTTAATTATTATTTCATCGGAGGGCATTCGAGGTTTTGTAATTAATTAAACGCATACGGCGAATATGTGTGACCGGATGCTAAAGGGTAAGCAAAACTGAACACAGAAGGGCCGACCCTTAACGTACGCATCTTACTCCGTCTGGTCTGTAACCGTTTCGGCATTGAGATCGGGGAGTTTGCTGGTGCGCAAAATATGCTGCACGGCCTCTTTGTGCTCGGCGAAATAGAGCCCGAGATCCTCCGCCTGCGTTTCGTCCATTTGTATTCCGCTTTGCAACAGCCATTCGGTGAAGGCGTCTGCCATGTCGAGCAGTTTGTCGTGAGCGTCGGCCTCTTTCTTCGTGGCAAATGTCATTTTCTCTTCACCTTTTCTTACGACAACATATTTGATTTCAACAGCCATGATGAACCCCTTATACTGTAATTATATACAGTATATCAGCTTAATGTATCCGTTGCAGCATAAATGTAATTATAAGACATGCGGAGAGTGAGCTGGCTTACACATCAGGATGCGTAAGCCAGCGTCTATCAACGGTACAGCGTTTTTTCCGCAACGGGGATCAGCAGGGTGGACTGCCAGTCCGCAAGCGTCAGCTGCGCGAGCCTGCCCAGCGCGGCATAGAACGGATGCCCGGCGTGGTCGACAAATTCGGAAAGGAAACGCGTGCTCCACGGCAGCAGGTGCCAGGCGAGGAGCTGGTCCCGCTCGGCGTCGCGCCCGTTTTCTGCAAGCCAGGCGGCCAGCAGCAGCAGTGTGCCAAAATGGTCTTCCGGCTCATTCTGCTGCACCTCGAAGGCGATATTGTTTTCGCGCATCCACTGGCGCAGGGCCAGCGTTGAGTCGCCAAACAGCACGGACTCGCGGTCCAGCCAGACGGATCCCCACGGCGGCGAGGGCAGCGCGTACGGGCCAATAAACAGGCGCTGCCAGGCTTCTGGCAGGGTTTCATCGCAGGGCGCACTGAACGCCTCCGCTATCGGCTGGAGCACCTCCTCCGACAGCGGCCAGTCCTGAACCCACTCCCCGGCGGTGAGCGCATTCACCAGCGGGGCCGCCTGCTCGCTATCGGGCGCAAAATAAAACAGCGCGCCCAGCACGCGGGCGCTAAAGGCAAAGGCTTTACGGTCTTCAACTTCACTCATTACTGCATTCCTTACTCGCGCGGGGGTCACCCGCGCGCTTATGTTAACCCGCGATGGCCGTTCCAACGGTCATATGCAGGCCGTAGAACAGGCCGCGGCCAATCAGCTCGCCCAGTACGACCAGAACAACGCCGAGAGCGAGACCAAACGCTTTTGGCTCCCGGCGACGAATCAGCGGACAGAGCCAGCAGCCTAAACCGGCAGCAACCAGCACGATACGCCAGACCTGGAGCGTGCCATAGTCCGGGAGCAGGGCGCTGGCCTGCTGGATGGCGCTGTGGATCGTGGACAGATCGTGACTTTGCAGCACAATAATCGCACAGCTCGCCAGCAGCGCCAGCGCGCTGACGGTTGCTGCCAGCGTTCCTTTAAACGTTGCGTTCGCCGCGCGAAGCAGCAGCGCCGCAAGCGGTGGCCCGCTCAGCGCCGCGGTGAGGAAAAAGGCGGCGGTAGTGTAACCCGTATACCACGTTGGCACGGTATCGATCTGATACACGCGCGTCATGGCCCAGACAAAAACAATCCCGAGGATCTGGCTCATCAGCAGCCAAATCTTGCCGAGCGCCGACGGCATTTTACCGACAACCGACAGCAGCCACCAGAATCCCCCAATGGCGAAAAAGATCGAGCCCGCGGCGATTTCGTTGCTGAGCGCCGAGTCGCCGACGCGGTTCAGGGAGTTAAACGCGCGCAGCGGCGAGCCGAGGTGCAGCACGGAAGCCAGAAAGCCGACGCCCATCACCACCCAGAGAAAGAACATGCTGCGAACGATCCGCGCTTTTGCCGCCGCGTCTTTTTCATTAAGCCACGCGAACCCGGTGACGATTAACGCCCCGGCCACGCACTGCCCAAAAACGGTGAAGATCACCAGCGGCCATTCATGCCATCCACTTCCCATCTCACACCTCCTTCGGGTTAGCCAGGTAGCCGGTGGTGTCACCCGTCGGGCGGCTATTGGCGTTAGGTTTAATCACAATGCTCGGCTTCGTGAAGTGCGCGGACGGCAGCGGCGCAACCGCCGCCAGCTGGCCGTGCTTTTGACGCAGCTCTTCGATCGGGCCGAAGTCCAGCGCGCGCAGCGGGCAGGACTCGACGCATATCGGCTTTTTGCCGTCGGCGACGCGGGTATGGCAGCCGTCGCATTTGGTCATATGGCCTTTGGCGGCGTTGTACTGCGGCGCGCCGTACGGGCAGGCCATGTGGCAGTAGCGGCAGCCGATGCAGACGTCCTCGTTTACCACCACGAAGCCATCTTCACGCTTGTGCATCGCACCGCTCGGACAGACCTTGGTGCAGGCCGGGTCTTCGCAGTGGTTGCAGGCAATCGACAGGTAATAGGCAAACACGTTCTGCTGCCAGACGCCGTTGTCCTCCTGCCAGTCGCCGCCCGCGTATTCGTAGATACGGCGGAAGCTGACGTCCGGGGTGAGGTCTTTGTAATCCTTGCAGGCCAGCTCGCAGGTTTTGCACCCGGTGCAGCGGCTGGAATCAATAAAAAATCCATACTGGGTAGTCATTCGTTATTCCTCACGCCTTCTCGATCTGCACCAGGTTGGTGTGCTGCGGGTTGCCTTTTGCCAGCGGCGACGGGCGATGCGTGGTTAAGGTGTTGATGCACGAGCCGTGGTCAACGCGGTCCCCGTTCATGTTGGCATCGTGCCAGGCGCCCTGGCCCATGGCGCTGACGCCCGGCATGATGCGCGGCGTCACTTTTGCCGGAATGCGCAGCTCGCCGCGGTCGTTGAAGACGCGAACCATATCGCCGTTCTTAATGCCGCGTTTCTCGGCGTCGACGGGGTTCAGCCACACCTCCTGACGGCAGGCCGCCTGCAGCACGTCGATATTGCCGTAGCTGGAGTGGGTGCGGGCCTTGAAGTGGAAGCCGAACAGCTGTAGCGGGAAGGTGCGGCGTTCAGGGGCATCCCAGCCGTCGAAGGTCGACGCATACACCGGCAGCGGGCTGATGGTTTCGTCTTTTTCCAGCTCCCAGGTGTTGGCGATGGTCGCCAGCTTGCTGGAGTAGATCTCGATTTTGCCCGACGGCGTTTTCAGCGGGTTGGCCTGCGGATCCTCGCGGAACTTCTTATAGGCGACGAAGTGCCCGTTAGGATCTTTGCGCTTGTAGATCCCCATTTTTTTTAGCTCGTCGTAGGACGGCAGCAGCGGATCTTTCTCGAGCATTTTGGCGTACAGATACTGTAGCCACTGCGCCTGCGTGCGGCCTTCCGTAAACTGCTGATGCACGTCCGGGCCAAGGCGTTTTGCCACTTCGCTCATGATCCAGTAGATAGGCCTGCGCTCAAACTTCGGCGCGGTGACCGGCTGCAGGAAAATCAAATAGCCCATGTTCCCGGCGTAGTCGTTAGGAATAATGTCTTCCTGTTCAACGGTCATCAGGTCCGGCAGCAAGATGTCGGCATACTTCGCCGAAGAGGTCATAAAGTTGTCGATGACCACAATCATCTCGCACTTGCTTTCGTCCTGCAGAATATCGTGGGTTTTGTTGATATCCGAGTGCTGGTTGATGATGGTGTTGCCCGCGTAGTTCCAGATAAATTTGATCGGCACGTCGAGCTTGTCTTTGCCGCGCACGCCGTCGCGCAGGGCGGTCATTTCCGGCCCGCGGGCAATGGCGTCGGTCCAGCTAAAGCAGGAGATCTGGGTTTTCACCGGATTATCGGGCAGCGGCATGCGCTCAATGGTGATGGTGTAGGTGGATTCGCGCGCGCCGCTGTTGCCGCCGTTGATCCCGACGTTGCCCGTCAGGATCGGCAGCATGGCGATGGCGCGAGAGGTGAGTTCCCCGTTCGCCTGGCGCTGCGGTCCCCAGCCCTGGCAGATGTAAGCCGGTTTCGCGGTGCCGATTTCGCGCGCCAGCTTGATAATGCGGTCGGCGGGAATGCCGGTGATGCGCGAGGCCCACTCCGGCGTTTTCGCCGTGCCGTCTTCGCCCTGGCCGAGGATGTAGGCTTTGTAATGGCCGTTGGCCGGCGCGCCTTCCGGCAGCGTTTTTTCGTCATAGCCGACGCAGTACCTGTCGAGGAAAGGCTGGTCGACGAGGTTTTCGTCGATCAGCACCCACGCGATACCCGCCACCAGCGCCGCGTCGGTGCCCGGGCGAATTGGGATCCACTCGTCTTCGCGCCCGGCGGCGGTATCGGTATAGCGCGGATCGATAACGATCATCCGGGCATTGGAGCGCTCGCGTGCCTGTTCAAGGTAGTAGGTGATCCCGCCGCCGCTCATGCGCGTTTCGGCCGGGTTGTTGCCGAACATCACCACCAGCTTCGTGTTTTCGATGTCCGAGGTGCTGTTGCCGTCATTGCTGCCATAGGTGTAGGGCATGGCGCAGGCAATTTGCGCGGTGCTGTAGGTGCCGTAATGGCTCAGGAAGCCGCCGTAGCAGTTCATGAGGCGCGCGACCAGCGAGGCGTAAGGCGAGGAGCGGGTGATATTGCCGCCGACGATGCCGGAGGAGTAGTTAATGTAGACCGCTTCGTTACCGTACTTCTCCACCACGCCCTTCAGGCTGGCGGTGAGCGTGTTCAGCGCTTCATCCCAGCTGATGCGCTCAAACTTGCCTTCGCCGCGCTTGCCCACGCGCTTCATCGGGTAGTTGAGGCGGTCAGGATGATTGATACGGCGACGAATGGAGCGTCCGCGCAGGCAGGCGCGAACCTGATGATTGCCGTAAACGTCATCGCCGGTATTGTCCGTTTCGACCCAGTAGACCTCGTCGTCACGCACGTGCAGGCGCAGCGCGCAGCGGCTGCCGCAGTTTACGGAGCAGGCTCCCCAGACAACCTTATCTTCAGGCGGCTGCACGGCGTGTTGAACCGCGGCGGCGGCGCTTCGCAAACCAAAAGGTAATGAAATTCCGCCCGCAACAAGCGCGAACGATCCTATCGCAGTGGATTTAACCAGAGAACGGCGGCTAATGCCGCCGTGATGTTCAACATCAGACATGACTCACCCCATCATTGATAATACGTATTATTTTCGCCCGTGATGATAACCGGGCTAATGGTGGGGTGAATGGTACTTATTTGGAGGTATTAAATATTAATCCTCGTCAATTCAAGGGGATTGATCGGCAATTTTATTGCGGTTCTGCGGGCGCGTTCTCCTGCGTACCCGCGCCGCCTGCCGTCTCGTTGCCGCCGCCTGTGCGGGTGTACAAAATCTTGAAGGTGTCGTTGGCGCAATGCCCAACAACCTGCGCGTCAGGACGATCCGCCTGATCGTTCGGCACGATGTTCAGCGTGAAGCCGGATTCCGGCACGCCGTTATTGATGATTTTCTGCTGAATATCGCTCTTAACGCGTTCGCAGGAATCCGGGGCGGCCAGCGCCGCGGGTGCCGCGCTGATGAGTAACAGTGCGGTAAGCCAGTTGAATTTTTTCATGGATATCTCCTTATCTCTGATGGGCATAATACAGTCTAGCAGACTGAAATTAACACATTGTATTCAGAGGTAAATTTATGATTAATCCTACGTTTATGCATCCTGCATGGCGCTTTCGCGGTAATACCAGTCTGGCGCTGTTTCGCTGGCGTCGGGGTGGCTATGGAAGATGGGCAGCAGCGCCGGGGAGTTCCACAAGCTGGCCGGGGTCACGGTTTTACGGTGCCATGGAATGGAACCGAGGAACCACAGCGTCCAGAATTTAAGTTTTGCATCCGGATTACTGGTGAGCAACCGTTCAAATGTTTCAACCTGTCCGACGTCGACCGAGAGCGCATTCTGATAAATATCGAAGACGAATTTTGAACAGAACTGGCGCGACGAGTCGTAATTAAAACCCGTGTGGTAAAGTTTGTTTAATCGAGAGGGAACCTGTTCAACGATAGCGCGTTTTTGATCGCCAGAAAGGCCGCCGCCAAGGCGACATACGCTATAGCGACCCTCAACCGAGCGGTTGATAAAGCGGCTGAGCGTTGTGGTGCAGGACAGGGGAACGCGGCTTTCCGCCACGATATAATCACGCCCGTCGTGACCCACAATGATGCCGACGTGGTTACTCCAGCAGAGTGAGGCTGCGGAGATGTGGCGAAACAGCGACGTACCGATACAGGTAAAAACAACGTCACCAATGTCGAAATTGACGGGATAGTTTGCTGGCATATTGTGGCTCCTTCACGCTGCGAGCGATGTACACGTTTCGCACGACATTAGAAGGTCACACCGCGTTTAGCAACGGTTTCAAAAAATCTTTACATGCTGTTAAGACACTCCTTATGTTATTCAGAATTAACCAAAAATTTGCTACGCTGTATATTCATCATCTTTCTCAGACGGGTTAAAACGTGAAGAAATTAGCAACGATAGTTTTGCTGGCGAGTGGGCTGGCCGGCTGTGATAACAGCTCCGCACCGCAGTCGTTTACGCCGGAGATGGCGAGTTTCTCGAATGAGTTTGATTTTGATCCCCTGCGCGGGCCGGTTAAGGATTTTTCCCAGACGCTGCTTAACGATAAGGGCGAAGTCTCGAAGCGCGTGACGGGCTCGCTGTCGACGGAAGGGTGCTTTGATACCCTCGAGCTTCACGATCTGGAGGCCAATACCGGCGTTGCGCTGGTGCTGGACGCTAACTTCTACGTGGATGCGGAAACCCAGGAGCGGAAGGTGAAGCTTCAGGGGAAATGCCAGCTGGCCGAACTGCCGTCGGCAGGGGTGACGTGGGACACCGACGATAACGGCTTTGTGGTTGCCGCGCACGGTAAAGAGATGGAAGTGAAATATCGCTACGACGCCGACGGCTACCCGCTGGGCAAAACCACCGTCTCCGGCGAGCAGCACTTATCCGTGCAGGCCGTCCCGTCCAAAGACCTACGCAAGCGAATGGATTACACCGCCATCAGCATGCTGAACGAGAAGCCGCTGGGCAACGTGAAGCAGAGCTGCGACTACGATCGCCACGATAACCCGGTAAGCTGCGACCTGCTGATCGTCGATGACAGCGTTAAGCCCGCCGTTGAGCGTAAGTACACCATTAAAAACAGTATCGAATATTATTGATGACTACCGCGCAGAAAATAGCTGAAGGTGAATAACGGTCGCGCAAAGCGGAAAATAGCGTTCAATCATGAACGCTATTAATATTATTGCTTTCAGCGCCTGCGGGGAGTCGTATTTTTAGTCGTATGAAATAAACTGGATATAAGCGCAATATTCTACGGGTTTATTTCGCTTTAAATTGTCCGTGGTTCTTATATTCCAGCCGAAAGCGTGAACAGCGCACCAGGGCTATGTTTTACATTAGCGTTAATTTTATTTTTAACCACACGAGAATTTCACATTAAAAACAGCAGCTTGAAGGTTTTTCATGAGCGCTGTTTGTCGCAATTTTGTTACGGCACGCGCGTTCTGACCTGCGTGGTGCAACGCAGTAAATTAATTCAGTCTGCACCGTGCAAATTTACGTGCGGTTGTTATTCCCTGACGTAGCCATTATTCTAGCCTTAAATTTACCCGTATTTCTCTTTGCGAAAAAACGTTGCGACCTATTTTGCCCGCTGGCTATTTGAGCCAGGGCATCGGCATGGATGATATTCCGTGCCTTACCGGGACGGAAGTCAGCCTCGGGCATATGCCCGGTTAATAAACCTGAATATCAGGTTCAATCAGTCATTCATTAAATGAGGAACATAAATGAACAAAACGCTTTGTGCAGTTTTGGCTGCGCTGGTTTTAACAGCAGCAGCGCCATCATCCTTCGCCGCTGTTGAAACGGCTGCGGGCGCCACGACCGCAACCGCAGGGACCACCGGAGGCGTCGCCGCCGGCGCGGTCGGCGCCGCAACCGTTGCGGGCGTAACGGCCGCTGTGGGCCTCGCGGCGCTGGCCGTCGTCGCGGCCACCGACAGCAGCAACGGTTCGCCAAACACCACCACCACGACCGCCACGCGCTAAGGCGGCCTGCGCTGAGTGATTCACCCAGCGCCTGTTACCCGGCGCGCAGCTAGCGCCGGGTAATTTTCACTCGATTTATCGGATCATCCAGGAAGAACTGACGGTGCGAATACTCATTTTTTCCCTCGCGGGGCTGCTCCTGCAGGGGTGTACACCCAGCCAGCAAAGCATGGTGGAGACCTTTTCTGCCTCGCTGCGCGGCGCGCCGGACGTCACCGTGGCAGATGACGAAATACGGTCCCTGCCGTACTCAACGATGTACCTGCGCCTGAACGGCGGCCAGCGCATTTTTGTGGTGCTCGGCTACCGGGAAAATGGCCTCGACAAGTGGCTGACTCAGGATCGCGCAGCCATCGTGACCCGCAGCGGACGGCTGGTGAAAACCGTTGGCCTGCGCAGCAACCTTCTGGAAGTGACAAACCTTAGCGGCGATCCGCTGATGAACGGCGCGCGGCTACGCAACGGCGCGCGGTGGCAGCGCGACGTGCGCTGGAGCGAAGAGGGTAAACCGCGCTCCGCCAGGCTGATCTCGACGTTTACGCCCGCAGGCGACGCCGCGCTGACGATCGCCGGGCAGCGCGTGGACGCGCAGGTCTGGCGGGAAAACGTGCGTGCGTCCGTGCCGCAGCGCGCGTGGCAAAACACCTTCTGGATTGAGAAAACGACCGGGCTGGTTCGTCAGAGCCAGCAGATGATTGGCGCAGGCGTATTGCCCGCAGAAACGACGCTCCTGAAACCTATTCCATGAAAATGCGACTCACGCTGCCGATCGGCATTTTACTTTTCGCCGCCTGCGCCAGTGCGGCAGAGCAGAACGTGGTGATGCTTTACGGCCCGGGCGACGAGCGGCCTATCGCGATAGAGGGCAAGCAGCGCCTCGCCGAGCTGGTTACGTCGCCGGAAGTGAGCGCCAGCGCATGGTGGCCCGGCGCGATCCTCACAACCGAACGGGCAAACCGGGAGGCTAACGCCCAGCGGCTGCGCGTTTTAGGCGAGCTCTCGCGCCGGGAGCGGCGGGCAGACGCGCCGCTGGCCGCCACGCTGCGCAGCGTGCGTGAACAGCTGGCCCGCATCGCGGTGGTTGGCCGTCTCTTTGTCGATCTCGACCCTGACGCCGTGCGCACCCGGCCCGAAGCCAACGGCCGCCTTCAGGGGCAGTACCGGCTTTACCTTACGCCGCGACCCGACGCGGTTACGCTGCTCGGCGCGGTTGACTTACCGGGCGCGCAGCCCTGGCAGCCGGGCGCGAGCGTAGGCGATTACCTGAAAGGTCGCGCTTTTTTGGCCGGGGCCAACACCCACAGCGTCACAATTATCTCGCCCGCCGGAAAAGAGACCGTTGCGCCTGTCGCGCGCTGGAACGCGCGCCACCGTGAAGCGGAGCCCGGCAGCCTGATTTGGGTCAGTCTTGCCGACGACGACCGCGGCCTGAATGCGCAAATTATTCGCCTGCTGGCACAGCGGGAGATCAAATAATGAAAAAACAGATGCTTTTGAGCTGCCTGGCGGCAGCGGTCTCCGGCGCGTGCTATGCGCAACCGGAAACCTTCCCGGACCCCGTTGGTTCGTCGCAGTCAGATTTTGGCGGCACCGGCCTGATGCAAATGCCCAACGCCCGCGTTGCGCGCGAGGGGGAGTTCAGCCTCGGCTATCGCGATAACGACCAGTATCGCTTTTACTCGGCGTCGATCGCGCTGTTCCCGTGGCTCGAGGGCACCGTTCGCTATACCGACGTCCGCACCCGTAAGTACAGCGGCAACCCGGACTTCAGCGGCGATCAGAGCTACAAGGATAAATCCTTCGATTTCAAGGTTCGGCTGTGGGAAGAGTCAACGCGGCTGCCGCAGCTGGCGCTGGGCAAGCGCGATATTGCCGGAACCGGGCTGTTTGACGGCGAATATCTCGCGGCGAGCAAAATGACCGGGCCGCTGGATCTGACCGTCGGCATGGCGTGGGGATATCCGGGCAACCGCGGCAGCGTCAGTAACCCGTTCTGCCGCGTTAGCGATAAATACTGCACTCGACCAGAGCTGCACGACGCGGGCGATGTGAGCTTCAGCGAAATGTTCCGCGGCCCGGCGGCACTTTTCGCGGGTGTGGAATACCAGACGCCGTTGCATCCGCTGCGCCTGAAGCTGGAGTACGACGGCAACGACTATAAGCACGATTTTGCTGGCGTAATTAAGCAGTCCAGCCCCTTTAACGTGGGGGCGGTGTACCGCGCCGCCGAGTGGGTGGACCTGACGCTGAACGTCGAACGCGGCAACACGCTAACGTTTGGCTTTACGCTTCGCACCAACTTTAACGATCTGCGTCCGGCGCTGCGCGACAGCCCGAAGCCGGAATACCAGCCTGCGCCGGAAACGGCCGGGCTGCAGTATACCGCCGTTGCCAGCCAGCTGACGGCGCTGAAATACAGCGCCGGGTTTGACGCCCCGGAAATACGCCAGAGCGGCAGCACGCTTTACCTGAGCGGAGAGCAATACCGCTACCGCGATCCGCGAGAGGCCGTCGACCGCGCCAACCGCATTCTGATGAACGCCCTTCCGCAGGGGGTTGAAACCCTGAGCGTAACGCAGATGCGCAGCCATCTGCCGATGGTGACCACCGAAACGCAGGTCGCCAGCCTGCGCCAGCAGCTTGAGGGATACCCGATCGGGCAGGAAAAGCCGCTGGTGCAGCGGCGCATGGAGCCGGTTGATTTCTCCGCGTGGGGCCGCGGCTACCGCATCCGGGAGAGCCGCTTCAATTATTCCCTGTCGCCAACGCTGGCGCAGTCGCTCGGCGGCCCGGAAGATTTCTATATGTTCCAGGCAGGGATGCTGGCAAGCGCCAGCTACTGGCTGACGGACGGCTGGCTTATCGACGGCGGGGTGTTCGCCAATCTCTACAACAACTACGACAAATTTAACTCCTCGCTGCTACCCGCGGACTCCACGCTGCCGCGGGTGAGAACCCACATCCGCGACTATGTCGCCAACGACGTATACGTCAATAACCTGCAAAGCAACGTCATTCGCCGCCTCGGCTCGGGCTTCTACGGCCAGCTCTACGGCGGCTACCTCGAGACGATGTACGGCGGCGTGGGCGGGGAAGTCCTGTACCGCCCGCTGGACGCCAGCTGGGCGCTGGGGATGGACGTCAACTACGTCAAACAGCGCGACTGGAACAACATGATGCGCTTTACCGACTACGCCGCGCCGACCGGTTTTATCACCGCGTACTGGAACCCGCCGCAGGTGAATACGGTGCTGATCACGCTCAGCGTCGGCCAGTACCTGGCGAAGGACAAAGGCGCGACGCTGGACGTCGCAAGGCGCTTTGACAGCGGCATCACCGTGGGCGCGTGGGCGGCGAAAAGCAACGTCTCGAAGGACGATTACGGCGAGGGCGGATTCAGCAAAGGCTTCTACGTCTCCGTGCCGCTGGACCTGATGACCATTTCGCCGAACCGCAGCCGGGCGGTGGTCTCCTGGACGCCGCTCACCCGCGACGGGGGGCAGATGCTTAACCGCAAATACTCGCTCTACGGCATGACCGCTGAACGCGAAATGCCCGTGGGGCAATAACCCTGAACACCTGATGAATGATAGTGAGAAATGAAAAAGAGAATGTGTAAATTTTCCCTGCTGGGGCTGGCGCTCGTGACGCTAAGCGGCTGTGCGGTCGTACCGGGTCAGGGGCTGAGCACGCGCGGTAAAGACGTTATCGAACTGCCGGACAGCAGCGACGACCTCAATAAAATGGTTAACGTTTTTCCGCTGACGCCGGGGCTTATCGACAGGCTGCGCCCGCAGCAGGTCACCTCGCGCGCCAATCCGCTGCTGGATGAACAGCTGACGCAGTATGAGTACCGCATCGGCGTTGGCGACGTGCTGATGGTGACCGTCTGGGATCACCCGGAGCTGACGACCCCCGCGGGCCAGTACCGCAGCGCCAGCGATACCGGCAACTGGGTGAACGCCGACGGGACGATTTTTTACCCGTACATCGGCCGACTGAAGGTGGCGGGTAAAACGCTGACGCAGGTTCGCGCCGAGATTACCTCGCGTCTGGACAAGGTGATCGAAAGCCCGCAGGTGGACGTCAGCATCGCCGCGTTCCGCTCGCAGAAAACCTACGTGACGGGCGAAGTGGCGAAGTCCGGCCAGCAGCCGATCACCAACATCCCCCTGACGGTGATGGACGCGATTAACGCCGCGGGCGGCCTGACCGCCGATGCCGACTGGCGCAACGTGGTGCTTACCCATCAGGGGCAGGACACCAAAATTTCGCTGTATGCCCTGATGCAGCGCGGCGACCTGACGCAGAACAAGCTGCTGCACCCCGGCGACATCCTTTTCGTACCGCGCAATGACGATCTAAAGGTCTTTGTGATGGGCGAAGTGGGCCGCCAGAGTACGCTCAAAATGGATCGCAGCGGCATGACGCTGGCAGAAGCCCTCGGCCATGCCGAAGGCGTGAAGCAGGACATGTCCGACGCCAGCGGCGTGTTCGTGATCCGCTCGCTGAAGGGCAAGCCGGGCGGCAAGATTGCCAACGTCTACCAGCTCAACGCGAAAGACGCCTCGGCGATGGTGCTGGGCACCGAGTTCCCGCTTGAGCCGTATGACATCGTATATGTCACCACCGCGCCGCTGGTGCGCTGGAACCGGGTTATTTCTCAGCTGGTGCCAACCATCACCGGCATTCGCGACATCACGGAAACCGCGCGGTATATCAAATCATGGCCAAACTAAGCTTCCACTCGATTCTGGTGGTCTGCACCGGAAATATTTGCCGCTCACCGACCGGCGAGCGCCTGCTGCGCCAGATGCTGCCGCACGTCCGGGTCGACTCCGCGGGTACCGCGGGCTTAACCGGGGAACCCGCGGACGCGGTTGCCTGCCAGACTGCGGCGAAAAACGGCGTCTTTCTGGAGGGCCACGTTGCCCGCAAAATCACCCCTGCAATGCTGCGCGAGTATGACCTGATTCTGGTGATGGAGACCGGGCACATTGCTCAGGTGACGTCCATGGCGCCGGAAGTGCGCGGCAAGACGCTGTTCTTCGGGCAGTGGCTGCGGGAAAAAGAGATCCCCGATCCCTATCGAAAAAGCCACGAGGCGTTCGACCACGTTTACGGCCTGATGCTTCAGGCCAGTCAGGAATGGGCGAAAAGGCTCAGCTAATTCACGGAAGCAGTTTTATGTCGACCAAAAACCTTAGCGCGCCGCAGGGCGCAGCCGCGGCGGAGAACGAGATCGATCTTGGGCGTCTGCTTGGCGAACTCATCGATCACGTAAAGCCAATTGCCGCTATCACCGCGCTTTTTACCGCTGCCGCGGTAACCTATGCGCTGTTCTCCACGCCCGTTTACCAGGCGGACGCCATGATTCAGGTGGAGCAAAAGCAGGGCAACGCGCTGCTCAGCAGCCTGAGCCAGATAATGCCGAACGCGTCGCCGGAGGCGGCACCCGAAATGCAGCTGCTGCAGTCCAGGATGATCCTCGGTAAAACCATTGCCGATCTCAGCCTGCGCAACGTGGTTCAGCAACACTACGCCCCGATATTTGGCCGCGGCTGGGCGCGCTTAACCGGCGAGCGGCCGGGCGAGCTGGCCATTAGCTGGATGAATATTCCTCTCCTTAACGGGCAGCCGCAGCGCCTGACGCTGACGGTAGAAGAGGCGGGGCGCTATCGCCTTGAAGGGGAAAACGTCAGCGCGAACGGCGCGCTGGGGCAGCTGCTGGATGTGAACGGGATTTCGCTGAAAATTTCCGATATTCAGGCCCTTCCGGGCACGCAGTTTACGCTTAGCCAGCAGTCCGAGCTGGACGCGATTAACGACCTTCAGCTCAGCTTCAGCGTCAGCGAGCGCGGCAAGGATAGCGGCATGCTGGGGCTGACCATGACCGGTGACGATCCGCAGCGGATCGCCCGGGTTCTCAACAGCATTGCGGATAACTACCTGCAGCAAAATATTGCCCGCCAGGCCGCGCAGGATTCGCGCAGCCTGGAGTTCCTGCAAAGCCAGCTGCCGAAAGTGCGCGGCGAGCTGGACGAGGCGGAAAATAAGCTCAACAGCTATCGTCAGGAACGCGATTCGGTTGACCTTAACCTGGAAGCCAAATCGGTGCTGGAGCAGATTGTGAACACCGATAATCAGCTGAACGAGCTGACCTTCCGGGAAGCAGAAATTTCACAGCTGTATAAGAAAGATCACCCGACCTACAAGGCGCTGATGGACAAGCGTCAAACGCTGGAGCAGGAAAAAAAGCGTCTCAACAAGCGTGTTTCGGCGATGCCCGCGACCCAGCAGGAGGTGCTGCGCCTGAGCCGCGACGTGGAGTCCGGACGCGCGGTCTACTTACAGCTGCTTAACCGCCAGCAGGAGCTGAGCATTGCGCAGTCGAGCGCGATCGGCAACGTGCGCATCATCGATTCCGCGGTGACTCAGCCTCAGCCGATCAGGCCGAAGAAGGCGCTGATCGTGGTGCTGGGGCTGGTGCTTGGCCTGTTTGTTTCCATCGGCCTGGTGCTGGCGCGCGCGATGCTGCGCCGGGGCATTGAGTCTCCGGAACAGCTGGAGGAGCAGGGGATCAGCGTGTATGCCACCGTGCCCGTGTCCGAATGGCTGGAGAAAAAAACGCGGCTGCGCAGCAAAAACATTTTCTCCACCACCTTCCGCCACCGCATCAAAAACGTGCCTTTCCTCGCGGTGGATAACCCGATCGATCTGGCGGTGGAGGCGGTTCGCGGGCTGCGCACCAGCCTGCACTTCGCGATGATGGAGTCGTCGAATAATCTGCTGATGATTTCCGGCGCGACGCCGGACAGCGGGAAAACGTTCGTCAGCAGCACGCTGGCGGCGATCGTGGCGCAGTCCGGGCAGAAGGTGTTGTTCATCGACGCGGATATGCGCCGGGGCTACTCGCACGAGCTGTTTAACCTGGAAAACAGGACCGGGCTGTCGGACGTGCTGGCGGGCACCGCGGACGCCGAGCGCGCGATCCGCACCTTCGATAAGGGCGGGTTTGACGTGCTAACCCGCGGGCAGGTGCCGCCCAACCCGGCCGAGCTGCTGATGCACGCGCGTTTTAGCGCCCTGATGCAGTGGGCCAGCGAGCGGTACGACATGGTGATTATCGATACGCCGCCGATTCTGGCAGTGACCGACGCTGCGGTGATTGGCCGCATCGCCGGTACCAGCCTGGTCGTCGCGCGTTTTGGCATGAACAGCGTGAAGGAGATGACCGTCTGCGTGCAGCGCCTTGAGCAGGGCGGCGTGAACATCAAGGGCGCGATCCTCAACGGGGTGGTCAAACGCGCCAGCAGCCAGTACGGCTACGGATATCACCACTACGGCTACAGCTACGCGGAAAAAGAGTAAACCACGCCCGGGCGCTGAATGCCGTCCTGATGCTGTCGTCGGGAAATAGCGAGAGAGTGAAAACCGCGCAGCTTACTGCGCGGTAGGTTTCAGCAGGGTAGAACCGGCAGGCTTGTGCTCGGCCAGGTGCTGGTGCTGGAAAATGCACATGCGGATGGTGTTACGGTACTCGCCGTTGATAAAGAACTCATGAATCAGCTCGCCTTCAACCTGGAAGCCCAGCTTGCGGTAAATGTGGATCGCTTTTTCGTTTTCTTTATCGACGATGAGATACAGCTTGTACAGGTTCAGGACGTTGAACCCGTAGTCCATTGCCAGGCGCGCCGCCCGCGAGGCGAGGCCTTTTCCCTGATACTCCGGGGAAATGATGATCTGGAACTCTGCCCGGCGGTGAACGTGGTTAATCTCAACCAGCTCCACCAGCCCGGCTTTCTCGCCGTTACACTCCACCACGAAGCGGCGTTCGCTCTGGTCGTGAATGTGTTTGTCGTAGAGATCCGACAGCTCGACGAACGCCTCGTAAGGCTCTTCGAACCAGTAGCGCATCACGCTGGCATTGTTGTCGAGCTGGTGGACGAAGCGCAGGTCCTCGCGCTCCAGCGGACGAAGCTTGACGTCAACTTTCGTGGTCATCTTCACTCCGTAAAATTAAGGGGCAACCGTGCGGCCGGTGCGGCGATCGAGGCAGCGCAGGGTGTTTGGCTCCCAGTAGGCGTTCACGTTCGCGCTCTGCTGGCACTTATCGCGCGCGTCAAAGGCCACATCCTCTTTATCCCACTCTTTTTCCGCGCGTTTGTTCACCTTCTGGCGAAGGTTGCGGGTGTCATTCCATTGTTCTTTGTCCATGGCGGCATTCTGACGGCTCTGCGCGCTGTCGCCAGACTCAATGATGAGCTTGCTGGTTTCGGCGGATACCGTATTGGCGAAGGCGAACGATGACAGCGCCAGCAGGGCGGTCAGACAAAGGCGTTTGCGTATAGTAGTCATAACGTGATCCTTAAAAATGGTGCAGACGAGCAGTATAACCCGTTCGAATTTTATACCAAACCGAAATGGCACGATATCCACCCGGCGGGTATGGAATATATCGTGTGATTATCGGGTATGATGGTTAAATCAATCCTCACGTAACGTTAAAAATGATTAAAACCACGCTGCTTTTTTTCGCCACCGCGCTGTGTGAAATCATCGGCTGCTTCTTGCCCTGTCTTTGGCTCAAAAAGAACGGTTCGATCCTGCTGTTAATTCCGGCGAGCGTCGCACTCGCGCTTTTCGTCTGGCTGCTGACGCTGCACCCGGCGGCCAGCGGGCGGGTTTATGCGGCCTACGGCGGCGTTTACGTGTGTACGGCGCTGGTGTGGCTGCGCGTGGTGGACGGCGTCAGGCTAACCGTTTTCGACTGGGCGGGGGCGCTGATTGCGCTGTGCGGCATGCTGATCGTGGTCGCAGGATGGGGCCGCGCGTAGGCGCCCCGGTTTTGTGATCGCTCGCTGATTTCACGATCATTATACTTGTATGGTAGTAGTGTAGTTGGGTAAATTTCCCGCATCACAACACGCGATGTAAGGAAATGGATTATGAAAATTGTCGGGGCCGAAGTCTTTGTTACCTGCCCGGGACGTAATTTTGTCACCCTGAAAATCACCACCGACGAGGGGATCGTCGGCCTGGGCGACGCCACGCTCAACGGCCGCGAGCTGTCCGTTGCCTCGTATCTGAAGGATCACCTTTGCCCGCAGCTGATTGGCCGCGACGCGCATCGCATCGAGGATATCTGGCAGTTCTTCTATAAAGGCGCCTACTGGCGCCGCGGCCCGGTGACCATGTCGGCGATTTCCGCCGTGGACATGGCGCTGTGGGATATCAAAGCGAAAGCCGCCAACATGCCGCTTTACCAGCTGCTGGGCGGCGCGTCCCGCGAAGGGGTGATGGTCTATTGCCATACCACCGGGCATACCATTGACGACGTGCTTGAGGATTACGCCCGCCATAAGGAGATGGGCTTCAAGGCGATCCGCGTACAGTGCGGCGTGCCGGGAATGAAAACCACCTACGGCATGTCGAAGGGAAAAGGGCTGGCGTACGAGCCTGCCACCAAGGGCGACTGGCCGGAAGAGCAGCTCTGGTCCACCGAAAAATATCTCGACTTCACGCCCAAACTGTTCGACGCGGTGCGCAGTAAGTTTGGCTTCAACGAGCATCTGCTGCACGACATGCATCACCGCCTGACGCCGATCGAAGCAGCGCGCTTTGGTAAAAGCATCGAGGAGTTCCGCATGTTCTGGATGGAGGATCCAACGCCTGCGGAAAACCAGGAGTGCTTCCGCCTGATTCGCCAGCACACCGTCACGCCGATTGCCGTGGGCGAAGTGTTTAACAGCATTTGGGACTGCAAGCAGCTTATTGAAGAGCAGCTGATCGACTATATCCGCACCACCATAACCCACGCGGGCGGGATCACCGGAATGCGCCGCATCGCCGATTTCGCGTCACTCTATCAGGTGCGCACCGGCTCGCACGGCCCGTCTGATCTTTCGCCAATTTGCCACGCCGCCGCGCTGCATTTTGACCTGTGGGTGCCGAACTTCGGCGTGCAGGAGTACATGGGCTATTCCGAACAGATGCTGGAGGTCTTCCCGCACAGCTGGCGCTTCGACAACGGCTATATGCATCCGGGCGACAGGCCGGGGCTGGGCATTGAGTTTGACGAAAAGCTGGCGGCGAAATACCCGTACGACCCGGCCTATCTGCCGGTCGCCCGTCTCGAAGACGGCACGCTGTGGAACTGGTAAACGAGGAGCAACCGATGAAAAGCGTAGTGATTCAACAGCCGAACGAGCTGGTCATTGAAGAACGCCCGATCCCAGTGCCGTCCGCGGGCGAGGTGCGCGTCAAAATCAAGCTTGCCGGCATCTGCGGCTCAGACAGCCATATCTACCGCGGGCACAACCCGTTTGCCAAATATCCGCGCGTGATTGGCCACGAGTTCTTCGGCATCGTCGACGCGGTGGGTGAAGGCGTTGATGAAGCCCGCCTGGGCCAGCGCGTCTCCGTTGATCCGGTGATCAGCTGCGGCCACTGCTACCCGTGCTCCGTCGGCAAGCCGAACGTCTGCACGTCGCTGGTGGTGCTGGGCGTCCATCGCGACGGCGGCTTCAGCGAATACGCCGTCGTCCCCGCGAAAAACGCGTGGCACATTCCTGACGCCATCCCCGATAAGCACGCCGTGATGGTTGAGCCATTCACCATTGCCGCCAACGTCACGGGACAGGCATCGCCGACGGAGCAGGACGTTGCGCTGATTTACGGCGCGGGCCCGATGGGGCTGGTTACCGTGCAGGCGCTGAAGGGCGTGTACAAGGTCAGGCAGGTCATCGTGGTTGACCGCATCGACGAGCGGCTGGCGATGGCGCAGCGCAGCGGGGCGGACGTGGTGTTCAACAACGGCGAGGCTGGCGTTGCGGCGATGCTGGAAGAAAAAGGCATCAGGCCGACGCTGATCGTCGATGCCGCCTGCCACCCGTCGATCCTGCAGGAGGCGATCGCGCTGGCCTCTCCGGCGGCGCGCATCGTGCTGATGGGCTTCTCTAGCGATCCGAGCCAGATTGTCCAGCAGGGGATCACCGGCAAAGAGCTGTCAATTTTCTCCTCGCGCCTGAACGCCAACAAATTCCCGGTCGTGATCGACTGGCTGGAAAAGGGGCTTATCGACCCGGAAAAACTGGTTACCCATACTTTTGACTATCACCACGTAACGGACGCAATCGAACTGTTTGAAAAAGACCAGCGGCAGTGCTGCAAAGTCTTGCTCACGTTCGACCAATAATAATTCACGCGGTTAGGGGCCCGCGCGCGGGCTTCGAGTGGTACGCATCTTACCTTTTTAGAGATAGCCATTATGACTCAAGCACAACCTCAAAGAACGACTTCAGATCTGGTGAAAGCCGCCGTGTCCGGCTGGCTCGGCACGGCGCTGGAGTTTATGGACTTCCAGCTCTATTCGCTGGGCGCGGCGCTGGTGTTCCACGAAATCTTCTTCCCGGAGCAGTCGGCGGCGATGGCGCTGATCCTGGCAATGGGCACCTACGGCGCGGGCTATATCGCGCGCATTGTGGGCGCGTTTATTTTCGGCCGAATGGGCGACAGCATCGGGCGTAAAAAAGTGCTGTTTATCACCATCACCATGATGGGGATCTGTACCACGCTTATCGGCGTGCTGCCGACCTACGCGCAGATCGGCATTTTTGCGCCGGTGCTGCTGGTGACGCTGCGCATCATTCAGGGGCTGGGGGCCGGGGCGGAAATTTCCGGCGCGGGGACCATGCTTGCCGAGTACGCGCCGAAAGGGAAGCGCGGCATTATCTCCTCGCTGGTGGCTATGGGCACCAACTGCGGCACGCTGAGCGCCACGGCTATCTGGGCGGTGATGTTCTTTGCGCTCGAGCGCGAAGAGCTGGTCGCCTGGGGCTGGCGCGTGCCGTTCCTCGCAAGCGTGGTGGTGATGATTTTCGCCATCTGGCTGCGAATGAACCTTAAGGAAAGCCCGGTATTTGAGAAGGTGAGCGAAGGCGAAACCGCCGCACCCGCTGCGGCGCAGGAGGCTTCCCTGGGCGCAATGTTTAAGAGCAAATCGTTCTGGCTGGCAACCGGCCTGCGCTTCGGCCAGGCGGGCAACTCCGGCCTGATCCAGACGTTCCTCGCGGGTTATCTGGTACAAACGCTGCTGTTCGATAAGGCCATTCCTACCGATGCGCTGATGATCAGCTCCATTCTCGGGTTTATCACCATTCCGCTGCTGGGCTGGCTGTCCGACAAGGTAGGGCGTCGGGTGCCGTACATTATCGTCAACGTTTCGGCCATCATTCTGGCGTACCCGATGCTGTCGATCATCGTTGATAAAAGCTATGCGCCGGGCGTGATTATGCTCTCGATCATCGTTATCCATAACGTCGCGGTGCTGGGGCTGTTCGCGCTGGAAAACATCACGATGGCGGAAATGTTTGGCTCGCGTAACCGCTTTACCCGCATGGCGATCTCAAAAGAGGCCGGTGGGCTGGTGGCGGTCGGGTTTGGTCCGGTGCTGGCGGGGATTTTCTGCAACATGACCGGTTCCTGGTGGCCGATCGTCGCCATGCTGGTCGCCTACTCCGTTATTGGCCTGATTTCCGCCATTTTGATGCCAGAAGTGCGCGACCGCGACCTGAGCGAGGCGGAAGATGCCGCCGAGGTTCAGCATAAAGGCTCCGTTGCCTACGGCGCGCTTTCAACGCGGCGCTGATGGTTTATATCTTGCTAAACATGTCACACAACTTATGTCTGATGTCACACCACATGGACAAAAGTTAATATAAATCAATATCTGAAAACGACGCATCGGTATGGTTAATGGCAGTTCTTGTGTACCTCAACTGCCATTCTAGTTGATGTAGTCAGCAGTCGCTGCCGCTTCATCACTGGAGCGGCAGCGGATCTCCGCTTCACTATTTATGAGTCACCATCATGGAAAATCGTTTATTACAGGCGAAGGCGACGCTGCCTCAGTACGATCGCAACGGCCTTAAAACACGCATTGTGCATTTGGGTTTCGGCGCGTTCCACCGCGCGCACCAGGCGGTGTATGCCGACATCCTCGCGGCCGAGCACGCCAGCGACTGGGGATATTGCGAAGTTAACCTGATTGGCGGCGAGCAGCAGATTGCCGATCTCAAGGCGCAGGATAATCTCTACACCGTGGCGGAGATGTCCGCCGACGCGTGGACGTCCCGCGTGGTGGGCGTAGTGAAAAAGGCGCTTCACGCCCAGGTCGACGGGCTGGAAAGCGTGCTGGCGGCGATGTGCGAGCCGCAGGTGGCGATCGTCTCCCTGACGATCACCGAAAAGGGCTACTGCCACTCTCCGGCGACCGGGAAGCTGATGCTCGATCACCCCTTGATTGCAGCCGACCTGCAGAATCCGCACCAGCCTAAATCCGCGCCGGGCGTGGTGGTGGAGGCGCTGGCGCGGCGCAGGGCCGCGGGGCTGCCTGCGTTTAGCGTGATGTCCTGTGACAACATGCCGGAAAACGGCCACGTCATGCGCAACGTCACCTGCGCCTACGCCCGCGCGCTGGACGGCGAGCTGGCGGACTGGATTGAGGCGAACGTTACCTTCCCGTCAACCATGGTTGATCGCATCGTTCCGGCGGTAACCCCGGAGACGCTGGATAAAATCACGCAGCTCACGGGCGTGCGGGATCCGGCAGGCGTGGCGTGCGAGCCGTTCCGCCAGTGGGTGGTTGAGGATAATTTTGTCGCGGGCCGTCCGCAGTGGGAAAAAGCCGGCGCCGAGCTGGTTGCCGACGTGATCCCGTTTGAAGAGATGAAGCTGCGCATGCTGAACGGCAGCCACTCGTTCCTCGCGTATCTGGGCTACCTGGCGGGATATGCGCACATTAACGACTGCATGGAAGATGAACATTACCGCGCTGCCGCGCGCGCGCTGATGCTGAAAGAGCAGGCGCCGACGCTGAAGGTGAAGGGCGTTGATCTGGCGCACTATGCGGACCTGCTGATTGCCCGCTACAGCAACCCGGCGCTGCGCCACCGCACCTGGCAAATTGCGATGGACGGCAGCCAGAAGCTTCCGCAGCGCATGCTGGACTCCGTGCGCTGGCATCTCGTGAATCAGAAAAGCTTCCCGCTGCTGGCGCTGGGCGTGGCGGGTTGGATGCGCTACGTCGGCGGCGTGGACGAGCAGGGCAACGCCATTGAGGTGAGCGACCCGCAGCTGGCGGTAATTCAGGCGGCGGTAAACGGTAGCGCAGAAGGTGAAAGCCGTGTGAAAGCGCTGCTGGGCATTGAGGCGATCTTCGGAACGGAGCTGCCGCAGGAGGCGACGTTTGTCGATGCGGTATTGAAAGCGTATCGGATGCTGCTTGAGAAGGGTGCGAAAGCCACGGTGGCGCACTACGCCGCGCAGGTTTAATGCTTCACATGCCGCCGTTCGCGGCGGCATGTCTTCTCGCCGGTTAGTGCATTCCCAGGCGAATTAGCTCAATCGGCTCAAATTTCCCTTCACAACCTTCGACTTCCACCGTTTTACCGCGACGCACTTGTGCGGCGTCCAGCCCGGTGCTGTGGATCGCCTTAATAATGCCCGTGCGGCCCGTGCCGTTGATCATTACGCGGCTTCCGGTGGTAATTGCATTTCGGTTACGGTCGTATGTCATCATGGTCATTTCTCCTCTCTAACGTATTCGCTGCGGCGCTATTTTGGGCTACGCCGTTCACGGCCACTATAAATACGCCTCTCTTCGGTGAATGTTTTTGTTTTTGATCAAACTCACACTTTTTTCTTTATTTCGGTCGGCGTTGACGCTTCGGGACGGCTATTTACAAAACGGACAAATGTTTTCATGAACTGATAGTTTACCCGCGTTAGCGTTGAGGGTTTGTTTATAGAGTGAATGGCACTCTGGATACAGGAAACCCCTTTAAACTTAATAAGGAGCCAGGCTTATGTACAAAAAGATTTTGATGCCTGTTGATGTGTTTGAAATGGACTTGAGCGATAAAGCGGTGCGCCACGCGGCCAACCTGGCCAAAGTGGAGGGCGCGTCAATCACGCTGGTAAACATTCTGCCGGCCAGCAGTCGCTCTTTGCTGCGCGGCTTTAACGCCGATATTAAGAAGTTTGAAGCGTATATGATTGCCGAGTCAGAGAAAAAGATGACGGCGCTAAAAAGGCTATTTGATATCGCGCCGGAGGATATTCACTGCCTGGTGCGCTTTGGCAGCGTGCGGGATGAAATTATCGCCCTGAGCAAAGAAGGGGAATATGACGTCATCGTCATTGGTTCGAAAAACCCGAGCATCACGACGCACCTGCTGGGCTCGAATGCCGAATCTATTCTGCGCTACGCAAGTATTCCGGTGCTGGTTGTTCGCTAATTATAACACCGCATCCGAAGGGATGCGGTGTTATTAATCCTCGCTAAACCACTCGCTATTTTCCTGACGAATAAGCTGCACGGATTCGCTTATTTCCTGCAGGTGCAGCGTCATCGCGTTTTCTACCGCATCGGTATCGCGCTTTTCCAGCGCGCTGAAAATATCATGGTGCTGGCGGAGCAGCATTTCCGGCGGCGAGACGTGATCGAGGCTCATATAGCGCACCCGGTCAATGGTGGCCTTGATGTTCTCAACGGTATCCCACGCGAGCTGGCAGTCCGCGATCTGCGCCAGCTTCTGGTGAAACTCGTCGTCGAGCAGGAAAAAGTCGTTCAATTGCTTGCGCTCGATCGCCACGCGCTGCTGGTGCAGGTTTTGCTCCAGCAGATAGCACTGGTTGTCGTCGATCATCGCGGCGGCGCGACGAACCACCGCGCACTCGATGGCCTGGCGGACGAAGCAGCCGTTTCGCACCTGAGAAAGCGAAATTTTATTCACGTAGCTGCCGCGCTGCGGGCGGATCTGAATCAGGCCATTTTCCGCAAGCTTGATAAACGCCTCGCGCACGGGCTGGCGGGAAACGTCAAACCGAACCGACACCTCTTTTTCCGAAAGCGGCGTGCCCGGCGCGATCAGGCAGTGAACGATGTCACGGCGCAAAATGCGGTAGATCTGCTGGTTGACGGGCTGGGTAGGATTGAGTTGCGATTCGGCGGCCATGGATATGATTTCTCAGAGAGTTAACCTGAACATACTACCATTCTTTTAGCGGGCATCCCATACCCGGCGCGGGGCCGGGAAGGGAAGACAGGCGCCGCGGTTAACCGCGATGAACGCTTAATCCGGCAAAGCTCTGGCTGACAGGCATCATTTCGACGGTGTTGATGTTGACGTGTTTTGGCAGCGTCGCCACCCACCATACCGTTTCGGTGACGTCTTCCGGCGTCAGGGCGTTGGCGTTTTCGTACGTCTTGCCCACCTTCGCGTCGTCGCCCTTGAAGCGCACGTTTGAAAACTCGGTGCCGCCCACCAGGCCCGGCTCAACGTCGGTCACGCGGATCGCGGTGCCGTGCAGGTCGGTGCGCAGGTTCAGGCTGAACTGGCGAACGAAGGCTTTGGTTGCGCCGTAGACGTTGCCGCCCGCGTAAGGCCAGCTTCCCGCGGTGGAGCCAATGTTGATGATGTGGCCGCTGTTACGCTCTACCATCCCGGGCAGCACGGCGCGGGTCATGTACACCAGGCCTTTGTTGTTGGTGTCGATCATGTTTTCCCAGTCTTCGACGCTGGCCTTGTGGGCGGGCTCCATGCCCAGCGCCAGACCGGCGTTATTGACCAGCACGTCAATCGCGCGCCATTCTGCGGGCAGGTTGGCAATCATCTCTTCAATGGCGGCACGGTTGCGCACGTCCAGCTGCGCGGTCAGGATGCTGTCGCCGAGCTCATCCTTCAGCTCCTGCAGACGTTCCTGACGACGGCCCGTCGCAATCACCTTATGTCCGTTAGCGACGAAGCGACGCGTGATGCATTCGCCAAAACCCGCCGTAGCCCCGGTTACTAATATAATCATCTCACTGTTCCTCAACGCTTTTTGTGTTGTACTACCATAGCACGCCCGCGGGCGCGGCGTTAAGGTCGCATTTGTATGCCGGCATTGCAGGCGCGGGCGGCGTGGCCTACTCTGGGGGAATATACCGTTCCCAGGAGTGAAAGATGTCGGTCAATAATCCTTTCTTTGAAATTAGCCTGCTGCCGTATCAGGCCCCGCGCTTTAATGAAATCAACGATAGCCACTATCGCCCGGCCTTTGATGAAGCCCTGCGCCAGAAGCGCGCCGACGTTGACGCGATCGTCGCCCAAACCGCGGCGCCAAATTTTGACAATACCGTGCTGGCTCTGGAGAAAAGCGGCGCGATGCTGTCGCGCGTGAGCAGCGTTTTCTTCGCCATGACCTCGGCGCACACCAATGATTATCTTCAGGCGCTGGACGAGGCCATTTCAACAGAGCTGGCCGGGCTGGCTAACGATATCTGGCTGAACGACGCGCTGTTTTCCCGCGTGGAGGCCGTCTGGCAGGATCGCGACGCGCTGGATGCCGAATCCCGGCGGCTGGTGGAAGAGACCTGGCAGCATTTCGTGCTGGCGGGCGCGCGCCTGAGCGACGAGGAAAAGGCCGAGCTGAAGGCGCTGAACACCGAGGCCGCCGCGCTGACCAGCCAGTTCAACCAGCGCCTGCTGGCGGCGGACAAGGCGGGCGGGCTGGTGGTTGATGACGTGCGCCAGCTTGACGGGCTGAGCGACGATGAGATCGACGCCGCCGCGCGGGCCGCGGAGGAAAAAGGTCTTCAGGGCCGCTGGCTGATCCCGCTGCTGAACACCACGCAGCAGCCTGCGCTCGCCTCCTTGCGCAACCGCCAGACCCGCGAAGCGCTGTTTAGCGCGGCGTGGCTGCGCACGCAAAAGGGCGACACTAACGACACGCGCCAGCTGATCCTGCGCCTTACCGCGCTGCGCGCGCGTCAGGCTCAGCTTCTGGGGTTCGATAACTACGCCAGCTGGAGCATGGCCGATCAGATGGCGAAAACGCCCGACGCGGCGCTGAGCTTTATGCGCGGGATCGTCCCCGCCGCGCGCAATCGCGCCGCGCGCGAGCAGGCCGACATTCAGAAGATGATTGACGGCAAGCAGGGCGGTTTTACGGCGCAGGCCTGGGACTGGTCCTTTTATGCCGAGCAGGTGCGGCTGGCGAAATATGCCCTGGACGAGTCGCAGATCAGGCCCTACTTTGCGCTGAACACCGTGCTGGACGACGGCGTATTCTGGGCCGCCACGCAGCTGTTTGGCATCCGCTTCGTCGAGCGGTTCGACATTCCCGTTTACCATCCCGACGTGCGCGTGTGGGAAATTTTCGACCAGAACGGTGAAGGCATGGCGCTGTTCTACGGCGACTACTTTGCCCGCGACTCGAAGGGCGGCGGGGCGTGGATGGGGAACTTCGTTGAGCAGTCCAGCGAGCTTGCCGCGCGTCCGGTGATTTACAACGTCTGTAACTATCAAAAGCCCGCCAGCGGCCAGGTCGCCTTACTCTCCTGGGACGACGTGATCACGCTGTTCCACGAGTTCGGCCATACGCTTCACGGGCTGTTCGCCAGCCAGCGCTACGCCACGCTGTCGGGCACCAACACGCCGCGCGATTTCGTCGAGTTCCCGTCGCAAATCAACGAGCACTGGGCCAGCCATCCGCAGGTATTTGCCCACTATGCGCGCCATTACCAGACCAACGAGCCGATGTCGGAGGCGCTGCGCGACAATATGCTCAACGCCACGCAGTTCAACAAGGGCTACGACATGACGGAGCTGCTGAGCGCCGCGCTGCTGGACATGAACTGGCACGGCATTGCCGGGGCGGTGGATGACGTGGAAACGTTTGAAGCGGCCGCGCTGAAAAAAGAGGGGCTGGATATCCCTGCCGTGCCGCCGCGCTACCGCAGCAGCTATTTCGCCCACATCTTCGGCGGCGGCTACGCGGCGGGGTATTACGCCTACCTGTGGACGCAAATGCTGGCGGACGATGGCTATCAGTGGTTTGTCGAGCAGGGCGGGTTAACGCGTGAAAACGGACAGAAATTCCGCGAGGCGATTTTATCGCGCGGGAACAGCGCTGATTTAGCTGAACTTTATCGCCAGTGGCGCGGGCACGATCCGAGGATTGAACCGATGCTGGAGAATCGCGGGTTGAGCGTTTAAGGGCTTTTTAGTTTGGAAGCAGAACCGGGCGCGATGCCCGGTTTTTTGTACGATTTTTTCTTCCCCAAAACTCCTCCAAAATTCCTCCCCAAAATGAATCCTTAAATTCTGAGAAATTTGCAGGAGGATATTGAACAGTTATTCACGTAGCTACACCTTCACTTTCACCCAATCGAGTCCGCGATCGTTATGATACTGCGCTGTCATCCTGTTTGATGAGTGACCTAGTAGCTGCTGGGTGTTGATGCCTTGCCCCTCATACAGACGCTCAGATAGAGAACGCTGCTCGTGAAAAGTCGGCATTGTTTTTCCATCCTCTACGGAAATGCCAGCACTATCGACCGCGAGTTTGAAGGAGACGCTAAGGCTGTTCTCGCCAACCTGATCGCCTGCTTTCACATTACCGCTTGAGGTCACGTGATGGAGAAGCCAGGGGCTTACGACCCGGTCTCTGCATCTCTTGATCACCTGCGCCAGTGTAATATCCAACATCTCGCAGCGTAGCGAGAGCGGTATAGCCAGTTTCGCCCCGGTCTTTTGCTGCTCAACATGGAGATGGCCGTCCCAGATATCAGAGAACTTCATTTTGGCGATATCGCCGCGCCGTTGCCCGGTGACCACAGCCAGAAGCATTGAGTTTTGGACGTAGGGCGCCATATTGCCCGCCGCTTCAAATATCGCCTTCCACATCTCAAAGTTCAGTCGAGAACGACTCACCCGAACAACGACTTTGCGTGTGGCCAAAGCCGGGTTATATCCGGGCTCAACTTCTCCAGCGTGTTGCGCTTCCCTGAACAGATCAATCCAGACGCTTCGAAGTGTTTGTGCCATCCGCGCCTTACATCTGGCTTTATATTCGTCAGTGATGGCTGCCAGCATTTTGGTGGTGACTTCCTGAATGCCAACATCAGGCATCCTTTCAACCAGTACGTTTGTGCATGTCCTTCTTGATTTAAGCGTATTAATTTTTATCTCTTTATTGCTGAGTCGCTCCTCCTGAATTTTCAGATACCGTTCAATCCATACGCGCATCCGTATCGATTTCTTGGAATTGATCTTCTTATGGGTGACCATATCTATCAGGGCAAACGACTGGGCAGCTTCCTGCTGCGCCAGCAGACGATTCAATTCAGAGGCGGCCAGTTTGGCCGCCTCTTGATCGGTACCAAAACCGATAAACTGACCGGTTAAGGGGTGCCTATATTGCCAGTAGGTTTTGCTGTTACGCTTATCAAGCTTGCAGTAGAGATTTGGTATATCAACCCTGTGATTACGTGGTCTGGCTGCCATTAATTACTCTCTCCATAAGCGTCTTAACCGCTTTCGGCATGCGAGGTGGTACAGCCAGCGATGCGAGCATACCAATAAATTTGGCCTCTTCATCGATAACCCACCGCCGACCTTGTTTCAGCGCCCTTGGGATTGTTTGTCCTGTTTTTGCAATTTTGTGCAGCGCCGCTCTGGATGGTGGTTGCTTGAAGCCGTTTGGACCGGAAGCCCAATCCTCCAAGCTAACGAGTTGCCCCATGAAAACCTCCAGTTTGATAAATATGAGCTATCAAAGTCATGTAGTGTGATATTTCAATATCAGGTCATATGCCCAGGTAAGGACCGCAGTCGTCGCATGCCCGTCATTGCTGTAGCCACATAGCTCGCCTTACGATTCACTACTTCAACCCAAACTTTCACACCCTCATCTCTTACGGTGTAGGTCTCTTTTATTTTGCTTCGCCCGTAGTCGCCGTAACGTTGCTGGTGGGCGGTGAGCGCGATGTCACATGCCTGCCGAGCTAAAGGGGATTGCTTACTGCCTCGATTGATCAGTCGCATTTAGTCTCCTTAAGGGGAGGGTTGCCCCTCCCAATATCCTTAGGCCACGTATTCCGGTTTCATATCCGCCAGTGTGATGCTGAACTGATCGTGCAGCTCATCCCCCAAGTGCCGCTTTGACGATGCCAGCACACGCTCAGCTTCCGCGAACCGCTCGGCGGCATCCGGCTCGTCAGGCTGGGGTAACCACAGCTGACGTCATGGCCGAATATTGGAAATGGCGCAAACTTGTGTTTCGGTATCCGAGCAGCGAGCAATATCCTTGGCCTAAGCCGGTTTATTACCACATCTGCCTCGAGCTGCGTCGCCGCGGAACGGATGGTCAGCTGAGCCGCAAAGAGCTTGAGTGTGAGGGGGCAGATATTTTGGATACTTGGGAGAAGCGCCTGCTGGCCGGGGAGCCGATTCCGTCTGTTCGACGGGCGCTAGCGGCTCCAGTTGCTTCTAAGGGGCCGACCCCTGCAGAGCTTTTGAAAGCCAAATATGAGAGCATTAAGGCTGGTGGGAGTTTATAGCTGATGTCGAGACCTTAAACGCGGCGAGAAAGTAAGTTGATCATCTATTATATCATCGCGCTGGTATCAAATAGAATTATGCGACGATAAAAAATGTCGTAGTAATATTTTCTGCAGCCAGCGCGCTAATTTTTGTATGAAGGATTATAGGCACCAAGGAATATTATGATGAGTGATTCACCGAAAAATAAAGCGCTAATCACAGGACATCGCTTCGACGACTAAATGATTATTGAATCTTCTCTTTAAGTATATCAATTATTTTTTCTATGGCGGAATTTCCAATGTTTTGTTTGTGCACGTGAGCTACGAATTTCACATTGCCTTTTTTAATATATTCGCACTTAACTTCTCTTACTGGAATAATTTTTTTCAAAAACTGCACATAACGCGCGGGACAAAAAATGAGCATGTCTTCAAACGTAACAGCTAAGATTAGGTTTAAAAATGAATCACTTACAATGACCGGGTCGACATTGCGCGATTCAATAGCATCAAATGTATCAGTTCGTAAAAGGGTAGAATATGTGGATAGTCCATAGGCGACGTATTTCTCATTGGCAAGTTGTTCTCTGGAAATGAATTCACCGATACTTTTATGACTATCTCGGCAAATTAGCGTGAAATCCAGATCGAAAAGTGGGCGAGCAACTAAATTCCGGTCTCCTGGAAGCGGCAAACCAATATCAATATCGACCTCTTTATTACGAAGCTTACTAGCGCGTAGCTCGTTATCGAGATTAAAATAGCGAAATTCGATACCAAAATCATTAGGAATCAGCTGTCTTTGAAGAAGTTGTTCAGTTAGCCAGAGTTCGATAAATGGGTCGCAACGTATGTAAATTTTTCTTGTAAATTTGTGCAACACATTCTCCACATTAAGAGCACCTATGATATCTGAATCGATTGCTTTGAATTTGCCGTAAAGATTCATCGCAAGCGCCGTAGGTATAATGCCATTGAGCCTTCGCGTAAATAATGGGTCATGATAATGTGCTCTCAATTTTTTTACCGCGTAGCTTATTGCTGAGGGAGCAACGTTCAGCACCTCGGCCGCGCTCACCATGCTCCCTGTCTCAACGATAACCACTAGGTAACGTATCAAGTTGTAATCAAATTTTTTCTTGTCCATTTCTATTTATATTCTCATCGTTACAGGGGTAGATTAATCAGATTATAGTTCATTTGATTTTTGCAAGAGTGGAATTCTGTTCATTCATTTTTATGATGAGTGCATTTGTGATTGAATGGCGCTATTCCGAAATGACGAAGTCTTGCTGTTAACGCTGCATTAACAATGTTGTTGTATCTTCGATAACATAAACCATTCGTCAATGACATATCAGAGTTCAAGGACAAATGACGATTTACAGTAGCGAGGCTTTTTGCTGATAAATCATGATGTTTATACATTGGTGGTTTTTTACACTGACATGCAGGTAAAAAACAATATTATCCGTTAAGTCATTACATTTAACAGTGATAATCTACAATGCTGCAAAATTTATTTTTATAGGATTTAATTCTAAAAAAATCGGTTTTGTGGCACTAATGATTGTTTTTTACATTATGGTTACATTTTTCATCTCGCAAGCTTAGTGGATTACTGTTACATGGCGTTTATATAAAATGCCTGAAATTGTACGGACACTTCATAAAGACGTTTACACAAGCAGGGCAAAACTATGTTCAGGACTACTTACGGATTCTTGATCAATGACAACATTCAAATTGATATACATAACCGAAGGATTATAAAACTCGATATTGAAGAGGATCGTAAGCCTTACGTTCTTAACGTCAGTGTAATTTCGATCAAAGATCTGCAAATGATTCTGTTGGCCTATTTACTTGCTAATGGAATAGGCCATCCGGTTAAACGAGATGATATCTTAAAAGATGTGTGGGATAACAGAGCACTAAAATCCTCCAGCCAGATATTGTGGGCTACTTTAAAAGATCTTAAATCCAATCTTTCACGGATAGGACTAGGGGAAGATTTCATCGTAAGTGATAAAGGCTCCAAGTACAGTATAAATGCTTTAAAGGTACAAGCACTTTACATGGCCGTATAAAATTAAAGTGTCCAATATTGTTTAAGTAAGAGCAAACTATTTGGTTTCGAATTGAAAAATTAGGTGTGTGTATTTATGTATATCCATGAAAATAGTGGAGGCTTAACTATACATTTAATTTACTGATTTCTCAAATTAACGAGCAAATAATATATTTGCCTAGCAAAATAAATTATATTTAATCATGAGTGGGTGTTATATGAATAAGTTTTATAAAGTGATTTGGAATGCTACACTTGGTAGATATGTAGTCACCTCTGAGCTTTCGCAAGGCCGAAATAAAAGTAAATCTTCATCGAATGGTGCTAGGTTCTGTGATGCTTTATTTTCGAGGAAAGTGTTATTAACTTGTATTTTATCCGCGCTAGCTACAGAAAAAACATTCGCGGTTGACCGGGAGATAGATTTTTTTACGCCACAGGATTCTTCCTATGCATTTCTTTCTGGTGACATAAATCTTATCACAGGTGGGAGTAATGGTTTTGCCAATATATCAACAGGCACGGCTGGCTTTACTAACTCTACGCTGAAACAGGCGCTAGATAATGGCTACGTGGTTTCGGGCGCAGATTTTATCTCTGGTGATATTTTTAAATTAGGAAACAAAGGCTCTACTATAACTTTTGAAGATCCTATTACGCATAATCAAACTTCTTTATCCGTTTATGATAATGCGCAAATGTCCGTTACCCGCGCGGCAGATTTTGTATTTCCTCTGTCATATGGTGTTGGTGAGCATGGTCAGTATGTTGATACCAGTTTGTATTCTGTTCAACCGAACGCAGTTGTAGATGTCAACGTGGGTAGCACGAGCGGAAGCTGGATGAACAACGCGGCTAACCGCCTGTCTGTCATTATGAAAGGCAGCCAAGCTGATGTCACCACATCCGCGGTCTTTAACGTTGCTGACACCGGTACGCTCAATTACAACGCCAAAACCGTCGCTGAACTAGGATACGAGAGCAATAACAACTCAAACTCTAAATATGCCGCATCCTTTATTGGTGGTTTTAAGGGCGCAGTCGCCAGTAAAATCGGTAACTTCGTTGTAAATGATTTGGCAAGTTTTCAGAAATATAATACTGCCCTGCAGGTGGCCATTAGTAGCGGAGCGATGGCGAGCACCGATTATGATGCTCAACTTGAGTTGGCCTATGATAAAACGTTAAAACAAGTGTATGTCAATACTTCGATTCCAGAAAATGATGCCACGAATATGAATGCAGATCGCGGACGCGTTGCATTTATTAAGGCCGATGGCAATAGTGCAAACGTTAATATTAGTAAGGATGCTAATATTCAGCAGTTTAGATCCGATGCATCATTGGTTCGTTTGCTCAACGGCGCGACATTGACCAATCTCGGTACAATCGGGACTGTTTATAATACGCTTCGTGGGGCCTACGTCGTTTTTGCAAAAGACAGTCAGGTTATTAACCAAGGGGTTATTGATGCCGGTACATTTACCGATATGTCGGCCTTCGATAAATATATCAAAACAGGATTTAACACGGGCAATGGTGAGCAAGTTGCCATTAACGCATCTGGTTCAAGTACGATTTTAAACAATGGTGTGATAAACGTTGCCCCACGTCAGGATAACGCAGGCTCTTCCGGCGTAATTACTAATGATATTACTGCTTTAATAAACAATGGTTCTATTAACCTTGCGGCATTAGCGCAGCCAACATCCGTCAACGGTACCTACAACGCGACGGGAGTTGTTGTTCAGAAATCGTCAAGCTTTGATAATAATGGTCAACTGTATATTGGTCGCCTGGCGCAACGCTCGGTGAATGACGCAACCACCGATGTTGCTGTTAGCTCGCTGGGGACTATTGGAGTCAGTCTATTAAATGGTGGAGCTTTAAACAACAACGCTGACGGCGTTATTACCATTGGTTCTTTGACACAGGGTGCCACGGCTATTTCTGCCGTTGGGTCGGCATCAACCGTTAATCAAAAAGGTACTGTGAATATTAACGGACGCAACGGTACTGCATCTAATGCCAGTAGCAAGAACATTGGTATTAATGCGGCGTCAGGTGCAAAAAATATTACTAACAGCGGCACCATCAATCTGAACGGGATTAACTCCGTTGCCCTGCAGGTGCTGAAAGGAAGTTCAGCAACCAATAGCGGCAATATTGTTGTGAATGAGGGTGTTGATCCCGCGACTAAGACGGCTAATTACGGTATCTGGTCTGAAGGCGCTGGCGCCAAAGCCATTCAGTCAGGCACCGTCGAGTTAAAAGGTGATCGTGCGATCGGAATTCATGCCCGTAATCAAGGGATTGTGACTCTGCAGGGCAGTGGGAAAGTCGCCTTTGAAAATGGAGAGAACCAGATCGGTTATTACGTTTACGGCGCAGGGTCCTCCATCGAAGATAAAAGTTCCGGTTTACAAAACGTTGCCACGAAAGACTCGACCTTGTATCGAATTGACGGTGGCGCCGCCTTTGCTGGCGATGCTGACAGCACATCGGTGATGAGAGCCACTGGTGAGAACAGCACGATTCTTCTGGTGACCGGGAAAAGCGATGATGGCAAAACCATCAGTAAACTGAATACCGGAAAAATGGTCCTTAACGTCGATGCCGCTGGCGCAACCGCTGTCAAAGTAGAGGGTGGCGCACAAGGTGTCCTCGACCAGGGTGTACTCCTTGCATTAAGCGCGAAAAACGCTACTGCTGGTATTGTTGATGGGAACTCGACAACGATTACAGGCAGTACCGGTACAGCAGGGGCGTCACAGCTTACCACCTTCGCCACTCTGGATAACACCAACGCGGCGAGCGATGCAATGGGCTATATAGCACGCAACAAAGGCACGCTTATTCATAAAGGCACCATTAACTTTACTGCCAATAACAGCACCGGCGTACTAGTTGACGGCGGTAACCTGGAGAACAGCAGCAACATTAGCGTGAATGGAATCGCGGTCGATATCGTGGGCGGCGACTCAAAAGTCACCAACACCGGCACCGTCAAAGCGACAGGTGGAACGGCGGCATATCGCCTGAAAGATGGTGCTTCACTGGCTCTGAGTGGGCAAGGGACCACTATCGCCCAGAACGGTGCGCACGGTGTGCTGATTGAAGCGCCAACCGCTTCGCCACTGCTTAAGGCAACGGCTGCATCTGAATTGACCGTAACCGATGCCACGATCAGCGTAACCGGTACGGGTAACGCGATTGAAAACGGCGCGGAAATTGCTGGTATTCGTCTGGTTAACGCCAAACTCAATGTTGAGCAGGGTGCAGGTATTCGTACCGGAGCGGAACTTGGGACGTCAAACAGCGGTGTGATGACAGTAAGTGGTTCAGGTGAAGGTATTCTCCTGCAGCACGCCGATGGTTCTGAAACGTCAGCCGCACTGAATTTACTCGATTCTGATGGCCTGACGATCAATGTAACCGGGGCGAAAGGCTCGGGTATTATCACAAACACCAGCGGAGATGTGAAAAACGGCACCAGAATCAACGTTACGGCGGCGGATGGCGGATCGGCGTTGGCTGTCGGTGGCTCAACGGCTAACGTTATTCAGTCAGGAACGTTGACGTCCACTTCGTTGACTGACGCAGTGGTCAACGCGAACAACGGTAAGATCTCTATCTTCTCGAATAACGGCGCGATTACTGCAAATAGCGCAGAGCAGGTTGCGGTTGAAAGCCATTCTGGTAAGGGAATGACATTTACCAATCGCGAAGGCGCAAGCATTGTCGGTAAGGTCAATCTCTTAACTGGTGATAACACCGTAAATCTGCAAAGCGGCAGCACAGGGACCGATTTTTATACCGGTACCGGTAATGATGTTTTCAATCTGAAAGATATTAAAGCTGATGAAACCGCTATCTTCGCCTCCTTAAATAGTGGTGAAGGTGAAAACACCCTTAACCTAGATAACTCCGCATACATTTTGAAAAATGTGAATGCGTTGACGGGTTTTGACACGGTTAACCTTACCAATGGTTCGACATTTACAGAGGATAAAACGCTCCTCGTATTGGGTGAGTTGGCTAACGATGCAGCAGGCTCAGCCTTCAACATCGATGCGACAAGTACGCTTGCGTTAAACAATACCGAAGATGTGTTGTTAAAGACTCACCTGAAAGGCTCAGGAACTGTCAAAACTGATCTGTCAGGGAAAGCGTTTAGCTTTACCGATAACAATAAGGCCGATGCGTTCGCCGGAACGGTAGATCTGTCGAATAGCACGTTTGAACTGGAAGGTATCAACACGCAGGCGCTCAGCGCTGCAAACCTGAAGTTGAGCAACGGAAGTGAAACCACAATAGGTGCCGGGGTGCAAAACATCGGCAGCCTGACCTTCAATGGCGGTACTGCTGATTTTGGTGAACTCAATCCGGGAGTTAAAGAGGCCAGCAATCAGGTTCATGCGCGTAACACGCTGGATATCAGCGGAAAGGGCACGGTTCAGGTCCAGCTTAACGGAGTCATTAATGATAACCCGCTGCCTGCGAATCACCTATCTCTGATGGAGCAGGATGATGCGCAGGTGCTGGTGAAAATGGCCGACAGCGAGAATGCGGTTATCGGTAGCGGCGGCAATCTGACGCTCGAAGATAAAAGCGGCAAGCTGATCACTGACGCCGCCACGCTGGACATTACCCAATCCGGTGAAACTGTCGCTAAAGGGACCTGGGATTATCGTCTGACGAGCGGGGATAATTCTGATGGCTTGTACATTAACTACGGTCTGAAAGAGGTCGACCTCATCGCCAGCGGGGCAAATGCTCTGGTGCTAAACAGCAATGGCGCGACTGGCGCTGCCAGCGACCTGAGCGCGAAAGTGAAGGGAAGCGGCGATTTGCATATCGATACCGGCAGCAGCACGGTTTCCTTGTCGAATCTGGATAACGACTACACCGGCGAAACGGCAGTGAAAAGCGGCACTCTGGCGATGGCAAACGACAACGTGCTGGGTAAAACCCGTAATCTGGCGGTGGACAAACTGGCTACCGTGAATATGCAGGGCCACAGCCAGCACGTTGGCGCTCTGAATACGGCAGATGGCAGCCGGATTAATCTTGCTAAAGGTAGCGAACTGACGCTCACTGATACGCAGCGCGAAGCGGGGAACGCGGATGCGGGCACGATCAATGCCAATACGCTGGCAGGCAGCGGTAAGTTGGTTCTTGAGCCGGGCCAGCTGAAAGTTAAAGGCGCAAACCATGATTACACCGGTGATGTCACGCTTAATGGCGAATCACAGGCGCGGCTGAATAGCGTTTCTGGTCTGGGTGACAGGGGGCTGGTGACCCTTGCAGATAAAGAGAGTCGCTTAAGCTTCGCGAAGCATCTGGCTACCGATGCGGCAGCAACGGGTGATTTCGGTAAACGCCTTGCCGGAGCCGGTGCTGTCGACGTGAATGATGCTTCCGATATCAACCTGATTGCCGACAACAGCAATTATCGTGGTGAAGTGCAGGTAGAAACGGGCAGTGATTTACGCGCCTCTGCGGCTCAGAATCTGGGCGAGGCGAGTATCGTGAACAATGGCGCCGTGCATTTAACGGCAGATAAAGACTGGGAGCTAACAAACGAGATTACTGGCAGCGGTGCGCTGGAAAAACTCGGCAATGCGACGTTGGTTGTCAATCGTGACCTTGCGTACACCGGTGAGACCGATCTGCGTTCAGGACGTCTGATTGTGGGTGATAGCGCTGTGGCAAGCGGCAAGCTTTCGGGTAACGGCCCGGTCAATATCGCATCAGGCGCAATTCTGGGTGGTAATGGTGTAATCAGCGGTGCGGTGAATAACCTCGGGATAATTTCAGCCCTGAATGCCCTCAGTGGTTATGAAAAACAGCCTGTTAATAATTTAACCGTGGGCAGTCTTAACAATAGCGGCGAGATTAAATTGGGCGGTTCTTCCGTCGGTAACGCCCTGACAGTAAAGGGAGATTATGTGGGCAACAATGGCCTGCTAACCCTGAATACTGCGCTTGGTAATGACAACTCGCTCACGGATAAGCTCATCGTAGAAGGTAATACCTCGGGTTCCACGCAGGTACAGGTGAAAAACCTTGGCGGAAAGGGTGATATCACCCGTAAAGGCATCGAAGTCGTTCAGGTTGGCGCTAAGTCAGACGGTAAATTTGCACTTAAAGGCCGTGCTGTTGCCGGTGCGAATGAATACTTCCTTAACAAAGGAGCCGCACAAGATGGTAACTGGTATCTGCAGTCGCAACTGCCAACACCTGTCGACCCGGTTAACCCTATAAACCCGGTTGATCCGGTCAACCCAGTCGATCCGGTGAAACCGACAGATCCGATTGTGCGTCCAGAAGCCGGGGCTTATACCGCTAACATTGCGGCGGCTAACACCATGTTTAATACCACCTTGCACGATCGTCTGGGTGAGACAAACTATGTAGACATGCTCACGGGTGAAGAAAAAGTTACTAGCATGTGGATGCGTAATATAGGTGGGCATTCGGCATTCCGCGACAACAGCGGGCAGCTGAAAACCCAAAGCAATCGCTATGTGCTGCAAATGGGTGGAGACATTGCTCAGTGGGGGGATGAAAACGCTCAGAGAACGCATCTTGGTGTGATGGCGGGCTATGGTAACAACCACAGCAACACGCGATCTTCTGTCACCAAATACAGCGCAGACGGCTCCGTTAATGGTTACAGCGTGGGTATTTACGGAACCTGGCTGCAAGATGAAGTTGACCATACGGGGGCTTACGTAGATACCTGGGCACAATACGGCTGGTTCAACAACAGCGTTCATGGGGAAGAGCTCGCTGCTGAGTCTTACAAGTCGAAAGGCTTAACTGCGTCGGTTGAGACAGGATATTCCTTCAAAACCGGTGAGTTTAAAGGCAGCAAAGGCACCCGAAATGATGTGTATGTTCAGCCACAGGCACAGGCTATCTGGATGGGCGTTAAGGCCGACGATCATATCGAAAACAATGGTACACACGTGGCCTCGCAGGGTGACGGTAACCTGATGACTCGTCTGGGCATCAGAACCTACATAAACAGCCACAACAAAATTGATGATGGTAAAGATCGTGAGTTCCAGCCATTCATTGAGACTAACTGGATTCATAACACTAGAAACTTTGGTGCCACGATGAACGGTGTTTCATCTTCTATGGATGGAGCGAAAAACATTGCGGAAGTGAAAGTTGGTGTTGAAGGGCAAATTAACAAGAATCTGAACCTTTGGGGTAATGTCGCAAACCAAGTTGGTGACAAAGGGTACAGTGATGCCTCAGCAATGATTGGTGTAAAAATTAATTTCAAGTAACGATGAAATATAACAAAGGGGATGTCATCCCCTTTGTTTTTAACAGAGTGATAATATGGATAATATCTATTCTTTTTCTGATAATAGTTATATCAGAGAAGTAATCCCTTTAATTCTTAAAGACATTAATAGGGATTCTATAATCGGTGGCGGACTGTCTGTTTTTTTATTCGAAAAAACATGGTTGAGTGAAGCTGAACTCTCCTTGATACTTAATAACAAATCTGAAAGGGTTGTTATTCTGGCTAGGCCATCCCTGATTGGCTTTCTCTCTACACTGATTCTGCCTTATAACATATATTTTGGACGGTTTGATATTCCCTTGCATAAATTGCGAAGCGTGTTGTCGCGATTAATACACCAACCCATAAATGATTTGTTAGCTACTCGTCGAGGCATCAATCCCCCGAGAAACAAACTAAGCCCAGCTGAACTAGAAATTACGTTGTTATACGTTCAAGGGATATCGGTTGAAAATATTGCTGAGTCAATGAATAAAAGCTATAAAACAATAAGTCATCACAAGCGAAGCGCGATGAAAAAAATGGGTATCTCAAGTAATGTAGAATTAATGCAAAAAGGGCGCGTGTTTTTAATGATGAATCAAGAGTTCATGCTGGCATCTTAAAAGTTTGGAGTTTTGTGTTTCGTATCATTCCCGTTGGTAGTGAATTGACTAACGATATTGATAAGCACAGCAATTCTTTTATAACATCAGACTGTAGCTTGTAGGCCACTTGCATCGATTTCGGGTTTGTGGCTACAACACAGGTATATGTTACACGGGACGAAAATTTTTCGGAGATACTTGTTTTATCAAGTAAATGGATGGGCTTGATTGCGTCCAATACATAAGGACGAGGAAATCCTTACGTTGATGACAACGATTGCATTATTGATTGTGTCGCCGTTGTAAACGCCCGCTTTGACTGTAAAACCTCCCGCACCGGGAACAGAGAGGCCGATGGAAAGAGAGCCGCCAGTCTTTCCATTCACTGTCTGCAGCCGTGAGTCGTCTCCGGCGGCCACCGATCCGGCAACTGTTCCAACGTCCCGGGTGGCGCTGTCTCCCAAACCGACGTTTTATAGATTGCCTCTCAAGTGCGTGGCCGATAACTTCACCTGATTTTTTGGCAAAAAATATTGGGTAAAAAATATGCAGATTCGCTATGTCCGGGTGTCAACAAATGACCAAAATACTGATCTCCAGCGGCAGGCACTCGAGCGCGCAGGATGTGAGCAGATTTTTGAAGAAAAAATGAGCGGAACCGTGGCTAATCGTCCGGCACTAAAAAGGCTGCTTCGGACATTAAACGAAGGCGATACGCTGGTGGTCTGGAAGCTGGATAGACTGGGCCGAAGTATGCGGAATCTTGTCCTTCTGGTAAACGAATTACGGCAGCGCGGTATTCATTTTCGTAGCCTCACGGACAGCATAGACACTTCCAGCCCGATGGGGCGATTCATCTTCCATATCATGTCCGCTCTTGCCGAGATGGAAAGGGAACTGATCGTCGAGAGAACGCGTGCTGGGCTTGCCGCTGCGAGAGAAAAGGGAAGGATTGGTGGTCGGCGCCCAAAATTGACTTTCTAGCAATGGGCACAAGCCGGACGACTCGTTGCGAACGGCATCGACCGTAAGCAAGTCGCTTTAATTTACGATGTAGCGGTCTGCACATTGTATAAAAAATTCCCAGTAGGAAAGCCGGATGGCGCCGAACTGTAGGCGGGCGGGAAAATTTACAAAAACATATCTGTCGATGCAAGAGAAGGTTACGGGCAAACCGCTTAAGCCTTAATCAGCCAGCTTCATAGCGCACCTTGATCAGAATTTTTCATTCAACTACTGTATATAAAAACAGTATCGAGGCGTGCATTATGAAGTTGTACAGACCAGCAGAGTTACGTGAAGTCATTGCTATCCCGCTTTTCAGCGACGTAGTGCAATGCGGCTTTCCCAGCCCGGCGGCGGACTACGTCGAACAGCGCATCGATCTCAATGAGCTTTTAGTTTCACATCCCAGCTCGACGTATTTCGTTAAAGCCGCGGGTGACTCGATGATTGAGGGCGGGATTAGCGCTGGCGATCTGCTGGTGGTAGATAGCTCCCGGACTGCGGAGCATGGGGATATCGTTATTGCCGCGGTAGAAGGGGAATTCACAGTCAAACGTCTGCAGCTCCGCCCGACCGTTCAGCTTAATCCGATGAACAGCGCCTATTCGCCGATCATCGTTGGCAGCGAGGACACGCTGGATGTGTTCGGCGTCGTGACTTACATCGTGAAGTCAGCGAGCTGAATATGTTTGCGCTCTGTGATGTGAATTCGTTCTACGCATCATGCGAGACGGTATTTCGTCCTGATTTGAGGGGGCGGCCGGTGGTCGTTCTCTCCAATAACGATGGCTGTGTAATCGCTCGCAGCGCAGAGGCCAAGGCGGCTGGAATTACCATGGGGGAGCCTTTCTTCAAGCAAAAGGACTTATTCCGGCGCGCTGGAGTGGTTTGCTTCAGCAGCAACTACGAACTCTATGCTGACATGTCCAACCGGGTGATGACAACGCTTGAGGAAATGAGCCCTCGCGTCGAAATTTACAGCATCGATGAAGCTTTTTGTGACCTGACGGGGGTTAGAAACTGCCGGGATCTGACGGAGTTTGGCAAAGAGATCCGCGCTACCGTTCTAAAGCGCACGCATCTGACTGTCGGGGTTGGCATCGCGCAGACAAAAACACTCGCTAAGCTGGCAAACCACGCCGCCAAGAAGTGGCAGCGCCAGACTGGCGGCGTGGTTGATTTGTCTAACATCGACCGTCAGCGTCGATTGTTGGCTATCGTGCCCGTAGAGGATATTTGGGGCGTTGGCAGGCGCATTAGTAAGAGGCTGAACGCCATGGGCATTAAAACCGCTCTGGACCTCTCAGAACAAAGCACCTGGATTATCCGTAAACACTTTAACGTGGTACTCGAGCGAACGGTCCGGGAGTTACGCGGCGAACCCTGTCTCGATCTGGAGGAGTTCGCGCCAGCAAAACAGGAAATCGTCTGCAGCCGATCGTTCGGCGAACGCGTTACCGACTATGAGCAAATGCGCCAGGCTATTTGCTCCTATGCCGCACGCGGCGCTGAAAAGCTGCGGGGTGAGCACCAGTATTGTCGCTTTATCTCAACGTTCGTAAAGACCTCTCCCTTTTCGCTTAACGAGCCGTATTACGGCAATAGCGCGTCAATGAAGTTATTCACGCCAACGCAGGATAGCCGCGACATCATCAACGCCGCGGTAAAGTGCCTGGATAAAATCTGGAAGGAGGGGCACCGGTACCAGAAGGCAGGGATCATGCTGGGTGACTTTTTCAGCCTTGGCGTTGCACAGCTCAACCTGTTCGACGAGAACGCGCCGCGCGCCGGAAGCGATCGATTAATGGAGGTCCTCGATCGCTTGAACGCGAAGGATGGAAAGGGGACGCTATACTTTGCCGGGCAGGGCATACAGCAGCAATGGCAGATGAAGCGTGAAATGCTATCTCCGCGGTATACCACAAGGTATTCAGATCTCCTTAGGATTCGATGATTTTATCCTTGTAGAGCGTTATGAGAACCGCATAATAATCTTCAATAAGATGAATGAAAGTATTGCTCAGTGAGATGTGACCAACGTGATCAATTGATAGAAGTTTGTTTTTCTTAGCAGAAACTAAAATCCGGTTGATTTGCGTCCTTGATATTTTAAGCGTGGACCACAAAGATGCATGAGTACAATGTGTTTTATACATCCCAAAATTATAATCCCGGATCTCATTGTATAGATGGAACATTATTATTCGGCCGCCCGCGTTATCCAGGAAAGTTTTTGATAATGGTACAAAGGCGGTTATCGAGTAGCCAAGAATCAGGTGAGATGAAAAATTAATGATAAACTTATAAAGTTCATTATGGTGACTGATGTCCTCTCTGCTCACGCAGACGTTGGATTCTGAGTGAGATGCTCTTATAAAAAACAGAAACATTTCTGCAAGGCCTTTATCCGTGGGTTCAATAATCAACTCTCTTCTGTCACGATTGTTTCTTGAGATGCTAATGCTTTTTTTAGCATCTAAGGTGTTGATTATCGAGGTGACGCTATTCTCACTAATTCCAAAGTTGTTGTTGCAAATTTGTTTTGTGATGGATAATGTCTCATGTTCGTCAACAAAAAAGCGTCGGCACAACAAGGTAATCACATCAAGCCTTTTTTGCTTTGTCGCATAGTTATAAAAAGACGGATTAGAATAATAGATTAATTCATTTGCAATGCTGAATTTTTTAACCCTTGACTTGAAATTTGTGTCACTTTTAATAATTTCTTTTTTTAAGGAGATGTCCCCTAAGTATGTCATCATCATTAACCAGGAATAAGTGTTGAAATGAAGTGTAATTTAGAATTGTAGAATGTCAATTATATTTCAATAATTAATGTTATGATTAAAGTCCACAAATTATTGATGGTCAATTGCCAGGGTTTAATAAAACCTTAGCGAAGTATTCATTCGAAACCATAATGCCCTCTATGAACAGCTTAAGTAATTTAAAAAAGCGTGCTGACGTTTTGTTTTGTAAAGTTTCAGCAATTTCATACGCACCACTAAAACCCTACAATTCCAGCGTGTAATGGCGTAATCACATGCGAAATGAAGTCGATCTCTTTCCTATGTCTTGCCTCTTCGTTTCAAATAACCATCCGCGAAACGCTCAGACTGAAGGTATAGGGCAGGGAGAAAACGCAGAGCACGCTAGAGTTTCCACAAAAGCGAACTATAGTGTTAGAGGAAAACAACATAACGGAGATGGGTCAGTGGACGAGGAAGGGATTGTAATTAATTCGCTTGAGGAAGCCCGCGGCATTGCGAATGCGTTAGTGCTGTTTGCTATCGGTTCAGAACAGGCGAAAATCATTCAGGGATTGTATTTCGTGTCGGCATTTTTGAATATCTATTCAGTAAATGAAATCATTTTGAATGAAATTAGCAGGAGCGCGCTGCAAACAACCCGGAGCGTCTCCAGTAATCTGAATCAGTTCTGCGACGCCAGAGGCAGAAATCTTGTCATCACCTTAACCAGGTTATAAACCTCGTGGCTGATGTAATGGCTTTTTTCCCGCCATTCAACATTCTTTTGCTGCCAAAAAATGACAAAGCCAGATAAGCGTCTACCATTGCTTTAGGATAAAACTGACTACATGGAATGACGAATGATTTTTCTAGCCGCGATCCTCTTATCTTTACTCCTTTCCGTGACCAGCCTTATCTACATCCTGCTGGAATTAGTCAGCATTGGCTGCGATCCAGAGAGGCATTAGCCGCGTGCGACAGGGTATAAATAGCGTTTTTGGGGCTTGACCTAAAGTTAACTTGAGCTTTTACAGTGTCCGTCTCAGGAACAGTCAAGAAGGGATAGCCTTATGAAAGAGATAGACATTGGATTTACCCACGTAGCGTTCGTGGTTCGAGATTTGAAAAAGAGTATCGATTTCTATAGCCGCTACGCGGGCATTCACGTGGTTCATAAGCGAGAGCCCAATCTTCCGGACGCGCGTAAGGTTGCGTGGCTAAGCGATCGCACGCGCCCATTTGCGCTTGTACTCGTTCAGGCTGACGTGGTGACTGACACCCCCCTTGGCAATTTTGGTCACCTGGGGGTCGCGTGTTCAGGCATCGAAGAGATCGACGCCAAAATAGCCATGGCGCGCGAGGAAGGCATTCTGCGTAAAGAGCCGGTGCAGGCCGGGGAACCCGTGGGCTACTACGCCTTTATCGCCGATCCCGATGGCAACACGCTTGAGCTTTCCTATGGCCAGAAAGTCGGGCTTGAGGCCCTGGGGCACGGTGAGAACGTACCGGCCGCTTAAGGCGTGTTTCTGTCGATAAACCTTATAAATCGTTAGCCAATGCCGGTTGTTCACGTTCGAACAAGCGGCGTGTTGCCTGAGCTGATTGAGGTTATTCCGACACCAGCCACATATCGGCTTCTTCAAACATCTCCTGAACGGCCCGGCTAATGTGCTCCTTCTCATGCTTGCTCGCGTCCGTATTGATCGCCGGCAATGTCATCATCGGTTTAACCCGAACTTCTGCATCTGGAAAGATACGGTGAACTCTTTTGCTCAGTTCGGCGAGAATGAGCTCTCTGGCGCCGGGCAGACCGTCAAAATTCCTTTTGTCATAAACGAGTTCCACGAACATGTCTTAACTCCTCTTTGCTGGGGGAGCTTAGTATATACTGTGTATTTAAACAGTGCCAACCCGAAAGGGGAGCTGTTCGACTTAGCGCGGGTATCCGTATAAGTTAAGCTTGCCCGACAGGTATTCTCCGAGATAAACCTCGCTGATTTTTACGTAGCCTTGCTCCACGACTTTTGACTCCAGCCAGTCAATGTCTTTATCAATGATTTCGAGCACGTCGAAGTTTGCCATTCCATCGACAATAATGGGATAGCGAATGTTCTCATCGCCCACCTCGATGATGGTTAACTGACCATTTTGCTCAAGTATGACGCGCTTGAGTTTTTCAATCTCGTAAACACCGTTTGCTCTGAGCTTGAACATCAGATCGTTCGCTGAAATCCCGTTCCGCAAGCATTCCTGCACGTCAACGCTTCCATTGTGAACCAGGGTGATCGGCTTTCCGTCGACAATGCGTTTAACGAGGTGATTATGCTCTTTTGAAAACTTGAGGATAAACACCAGCAGGGTCCAGATAATGAGCACCAAAACGAACTGCAAAACGGTAATCGATTCGTTGTAGATGACCCCGCCAATAATGCCACCTAAAACGTAGTTCTGAACCTGATCCATTGCCGAAGTCGGGGCCAGGTTGCCTTTCCCCATCAGGTTAATTTGTATGATTAGACACAATATCCCAAGGCCTAACTTTATTATTATCGGGGTATAAATCAGCATCACTTATCCTTGTTTTTAAGTAAGGTAATGTTGGGGTTGGTTAGCCAGGTTTCTTGCAGGATATAGGTGTTTTGGTCGGCGCTAAGGTTGACCTTATAATAGCTATCTTTAATCTTAATTATCACGCCGTCGACAAGCTGAAATGAGTTGGCGTAAATGTCATTGACGCTGACGTTTTTTTGCTTAGAGAGCACGTTAACGAAGTTAACCATCTGAGATGACTGGGAGTGCGCGCTTTCGCTGTTAGTGTATTCAGAGTACTGTACACCCAGCATGAAGAGCAAAAACAAGAAGGCGATGATCGTCAGGTCCCGGTATTTGGTTTGTAGCCTGTGCCGCATATACAGGCTGAAAACAACAATCGTCACCAGTAGCGTGCTGAAGATGACGATATATTTCAAATAATCATTCAGGCTGGACTGCGCCTGAAGATAATTGATCCCATAAAAATTCATTGCGTCCACCTTAATTCATCATCCGTTTATAAAATCCTTATGGCTGCATAAGATAATTCGCATTAAATATATACGTTTACGGAGGAAAACACGAGGCGATTTAATTGAGGGGCCGACAGGGGAGCGTTCAGGCCGCGAAGCCAGCCTGAACGCATGTCCGTCAGTTGTAGGTGATGGTGAATACCGCTGCGCCGTTCGCCTTTCCGGCCTTAACGTCTGATTCATACTGCACGTAGCGCGCCTTGAGCGGAATGGTGTAGCTGGAGCCATCCACCGTGGGCAGGTTTTGCAGGCTGAACGCACCAGAACCATCAAGACTTAACGACGTGGCGCTGTTTCTCTCCGACAGCTCAATGCCGATGCCCGCAGCAGCCGTGGGGCCGTCCTCCAGCTTCGCCAGCAGCGTATTGTTATCCACCGCGCCGTGGACGCTGTTGAAGGTGATAGCAACCTGGTTTGGCGTGCTTGTGCCGGTGGTCGTGTCGGTGGCCTCCCTATATACGTGGTTGCCATAGCCGACAAACGCCGGGCAATCGCGCAGGACGATATCAAACTCGGTCCACGGCGTGGCGCTACCAACGCCCGTGAAGTCGCTGCGCTGGTGGGCGCCGAGATCGACATCCACCACCGACGTCGCCAGCTGGCAGGTTTTGGTGTACATCGAGATCGCCCCGCTGAAGCTGAGCGTCACGAAGACGTGCTTGATGACGTCCGGCTTATTCGAACCAGAGGTAACCTGGAAGGTGGGGAAGGACGATCCCAGCACCTGCTGGGTGCCTGGCGCAATCGGGCCGGTTTTGATCAGCTGCACGTCCATCCTTGAGAATTGGCCCACCCCCTGCGTCAGCGTGCCATAGCCCACTTCCATTTCGTTCTCCCAGACTGCTGGAAATTTAGACGTTATGACTGAACCTATAATAGTAAATATCGCGCCGATGCCCGGTACATTGGTTGGGTAAATCTCTTTTTCACCCGAGAGGGTTGGCGCACCCGAAGGTGTAGTGATGGCCTCAATTCTGCTGTAGACGTTAAACGGAATCGGATACGTACCTGCCTCCAGATCTTCGACGGTAACGGTGCAGGAATACGACGTCGTTCGTGAGTTGGCTAAAAACCGCCCGGTATAGAGAACCTGACCCACGGGCACGTCTTCACCCACGGTAGACATGCCCGGTCCGATAACCGGTATGGAGATATTATCGTAAAAGAGGGTGTTGAATCCGCAGGTATATGCCTGTGCCTGCAGTGCCGTCAGGGCTAAGGCTCCGCACGCCAGGCGGCATAACGTTCGACGCCAGTGCGTACTGAGGCTGAATAAACGCAGCGTTATTTTCATCGTGTTTTCCTTAATGCCCGCATCCTGGCTATTCGCAGCGCGAGTTAAATTTAATGGCATTGCTTTTTTCCAGATCGGCGCTGGCGGGCAGCATGTAGCGCACATGGCACTGCTGGCCAGGCGCCTGGCCCCAGACCACCCTGATTTTGCCTTCCGTCGACGGCACGCGGGCAAACAGCCTGCCGCCCTGGCCGACGACGCCGATGTGGCGGCCTTCGCTGTCGTAGGCCTCGGCACCGAACGGCAGCGGCTTCCCGCTGGCGGTTGGGGCGCTGATCAGGGCGGGGTAGCCGACGGTGGTCGCGTATTTCACCTTCACGACCGCGCCGCTGTAGGGCGCAACTTTTTGGCTGGTCAGGTTCAGCTCGACGTTGTTCGACAGCCCCTTAGGACTGATCTCCACGTCGTTAAGCTGGTACGCCGTCAGGTACGGAATAACCGCGTAGCCGAAGCGGTCCACCTTGATCCCCGGATAGCTCACCATGCTTGCGCCTTTTGCCCCCTTCGCCTCGACCAGCGCATAGGTATCCCCGCTGTAAGGGGAGAGCGTCAGGCCGCCCGAGTGGGCCACCATCGCGCCGCTAAGCCCGGCGGACCAGGTTTCATAATGTTGCCCGCCGCCCGCCAGGGCGCTCACGGTGGTGTACGGCGTGCGCGCGGAGCCGTTCATCACCAGGCTGCTGCTGGCGCTGCCGCCGCTCTGCCGGTTATGGCCCGCCGTGACGCTGTAGCTGTATTCGCTTTCGGCCCCCGACGTGCCGGAGGCAAACAGCTGCTCGTTAAGGGTATTGCCCGGCCCGCGCGTGAGCGTGGAGCCCATCTGGCTAAAGCCCAGCAGGCCGTCCAGCGGCAGCGTCAGGTTCAGCATGTAGGTGTTCTGAAAGCGTCCATACAGGTCCTGGGTTCGGTTAACGCTCAGGCTGTAGCTCAGGCTTTTGAACCGGTTGTTGTAGCCGAACTGATACTGGCGTTCGGTGGCGGCGTCGTTCCAGTAGGCCTGCTGCCACGCGCTCACGTAAAACTGTCCCCAGCCCGGGGGCAGCGGCTGCGAGGCGCTGACGAGCAGCCTGTCCTTGGCGCGACGGGCGGTTTTACCGCTGCGGTTGCCCGGATACAGCTCGGCGGTGGACATGGCGGTCATAAAGTCCATGTAGCCGTCGGTGGAGTAGCGATAGGCGGCAATGGACAGGTTGCTACCGGTGCTCTGTATCACGTTGCTGTACTTCAGCTGATAGCTTTCGCCGGACATTTTGTCCCAGCCCGCGCCCAGGCGAGGGCGCGCGTGGGTTACGTCCAGCGAAAAGGTGCCGAACGTCGTGCCCAGCGCCGCGCCGCCCTGAACCGCCTGGTAGGACCCGTTACCCTGCATGCCGCCGTACAGCGTTACCGCGTTATTGATGCCGCGGCGGTAGGTCGCCTCGGCGAGCGTTGGCTCCTCGCGCAGCTGGCTTGAGCGAATTTTCCCCAGGGTCAGGCTGTAGTGGTGCGTGCCGGGGCGCAGCAGGTTGCTGGTGGCCGTGTAGGGAATTTGAAACTTCTGCTGCGCGCCGTCCGCTTCCTCAATCGACACGTCCAGGTTGCCGCCGTAGCCGGTCGGGTAGAGATCAGTAATTTCGAAGGGACCCGGCACCACCTGACGCTCGTAGATCACGTTGCCGTTCTGGCGAATGACGACCCGCGCGGCCGTCCTGGCCGTTCCGCGCACCACCGGCGCGTATCCCCGCACGGAGTTGGGTAGCATCTGCTCTTCGTTGGCCAGCTGCGCCCCGCGAAACGACAGCGTGTCAAAGATCTCACCCTTGGTATTGGCGTCTCCCAGCAGCAGGCGCCCCTGGATCTGCGGAATATCGCGCTGCAGGTAGGTATTGATGTTGTTGTAATCGCTGACGGTATCCGTCGTCTTGGTGTACACGCCGTTATGGCGAAAATACCAGCCGCCGAGGTTAAAGCCGCCCGTGAAGTTACCGTACAGCGTGTCGTTGTCTTTGCCGTGATAGCGCGTGGTACCGGCGTTAAGGTTATAGCCCAGCGTCGCCGCAGTGATGCCGGTGTCCCACTGTTCGGGGTTCACGTAGCCGCGAGGGCGGTTGATGAGGTACACCTCCGGCAGGGTCAGGTTCAGCGTCTGTTCGTTAGCATCGAACGCGACGCTGTTGTCCGGCAGCAGGCGGTTAAGGGCCAGGCAGCCGTCGCGCCCGGCCTTTTTTTGCGCGGCAATGGCGCGCTGAGCCTCGGCGGAGAGCCGCTCGACGTCAATGTCCAGCGCGTCCAGCGTCGCGGGCTTCACGCAGATATCCACGCCGGGATGGCTTTTCCCGGCGACGATCCTGTCCTGAACGGTAATGTCGTCGCGCCCGATGCGGCGGTCGTTCACGACAAGCTCTACGCTGTGACGGCCCGCGGGGGCGAGATCCTGGTTGTAGCGGGTTAAATCTATCCGGCTTTGGCTGCCCGGGCTCATAAAGTGGGGGTTAAACTCAACGTCATCGTTGGCCGCGCTTTCTGCGGCGATAGCCAGCATGACGGCGACGGCCAGCGGAGACAGTAAAGGGTGAAAAGAGGACATGTGAGTTCCTTTCACTTCAGCGAAGTGATTTCAAACGCTGTGGTTGATCGTGGTTACGGCGCGACGGGCTGCGGTAGAGGGTTAATCCCGCCAAAGTCGTTGATATAGGACGGGTAAACGGTTGCGAGGTTTTTGCTCAGGGCAAAAAACGTTTTCCCGCCGGGGGCAATCATGCCGCCGTTGCCGATCGGCTTTTTTCCGTCCTTATCTTCAGCAATGTTGGCCAGCGAAACGTAGTAGGGCGTCGGGTTCGTGCCCTCTACGCCGCCGCTTACCTTTTTCCAGGTGACGGATTGCCCGGCCAGGTTTGCGTCTCCCGCCAGCGCGGAAGGGCGGAAGAAAATCTTGATGCGCGAACGAAACGCCATCTGTAGCTGGTTTTGCTTCTCTTTATTCATCGGCGGGACTTCAAGCACGTTCAGCCAGAACACGGACTCCCTGTCGGTCGGCAGCGGTTCGCCGGTATACATCAGGCGCAGCGTCTGGCCTTTTCCTGGATTGATGCGGTTAACAGGCGGCGTAATCGTAAAAGGCGCACGCGCGGTTTCCGGCGTCGCGTCCGCATCACCGTCATCGACCCAGCTTTGCGCCAGGACGGGCTTATCACCGCGGTTGTCAATTTTGACCGTGACCTCACGCTCCTGCGCCGGGTAAACCACGCGCGTACCGGTAATGACGATCCCTGCGACGGCAGGGGCGACCAGGGCGAGAGAAAGCAGGCATGCTGCGGTGGCACGGTTAACGGCACGAAGATTCATACAACGTTCTCCTTGAATGCGGGGAGCCTCGTTCGGCTCCCCGCGTGACGCAAGTCAGCTAACTGTCTAATTCAAAAGCGATTAGAAGTAGTTGATGGTGAAGTTGACCGAGCTGGCAACGAGGCCCGGGGTTGCCGCGCCGGTTGCGTAGTACTCAACGGCGTACGGCAGCGTGGCGGAGCCGGAAGAGAGGTCATACGTGGATGAAGAGGTATGCTGATCCGGGCTACCGACCTTGATGGCGTTACCGGTTGGCGCATCGACCAGCTGCAGCTGGACGTTCGTTGCACCGGTGCCGTCGGTGATGGTGTTGTTCAGGCGATAGCCGATCGGATCAACGGTTGAACCGTTCTCAAAGAACGCCGCCGCGCTGGTCACGGACGCGGAGCCTGCGCAGTTGCTCAGCTCAATATTGAAGCCCGTGCGCTTGGCGGTGTCGCCCGCCGCGCCCAGCTGGCTCTTATCAACGGCTTGTAAAACGACGGTTGCCGGGCTCGCATTCCCGTCAATCGTGACGTCACAGGTCTTGTCCAACACTTCTCCCGTAAAGTTAACGGTGCCGTTAGACGCTGCCTGCACGCTGGCAGCGCAGAGGGTGGCCGCGATAGCAATGGCTAAGGAATGCATACTGACTTTCATGGTAAACTCCATTTTCACTTGATAAATAACCCGCGGGCTTTCCCGCAGATACGGATCATCCTTCAGCAAACGGCGAATGCGCTGCCTTAACACCCTGTTTCCAGGTCGTCAGAATAAATATCGGTCGTATTCTTACCGATGCTGTTGAATGAGCTGTTGGTTAACAGGCAGGCCTGTTATTGATTTCACTGAACGGGTTTCATGCCCAGAATATCGCGGCATAATAACAATCCAGCTGAATTACACTTCATCAGTCCATATTCGCGGAAAATCCCGCGCTTGATTTTATATATATGCTTTAAATTCTCCTCCGATGAGGTTGCAAGGCTCGATGTGGATTTGCCCGCACAAAGTTCATCAAATATGGTTATGGTTTTCCGATCGACCTTCTCATGATAAATCATCGACCGTACGGCCCGGTTAAGGGTGGCGCTTAGGGCTTCCATGCTGACATTTTTAGGCAGTAGCCAGGGAAAGTTAGTCAGCCTCGCCGGGATAACGGGAATATCCATCATCACCAGCAGTCGACAGCGCTTTAGTCTTGGGTTCCGCAGCAGGGAGCTGCGTAGCTTAATATCATTAACCGCGATAATAACCACGTCTCCGGGCTGCGGATAAAAAAGGCGGCTCTCCAGATTGACGTTGTGAATAAAATACGGGTTATCGTTAGTTTTAATTTCTTCGCAAAGCCCAAGGATGAAAAAGCTGTCATCTGAAATTAGATGATAATTCATAAGGTGTAAGTCTCCCTTATTCCTGTCAAATTAATTGAGAGGAATACTCATCTACCATTCCATTTGTTGGGGAGATTAAAACATCGGCCATGCGATTTTGGCAATCGTTTTAAGTGATTGAGAATTTACTTATTAATAGTTTTTATCGATCAATTGTTGACGGTGAGGCTGGGGTGAGCGCGTAGATAATGAGTCAATTTTCAGCAGGTTATAGTGATTTTTTATTCACCAGGAATTTTCGCGAAAAGTCTAACCCTAAGAAACTATAAGGAAAATGGGCAAAAACCGATAAAATTAATGAAAAATATACCATGCTGCCAGCATGAAATATTTGTTAACACCCCGGGCGTTAGATTTTTATTTTGCTAAACACATCGCCGCGGGCGTAAAGATCTTAAAGGGAAATTGATGAAATGAAAATAAACGGTCAATCAATGATTTTTATAATTAGGAAAATATATCTTAAGAATTGTCTTTATTTAGGAGGTATTTAAAATCAGCTAGGATTATTTCGTGCAGACATTACATTTTATTCACATAAAGGTACAAAGAAAAAAAGCGAATATTTACTGTATATGTGATCTGAATCACATAGAGTAAGAGGCGGATGAGCGCTTTATTATTGAAGAGGAATGTCTAAAAGGCGTATTTGATAAATTCAAACGATTACTGTAATAGCTATATCTTATTAAAACTATCGTTACGGAAAAAAACTCCGCAGCGCGCGACCGTCGAGACAGTTTTCAGCGTGAACAGGCAATAAAGAAGAGGGAAACGCGAGGCCGGTATTTGAAAAGCCCTCTCTGAAAAGCGTGAGAGGGCTGAGGGAGTTCGGATTACACTAACGCGTTAGGACACGCTTCGCCTTTTTCCAGCTGCTGCAGGTTGCCCAGCGTCGTTTCTGAGATGCTGATCAGCGCCTCGGCGGTCAGGAACGCCTGGTGGCCGGTAAACAGCACGTTGTGGCAGGCGGACAGGCGGCGGAACACGTCGTCCTGAATCACGTCGTTAGACTTGTCTTCGAAGAACAGATCGCGCTCGTTCTCATACACGTCCATGCCCAGCGCGCCAATTTTCTGGGTTTTCAGCGCCTCAATCGCCGCCTGGGAATCAATCAGCCCGCCGCGGCTGGTGTTGATGATCATCACGCCGTCCTTCATCTGGTCGAACGCCGTCTGGTTAAGCAGGTGGTAGTTTTCCGGCGTCAGCGGGCAGTGCAGGGAGATGACGTCAGACTGGGAGAACAGCGTCGTCAGGTCGACATACTCCACGCCCAGCTCCAGCGCGGCCGCGCTTGGGTAGGGATCGAACGCCAGCAGGCGCATGCCAAACCCTTTCAGAATGCGCAGGGTGGCGACGCCGATTTTACCGGTCCCGATCACGCCCGCGGTTTTACCGTACATGGTGAAGCCGGTCAGGCCTTCGAGCGAGAAGTTGGCATCGCGGGTGCGCTGATAGGCACGGTGAATACGACGGTTAAGCGACATCATCATGCCGATAGCGTGTTCCGCTACCGCTTCCGGCGAATAGGCCGGGACGCGGACCACCTTCAGGCCCAGCTCTTTGGCCGCGTCCAGATCGACGTTGTTAAAGCCCGCGCAGCGCAGGGCGATGTACTTCACGCCGTGCTTTTTCAGCTCTTCCAGCACCGGTCGGCTGCCGTCGTCGTTGACGAAGATGCAGACGCCTTCGCAGCCGTGCGCCGTTTTGGCCGTTTTTTCAGTCAGCAGAAAGTCAAAAAATTCAAGTTCGAAGCCGTAAGCCTCGTTAACATGCTGCAGATACTTTTTGTCGTACTGCTTTGTGCTATAAACCGCGAGTTTCATAAGGCTTTCTCCAGTGATTTTACAACCACGTTAGCATGATTAAAATTATCTTACAATTTTTAAAATATCATTGAAATCAATAAGTTCTATGAATTATTTTAGAGCATCTATCCTTAAAAAAGGCATTCTCTTCATCTGACTGGCTAAACATGCGACAATGATCGGCGATGTCGGCTTATTTCTTTTGCTAAATCAGGATATTAACTGCCCATGAAGGGTAAATACAAAGCCGCGATTGCGCTACTACTGCTGGTGATACTGGTGCCGCTGACGCTGCTGATGACGCTCGCGCAGTGGGTGCCGACGCTCGCGGGCATCTGGCTGCCCGTCGGAACGCGGATCGCCTTCGACGAAAGCCCCAGGCTGACGCGCCATGCCGTTGTGATACCCGATCTGCGCTATCTCGTTGAAGACTGCGAGATCGCGAAGGTCAAAAACATCACCTTATCCCATCCCAGCCGCTGGCGCCTAGACGTTGGCTCGCTCGATCTCAACTCCGCCTGCCTGAGCAAGCTGCCGCAATCTGCGCCCTCCGAGGTCGCGCCGAAAACGCTGGCGCAGTGGCAGGCCGTGCTGCCCAACACCTGGATAACCATCCACCGCCTGTCGCTCTCGCCGTGGCAGCAGTGGGAAGGGGAGTTCCGCGCCTCGCTAACGCCGGACGCGCAGTCCATCACCTACCAGGGCGAGCAGGTTAGCCTGAAGGCGAAACTGCACGGCCAAAAGCTGACGGTGAGCCAATTTGACGTGCGGCTTCCTGATTATCCCGATCCCGTCAGGCTGGTGGGCGACTTTACGCTGCCGCTGATCCCCGACGGCGTGCCGGTACAAGGCCACGCGTCCGCCACGTTTAACGTGCCGCAGCTTGCGTCGCTGGTCGATGCCGATCTCGACTGGCGGGAAAATCAGGGGCAGCTGGTGGTGATGGCGCGCGATAACCCCGATCCGCTGCTGGACCTGCCGTGGACGATAACGTCCCAGCAGCTGAACATAAGCGACGGCCGCTGGAACTGGGCGCTGCCGGGCATGCCGCTGAGCGGGCGCATGGGGCTGAAAATTGACAACTGGCAGCGGGGGCTGGAGAAGGCGGTAATCTCCGGGCGGCTGAACGTGCTGACCCAGGGCGACGCCGGTAAAGGCAACGCCGTGCTGAATATCGGCCCCGGCACGCTGAGCATGGACAACAGCAGCATGCCGCTCCACCTGAGCGGCGAGGCCAAGCAAAACGATCTGATCCTCTACGCCAGGCTGCCGGCGACCTTAACCGGCGCGCTCACCGATCCGCAGCTGACCTTTGAGCCGGGCGCGCTGCTGCGCTCGCGCGGGCGGATTATTGATTCGCTGGATATCGACGAAATCCGCTGGCCGCTGGCGGGCGTTAAGCTGACGCAGAAGGGCGTGGACGGTCGCCTGCAGGCGATCCTGCGCGCCCATGAAAACGAAATGGGCGATTTTGTGCTTCATCTGGACGGACAGGCCAACGACTTTTTGCCGGATAAAGGCCTGTGGCAGTGGCGCTACTGGGGCAAAGGCAGCTTCATGCCAATGCACGCCGGATGGGACGTCGCGGGGAGAGGCGAGTGGCGCGACAACGTCATTGAGCTAACCGAACTTTCGACGGGCTTCGACAAGCTCCAGTACGGCACCATGCGCGTCGACAAGCCGCGCCTGGCCTTAACCCAACCGGTGCGCTGGCTGCGCGATACGGCGGATCCTAAATTTAGCGGCGCGTTGTCGCTCAACGCCGGAGAAACGCACTTTTCCGGCGGCAGCGTGCTGCCGCCGTCGGTGCTCAACTTCAGCGTTGACGGCACCGACCCGACGATCTTCCAGTTCAAAGGCGATCTGCATGCCGACAGGATTGGGCCGGTACAGGTCAACGGCCGCTGGGATGGCGAACGCCTGCGCGGTCAGGCCTGGTGGCCAAAACAGTCGCTCACCGTGTTCCAGCCGCTGATCCCGCCGGAGTGGAAAATGACCCTGCGCGACGGCGATCTCTATGCGCAGGTGGCGTTCTCCGCCGCGCCCGGCCAGGGCTTTGAAGCCGGGGGCCACGGGGTGGTGAAAGCCGGCAGCGTCTGGATGCCGGATAACCAGATTAACGGCGTCGACTTTGTGCTGCCGTTCCGCTTTGGCGAAGGCACCTGGTCGCTGGGAACGCGCGGCCCGGTCACGCTGCGCATCGGTGAGGTGGTTAACCTCGTCACCGCGCACGACATTACGGCCGATTTGCAGGGCGATTATCCATGGAGCGACGACCGTCCGCTGCTGCTGACCAACGTGAAGGTCGAGACGCTGGGCGGGAAAATCACCATGCAGCAATTGCGCCTGCCGCAGCACGACGCGGCGCTGCTGCGCGTGGACAACATCTCCACCAGCGAGCTGATAAGCGCGGTCAATCCCAAGCAGTTTACGATGTCCGGCCCGGTGAGCGGCGGGCTGCCGTTCTGGCTGAACAATGAAAAGTGGATCATTAAAGACGGCTGGCTCAGCAACCCCGGCCCGATGACGCTGCGTCTTGATAAAGACACCGCCGACGCCATCGTGAACGATAATATGGTGGCAGGGGCGGCGATCAACTGGCTTCGCTACATGGAAATCTCCCGCTCGTGGACGAAAATCAATCTCGATAACCTGGGGGCATTGACCCTGGCGGCGACCATTACCGGCATCAGCCGCGTGGACGGCAAAAGCAGCACGGTGAATTTGAACTATACCCATGAAGAGAATGTCTTTACCCTCTGGCGCAGCCTGCGCTTTGGGGACAATGTGCAAACGTGGTTTGAGCAACACGCGGCGTTACCCGGTACCCGCGGTTCGACCGGCAAGGAAAGTGAGGAACAATAATGAACAAGATGGCCGCTAGTCTCACCGTCGCCGCCGTCGCGCTGCTGGCGGGCTGCACGCCGCGCATTGAGGTTGCGGCGCCCAAGGAGCCGATTACCATCAACATGAACGTGAAGATTGAGCATGAAATCCACATCAAGGTCGATAAGGACGTGGAATCCCTGCTTAAGTCGCGTAGCGATCTGTTCTGAGGACGCCATGAAACGATTCGCTCTGATTTTACTGGCGCTGGGGATGAACGCGCAGGCCGCGACCCTGACCCTGAACGAGGCCCGCGCGCAGGGGCGCGTGGGGGAAACCCTGAGCGGCTATATCGCGCCAGTAACCCAGGATGCGCAGACGCTGGAGCTGGTTAACCGCATCAACGCCGCGCGTACGGAAAGCTATCAGCAGCTCGCCGACAGCAACAATTTACCGGTCGATGACGTGGCGAAAATGGCCGGGCAAAAGCTGGTCAACCGCGCTCAGCCGGGCGAGTACGTGAAGGGGATTAACGGCAGGTGGCTGAAAAAGTGATCAGCGAAAGCGCCTGCGGTACTCGCCGGGAGAGACGCCAAAGCGCTGCTTGAAGGCGGTAGAAAAATGGCTATGGTCGGCGAACCCCCAGCTGTAGCCAATGCCCGCCAGCTTTTCGTCATCGCTGGCGGCGCGCAAAACCTGCGCGCACCTGTCCAGACGGCGATTCTTAATGTACTGCGCCACCACCAGCCCTTTATCCGCAAACATGCGGTACAGGCTGCGCACCGACACGCCAATTTCCGAGGCAATCCACTCTGGCCGCAGCGCCTCAGACTGAATGTGGTCGTCAATCAGCGCCAGCACGCGCTGAAACAGGCGCTCCTTGCGCGGCTGTGATGGCTCGCGCTGTTGAAACGCCGGGCGCAGCAGGCAGATCATGGCCTCCAGCGCCGCTTCGCTTTCACTGTCGCTGAGGTCCGTATTGCCCATGCTCTCCTGCAGCAGGCGATGGCTCAGCTGCACGGTAGGCAGGGTGCGCGACAGGGGCAGCGCGCAGCGAATTTCCTGAAAACGGCACTGCTGCTCGACGATCTGGCGGGGAACGAGAAGAGAGATCTGCCGGGACTTTTGCTGCCAGGCAATAGAGCAGGGGCGCGAGGCGTCGAGAAGCGTAATGTCGCCCGCGTTGAGCCGCGAGCGGCGATCGTCCTGCTCAACGTCCGCGCTCCCGGCGAGCTGAAACACCGTATAGAACCAGGCATCGTTGCCCTGATTAATCTCCTGCCGGGTGCGGAACAGGTTTACGCCCGCCGCGGTCACGGCGCTGAGCTTGAGGCTGCGGGCGTAGCTGGTCTCCAGCTCGCCGATAAATTCCCCGTCTAGCGGGCGCGCGCCAAAGCGTCCGCACGCCTGATTAATCTGCGCCAGCCACTGCTCCAACTTTTCCCGTTCGCTTGCACACGCCATGGTTATCTCGCCGCACCGTCAATGTTTTTGCATTGTTGCATTAATGTTGCATTTCGTCAGGTTCCTGAGGCTGACTATAGGAAAGAACGCTTACCGGTAACAGCGTGATAAGCGGGAATTATCACGTTTTGCGGGGCCTGTCACAGGCGGAAAAGCGAATGTCACACAGACAAAAGCAGGAATCGGAAACGCCTCGTAGACTGCATCAATACCCTGCGAAGAATCACAAAGGAGTTTCTTATGTCTGAGTCACAGGTTGCCGTACTTCCCGTCGTGCAGCAGTTTTTAGACCGCCAGCACGGCCTGTGGATTGAAGGCCAGCAGACCGCGTCTAACGGTGAAAAGCGGCTGAGCGTGTTCAACCCGGCGACGGGCGAGGTGATTGCCTCCACCGCCGACGCCAGCGTCGAGGATGTCGATCGCGCGGTGATGTCCGGCTGGCGCGCCTTCGTGGCCCGCAGCTGGTGCGGAAAGCTGCCCGCCGAGCGCGAGCGCATTTTGCTGCGCTTCGCCGACCTGGTCGAGCAGCATCGCGAAGAGCTGGCGCAGCTTGAGACCCTGGAGCAGGGGAAATCGATCAATATCTCCCGCATGTTTGAGGTGGAATGCACCCTGAACTGGATGCGCTACACCGCGGGCTTAACCACCAAAATTGCGGGCAAGACGCTTGAACTGTCGATCCCGCTGCCGCAGGGCGCGCGCTATCAGGCGTGGACGCGCAAAGAGCCGATTGGCGTGGTGGCCGGGATCGTGCCGTGGAACTTCCCGCTGCTGATCGGCATGTGGAAAGTGATGCCCGCGCTGGCGGCCGGGTGCTCTATCGTGATTAAGCCGTCCGAAACCACGCCGCTGACCCTGCTGCGCGTGGCCGAGCTGGCCTGCGAGGCGGGCGTGCCGGAGGGTGTATTCAACGTGGTGACCGGCAGCGGCGCGGTCTGCGGCGCGGCGCTGACGTCGCATCCGCACATCGCCAAAATCAGCTTCACCGGCTCGACGGCGACGGGCAAGCAGATTGCGCGCGCGGCGGCGGACACGCTGACGGGCGTCACGCTGGAGCTGGGCGGCAAAAACCCGGCCATCGTGCTGAAGGACGCTAACCCGGAATGGGTTATCGAAGGGCTGATGATGGGCAGCTTCCTCAATCAGGGCCAGGTCTGCGCGGCAAGCTCGCGCATCTACATCGAAGCGCCGCTGTTTGACACGCTGGTGAGCGGCTTCGAGCAGGCGGTGAAGTCCCTGAGCGTCGGGCCGGGCATGTCGCCGGACGCCTTCATCAACCCGCTGGTATCGCGCGCCCACTGCGACAAGGTTCAGACGTTCCTTGATGAGGCAAAATCACAGAACGCAGAGCTGATTACCGGCAACGCGGCCCCCGGCGGCGACGGCTACTACGTGTCGCCTACGCTGGTGGTCAATCCGTCGGCCAGCCTGAAGCTGACCCGCGAAGAGGTGTTCGGCCCGGTGGTAAACCTGATCCGCGTGGCGGACGGCGAAGAGGCGCTGAAATTAGCCAATGACTCCGAATACGGCCTGACGGCGAGCGTCTGGACGCAGGACGTCAGCCGCGCGCTGGCGTACACCGACCGGCTGCAGGCGGGCACCGTGTGGGTCAACAGCCATACGCTGATAGACGCCAACCTGCCGTTCGGCGGCATGAAGCAGTCCGGCACCGGGCGCGATTTCGGTCCGGACTGGCTGGACGGCTGGTGCGAAACGAAGTCGGTGTGCGTGAGGTATTAATAAATGCAAAAGGCAACCTTAAGGTTGCCTTTTTAGCGTTGGTACTAAGGCTTGGTCAGGCTTGCCGATCGGACTCAATAGCGCCTTCGGTCCTTCGGGGCTGGTAGCGCTGCCACTGATGACTTCTAACTCAGGTATATTCGCTGCGATGGGGATATATGCTTGAGGAATGGTTATTGCTTATTTCGCGGGTTATATACTGACATATCTTTTGGAACGGAAAACGTTAATTTGAGTTAAATAAAAATGGGGGCTTAAGTAATTTTATATTAAAATATTCTTCTTCTACTCCAGCCTCATTGATTCTGTACATTTTAATCAAGGCTTCTTTCAATACTCTCCCCTGGCACAATGCTCTAAATAAAATCGGTGTAAGACGATCTATTTCCTTTTCAAACTTAATGGGTACATGTAAACGCGTACCAGTTAGTTTTCCTGTATTGTAGTCTGTAGGTAACCATACAGTATGAGTAAATGATTTAAGCTCAGTAGAGGCTAATCGTAATGGCATTAAGCATTCACCAATCATCTGCGAGCCATTTTCATCTGTAAACCATATATGTGCTGGTATAGACATCTATTTTTTTCTCTCATAGAAAAATGAAAAATATACAACAATTACAATAATAACTCCAACTACCATCATTTTAATTACAGCACTATCAATGAAC